>CAUWEI010000288.1:0-1527 GCA_963557675.1 uncultured Oscillospiraceae bacterium | reverse complement strand
ATTTTGAGGACAAGAAAACCAATGTATATCAACGGGTTTCGTTGACGGGATGGGGCAAAAGTGAAAGGGGAAAGGGGAGAGTGATGAGAAGCGACTACATAGTATTCACGGCGGCAAGGGGGGACAAAATACCATAACCACGCCCCCAACACGACATAGCGCGAAAATGTCGTGTTGACGGAACAGGGGAACAGGCCGCACAGCAACGGCAGACAGACAACGGGGAACAGGTTGCAGGGGGTTGCCCCCTTGCGACTATGGACGGCTACAAAAAATTAGTGTTGACATCCAGCCGCCGTTATGGTACATTATCCTTGCCGGACAGGTTGCGCCGCTACTCCACACACCACACCACACAGGGGACAGCGAACACAACCCAAACCAAACCGGCAGAAAAGGACGGTACAAACATGAATACAACCACAACCGAAACCCGCAAGGACTTTGAAACAGTCAAGCGCAACTTTGAACAGGCTTTTGCAAGCGGCCGTGACTACTCCACGGAATTGCTTGACCTGTCAACCGCCGTTGCCTACTCTGTTCTAAACAAGTGTTTAGACCCGCAACGGAAAACCGCCGTTGACCGTGAACAGGTCAGCGACAACGGACAGAACCCCGCTTTGCTTGCCGTCAAGCGCGGCATAGCGGCAGACCGCCGCACACTGGACAGCACAAAGACCCTTGCAGACCGTTCAACCCGTATCACGTTCAACACAGACGGGGACGCCGTAACAGTGACAGCAGACAAGGAAGCGGACAAGGCGCTTGGTATTGTCCTGCGTGAACGGTTGACGGACGGCATAGACCTTGTACAAGAGGCCGCCGCCGCCATTCTGGAACAGGCCGCCGAACATGCAGACCCCGCCGCCCCTTGGCTTGACAGCAAGTACACAGTGCGCCGCCTGTCCCGCCGTGTATACATTCAGGCAGAGGACAGCGCCGCATATGCGGACGCAGAAACAACACCTATTCAAGAGGTTTACCGCGCAGTTAGAAAAGCCGTGCAGGACAGCCGCGCAACGCAGACAGACCCCCGCAACGGCTATACATATCTGGAAGAGTTGACCCCCGACGGGCTGGAAACGATTTATAGGCGGCTTGGCAAGTTTGCAGACCTTGGCGGCTATGATTGCAACGGCCTTTACAACACGGACGCACAGACCGTTGCAGACTATGACGCACTTGTTGAAAAGCTGGAATTGACAGACCGGCAAGCCGTTATTGTCCGGTTACGTATGCAAGGCAAGGGCAACAAGGCGATTGCAACGTATCTCGGCGTTACATATCAAGCCGTGCAAAATACGCTTGCCAAAATCCAGCGCAAGGCCGCAAAAATCGGGTTGACCCCCGCCGGATATGTTCCGCAAGACGGGCAGGACGATTGACCAAAACAGAACAGGCAGACCGCACAACGGCGGGGGCAGACAGCCCCCGCCCTTTTCTTTTTGGACGTGACGGGCAGACCCCCCGCCGCCCCACAGACCCACAGCGGCAGGGGGTTGCCCCTCTGCGGTTAGGGTTGCAGGG
>CAUWEI010000287.1:0-1538 GCA_963557675.1 uncultured Oscillospiraceae bacterium | reverse complement strand
GTACATTTGCGTACAGCCGGGCTTCCTGCATGGGCTTTTTGTACAGCCCCAATTTGTGAATTGGTATTGATTATAAAAGAAATCAATCTTTTTTGGCTCTGGTGCCAAAGTTTACGGCGGTGTCGCCCTGTTCGTTGGAACCGAACTCGTAGTCCTTGCCGGGAAGCACGGCGTTCATGAAGATACCCACCAGAGCGGCTACAGCCAGACCAGACAGACTGAGAGTGATAGAGCCGATGGAGAAGGTAATGGCACCGTTATAGGATACACCCACAGCCAAGCACATAATCATAGCTGCAATGAGAACGTTGCGGCTCTTGGTAAAGTCTACCTGATTTTCCACCACGTTCCGAACGCCTACAGAAGAAATCATACCATAGAGCACCAGACTGACACCGCCCATGGTGGCGGCAGGCATGGCTACAATCAAAGCAGAGAACTTAGGACAGAAGGACAGCACCACGGAAAATACAGCGGCCAGACGGACCACCATGGGGTCATAGACCTTGCTGAGGGCCAGAACGCCAGTATTTTCACCATAGGTAGTGTTAGCGGGGCCACCAAAAGAGGCAGCCAGGGCGGTTGCCAGGCCGTCACCCATCAAAGTCCGATGCAGGCCGGGGTCTGCTACAAAATTCTTGTTGACCGTGGAAGAAATAGCACACATATCACCGATGTGCTCCACAATGGCAGCCAAGGCAATGGGGGCAATGGTGACCACAGAGGTCAGAAACATACCGCCGTCAAAATCCTTGCCGAAAATGGAAAAAGCGGTGTTTTTCCAAATAATTGGAAGACCAAACCAGTCAGCAGCACCAACCGTCTGAATAACTTTCTGCCGAGCATCCGCATCAATCACCATGGCAAACAGGTAAGAAGCCAGCACACCCAGCAGGATGGGAACGATCTTAATCATACCTTTTCCCCAGATGTTACAGGCTACTACAACCAGAATGGCAACCATAGCCACCCACCAGTTACTGCGGCAGTTGCCGATGGCAGTACCGGCCAGAGAAAGACCGATGCAGATAATCACGGGGCCTGTTACGATAGGGGGGAAGAAGCGCATGACTTTTTTTACGCCGAACTGCTTAAAGAAGAAGGCCAGAATCAGATAGACAAAACCAGCAACGGCTACACCTGCACAGGCATATGGAAGCATAGCGGTATTGGCGATGGTGGCTTCTCCGGTAGCCGGGTCCGTCAGCATGGGAGCGATGGCGGCATATCCGCCCAAAAAGGCGAAGGAGGAACCCAGAAATGCGGGAACCTTTCGGCCGGTGACCAGGTGGAACAGGAGCGTACCCAGACCTGCAAAGAGCAGGGTAGTGGATACGTTTAAACCCGTTAGAGCAGGCACCAAAACTGTGGCGCCAAACATGGCAAACAGATGCTGAATTCCTAGCACGGCAGTTTTGCCGAGACCAAGAGTTCGGGCATCATAGATTGCTTCGGTTTGCTTGTTGTTTTCAGACATTGTAGCATTCCTTTCTCTCTTTGTTTTCGTTTTCTTAGAGAGTATACCCGTTATTTCTCTA
>CAUWEI010000286.1:0-1540 GCA_963557675.1 uncultured Oscillospiraceae bacterium | reverse complement strand
CAACGCTGGTAAACAAATTCAGTGTCAGTGGTAAAGAAATTCATTGACATTTACATTCGGGAAAGCAGTTGTGTGACCTTTGCGAAAACCTTGTTGCGGTTTTTAACGAAAATTGCAACTGCAAGTTGGACACCCGCATGAATAAATTTTGTTCGGCGTGAGCTGGACTTGTCTGCCACACGGCAGCACGACTGGTGCTGTCAAGGATGCCGCAGGCACGGCGCAGCCGCTTGTCCTTGACTGAGTCAGGCGGGTTTGCTACCCACGGAGTACACCCGGTCAAGGAACGCATCAAACAGCTCCTCCGGCGTTGCGTACCCCAGCTTCTTTCTGGGACGAGCGTTCAGCTCATCCGCAGCCTCCAGTATGTACTCAGCGGAGTAGCTCTGCATGGAGACACCCTTGGGAACGAAAGCACGGAACATTCCGTTGTGGCGTTCGTTCTGAGGCCGTTCCCATGAAGTGTAGGGATGGGCGAAGAACACCTCAGTACCCCATGCCTCACACTGGGCAAAGTCTGCAAACTCAGATCCATTGTCAACGGTTATGGTCTTGAATACTTGTGCGAAGCGGTCTCCATATTCCGCTTTCAGCATCCGCATGGCTGCTATGACAGCTTCGCTGGTCTTTCCCGGAATCAGAAAAGCCAGATAGGTTTGCGTCTTCTTTTCCAGAAGAGAGAACACAACGGCTTCCCTGCCTGCACGCTTGCCAACCACGGTATCGCCTTCCCAATGGCCTTCTTCTGTCCGTTGAGAAGCAATTTCAGGCCGCAAATCAATGCTTTTACCGTAGTTTTTCTTATTTTTACGAGGTTTGGCGGACTGGTAGTGCTTCCGCTTCACGGCTTCTGGCAGTTCCATGATCCCAATGGGAAGATTGCCTGCCCACACTTCATTGTAGAGTGTGTTGGTGCAGACCATCTCATCGGCTGAGAACAGGCCATGGCGTTTTGCGTAGCCGGTGCAGGCATCCAGAGACCACTTGTGTTCTCTGACCTGAACCGCGACCCAAGATGCGAATGCGCCGCAGGAATGCAACTTGTGCTGTTTCCGAGAACGGAGCCGATTGGCACGGTACGCAGCTTCTCCACGCTTGGCACTGTATCCAGGAGCACGACCTTTGTTCGAGTTGCGGGATGGAGTACCACGCCGCAGCTCGTTCCCGACCGTGGTAGGAGAACAGCCCAGTGCTCTGGCAATGGCTCTATCGGACAGTCCTTGCCGCTTCAGCACTTGGATAGCGCCCCTTTCTTCACGCTGAAGATGCTGCCCCTTCTTGCGTTCCGGCAAATCTGTGATATAATGTTGGCAGTCCATAGTGATTGCCCTCCCTCGATAAATGTTGTGTAGCTACTACATTTTATCATGCGGGTATATCACTATGGATTTTTTCTTAAGTGTCCAACTTCATTTTACAATCGACCAGTACAAAAAAGAAGGAAGAAAATATAAATTTGTGATTTTAGATATTCATGCAAGAAACGGTCATGAAAATAATGAATATCTGACTTCTATCAATGGTTATGCCGATGTTATTT
>CAUWEI010000285.1:0-1572 GCA_963557675.1 uncultured Oscillospiraceae bacterium | reverse complement strand
AGGTGAGATTAAAAATATCATATCAAAAGAGTATCCGCTGGAATTTCCTTGCCCCGGATGGAGCCAACAAAAACCGGAGTATTGGCGCAAGGCGATTATGGAAGGAATTCCAGAACTGTTGGCTGGATTTGATGGAACAGATGTTGCAGGGATTGGCTGTGGCGGACAGATGCACGGCCTTGTTATTCTGGACGAAAACGACAATGTGATTCGACCTGCTATTCTGTGGAATGATGGCAGAACGGCAAAGCAGGTAGCGTATCTAAACAACGAAATCGGCAAGGAGAGACTTTCTGAGTTAACGGCCAATATCGCCTTTGCCGGATTTACTGCACCCAAGGTGCTATGGGTGAAAGAAAATGAACCGGAAAACTTTCGAAAAATTGCAAAGATCATGCTTCCTAAGGATTATGTAAATTACATCCTTACCGGTGTCCATGCCTGCGACTACTCCGATGCCTCTGGGACGCTACTGCTCGATGTAGAGCATAAGTGCTGGCGCAAGGAAATGTTGGGGATTTGCGGTGTCCGTGAAGAACAGATGCCAAAGCTCTTTGAGAGCTACCAATGTATTGGAACTGTAAAGCCTGAAATTGCTAAGATTTTGGGACTGGGTGAAAACGTAAAAGTTGCTGCCGGCGCAGGTGACAATGCTGCGGCTGCGGTTGGTACTGGCGTAGTAGGGGAAGGTGGATGCAATATCAGTCTTGGCACATCAGGAACAGTATTTATTTCCTCTAAAAAGTTCGGTGTGGATCAGAACAATGCGCTCCATGCTTTTGCACATGCAGACGGTGGCTATCATCTGATGGGATGTATGCTCAGTGCGGCAAGCTGCAACAAGTGGTTGATGGATGAAATCTATCAAACATCAAATTATGAAGCAGAGCAGGCTTCCATAAGCGATGAGAAACTTGGAGAGAATCACGTCTATTTCCTGCCATATCTCATGGGGGAAAGCAGTCCTATCAATGATACCAATGCCCGTGGTACATTCATTGGAATGACGATGGACACCACTCGGACAGACTTGACGCAGGCCGTTCTGGAAGGGGTAGCATTTGCCATTCGTGACAGTGTCGAGGTTGCGAGAAGTTTGGGAATCACGATCAACGCCTCCAAAATCTGCGGAGGTGGTGCAAAGAGTCCTCTGTGGAAGAAGATCATTGCCAATATCCTGAATGTGGGGCTGGAATGTTTGGAATCGGAGCAGGGGCCGGGTATGGGTGGAGCAATGCTGGCTATGGTGGCTTGTGGGGAATATGCAAGCGTGCAGGAGGCCTGTAACGAATTTGTCCGAGTAACTTCTACCGTGAAGCCGGATCCGTACTTGGTTGCGAAATACGAAAAACGTTATCAACAGTTCAAAAAGATTTATCCTGCGTGCAAAGAACTGTTCGCTGAATTTGCAAAGGAATGAAAAGATGAAGATTTATTCTGATTTAGACCCTGCATTTAAGATGTATGGTCGGATTGTAACAGGGATGGAAGACACGACTTCGGAAATCCTGTCTGTCTTAAAAGATACACCTCAGACAGAGAGCGTTGACTATGTTGCGGAGTATGCACCAT
>CAUWEI010000284.1:0-1590 GCA_963557675.1 uncultured Oscillospiraceae bacterium | reverse complement strand
GCCCGATTCGGGACCTCTGAATTTTAGTCGGGGCCATTTTTGTACAGCCCCTTTCATTTATAGAGAATGCTATACAAGTTCATAAATCGGGCCGGCAGGCTGATAGCCCTGAGGCCGATAGGTTACAGAGGAGATGGGCTTTCCTTCCAGACCATATCGGGCATTATAACCAAAAAGATTGACGTATCGCTCCAAATCGTCACGTTCTTTTCCCATTGCCAGCATAACCTGAACGGTAGCCAGTACATCGTCAATGGCCCGGTGGGAGTTTTGTACCTGATCGTCCAGCCCATAGGCAGTAATGGCAGAGGCCAGCCGATGGGGATAAGCTCGGCGGTCCCGGTAAACGGTCAAAAGGTCCAGCTTGTCCTTGCCTCGCAGAATACCAGGATTTCCGTATTTTGATAGGGTGTAAAAGAGGAAACAGAGGTCAAAGTGGGCGTTATAGGCAATCAGCAAGGTGTCCGACCCACCCAGAAGATCTTCCAAATCCCGGCATAGTGTATCCCGGGAAATGCCTCGTTCCTGTAAATCCCTATCGGTGATGCCGGTCAGTTCTACAATTTTAGGAGGAACAGTTCTGCCCTGAGGAAGCTGCACCAAAGCGTCATATTCCCGAGTACAGTGTACGGTGTCCCTCTGCTGTTCCAAAACAGCGGCAGCAAACTCAATAATTTCGTCGTTTTTTGGATTTAAGCCGGTGGTTTCTGTGTCAAATACCACAAGTCGGCGGTATTTAGAAAACAGATGTTCCAGTTCAGTCATAAATACCTCCTGCAAGGCGGCTTGCTCGGACAAATTTGCTCTGGGTTTCCTCTTGAAGGTTCCAGGTTTTTGCCAATTCCTCACACCATGCGGTAAGAGCCTGCGGTTCTCCCTGCTTCAGCTCTGCCTCCAATTCCCAGAAGGGCAGCTCTTTGGTGCCGCCCAACAGAATACCCTGGTCCAGTGCCAGTTCCACTTTACCGCCGGGAATTTCGATGGTGCAGCAGTGCCGCAGGAACCGGGCACCGCACAGAATTTGAAGCGGTTTCAAGTTCAAAAGTTCCTTTGGTGCTCCCATATCGACCAATTGAGGTAAATCATGGGGAATTTCTCCTTCCGGAAGTTCCCATTCACATCTGGACAGACCAACACCTGGCGTTTTTAGGGTGAGAACTGCCACATTGTTTTCCAGACGAATCCGCAAGGTCCAATGTTTGGAAGAAAGGGCTTTGTCGGAGGTGTCATAGTAATAGGTCCGCATGGAAATTTCCTGCCAGTTACCCGGATAAGTACGACGCATCCCTGCCAGAAGGTCCGAAAACTGTATGTCGTCGTCGAGTCCGTACTTTAGTTCGATTTCTTGTGCCATTGATTGCTCCTCTTTAGTGTGCTAGTCACTTTATTATAATGTATCATCAGGCTTTGAACAGCCACGTTTTCCTTGCATTGTTTCTGCACAGAGCCTTGAATGGAGAAATTTTTGTGTATGGGTTATCATACCACGTTTGTCATTTTTCAGCAAGTGCAAACTGTTACTTCCTGATGGCGTCATTGTAGGTATTACAATGATGTGTGACAAACAAGAAAAAAGAATAGCGAATAGGA
>CAUWEI010000283.1:0-1647 GCA_963557675.1 uncultured Oscillospiraceae bacterium | reverse complement strand
GGGGGGGGGATACGAGCCGACTAAAACCGCAAAAAAGTGCTGTCCCGCAGGAAACGGGACAGCACCGCAGCGGTTATTCACTTGGTGCATCTTCCACCAGTCTGGTTTTATCCAGACGGACATGGTGGTAATAGATGGCACACAGGACACTGCACACCAACCATCCGGCAGGATAGCTCATGGCAATGGGAATGATTTCGTTGCACACTCTGGACATGATGAACAGGTACACCTGACGGAAGGCCACAAAGGAAGACAGCATAATAATCATCGCCGCCTTGCTGTTTCCCGCTCCACGGAGGGCACAGGCATAGACCTGATTGACACAGCACAGAACGTAGAAGGGAGACAGCCACCGCAGGAACAAGGTACCAAATTCGATTACTTCCCCCTTATTGTTGAAGAAAGCCACAATTCCCGGCGCAAACAGCACCACAGGCACCATGAGAATCAACGTTATCAAGACCGAGGAAAGCAGCGCAGAAGAAACGCCCTTTTTGGCTCGCTCCACCTGTTTTTTACCCAGATTCTGGCCCACAAAGGTGGTTGCTGCCAGAGAAATGGACTGCATGGGCATCAGTAAGAGGGCATCCACCTTGTTGTAGGCCGTCCAGCCGGACATACAGTCTGCACCGAAGTGGTTGATGTAGGACTGAACAAAGACGTTGGAAAAGGCGGTCAAAGCCATTTGCAGTGCGGCAGGAATACCCACAAAAATGATCTTCTTGAGAATCTGCATATGGAGCTTCAATTCTCTCAGACGTACCTGAATACATTCATCGGAATGATACAACGTCAGCACGACAAGGATCGCAGACACAAACTGGGACAAAATTGTAGCCCATGCCACGCCTGCAACGCCCATATGGAATACCAGAACAAAGACCAAATCCAGAACCGTATTGAGCAGCGCACAGATGACCAGGAAATAAAACGGCCGTTTGGAATCTCCAACCGCCCTTAGGATACCTGCACCCATGTTATAGACCATGAGGCCGGAAATACCGGCAAAGTAGATAGTAAGATATGTGGTGGCCTCCGGAATGACCTCATTGGGCATGTTAATCATATCCAGCACAAAGGGAACCATAAAAATGCCCACTGCCGTAAAGACCACACTCAAAATCAAGGTCATTGCAATAGAGGTGTGAACGGTGTTTCGGACCTCCTGTTTTCGTCCTGCGCCATAGTACTGGCTGATGACCACACCTGCACCGGAAGCAAGGCCGGTAAAAAAGCCAATGAGCATATTCGTGATAGGGCCTACGGTTCCGACCGCAGAAAAGGCCTCATTGCTGACGTAATTGCCCACCACCCAGGTGTCTACCATGTTATACAGCTGTTGGAAAAGGTTTCCGATCAGAAGCGGCAGAGCAAAGGATAGAATATGCCGGGTAATATTGCCCTGTGTCATATCGGTTCCCCGCCCCTGCGCTCCAAGCCCCTGGCGCAATCGTAAGGAATGTTTCATGATGCTTCAAACGCCTCCTATTCTTTCACGCTGACCAAACTTACAATCCATTCGCTTGTTCCTATGATTATACCGAGTTATGGAAGAAAATGTCAATAGTAAAAGAAATTATGGTGCATTTCGCCAGTTTTTTCATTATTTTTTGATATGCTGTATCTTTTGTCGGATTCTGGTAC
>CAUWEI010000282.1:0-1658 GCA_963557675.1 uncultured Oscillospiraceae bacterium | reverse complement strand
GCTCAGCAGTATCCTGAGCGATCATCAGCTCCTCGTTGGTGGGGATGACCCAAACCTGAACCTTGGAGTCCGGAGTGGAGATGAGAGCTTCCTGACCGTGAACGTTGTTCTTCTCGGGGTCGATCTTGACACCCAGGAAGCCCAGGTACTCACAGATAGCGGCACGGACTGCCACGCCATTCTCACCAACACCAGCGGTGAAGGTCAGCATATCAATGCCGTTCATGGCAGCAGCATAGGCACCAACGTACTTAGCGCACTCGTAAGCGAACTTGTCCAGAGCCAGCTGGCAATCCTTGTTGCCCTTGTTAGCACCATCTTCCAGATCACGGAAGTCGGAGGAAACACCGGACATACCCAGAACGCCGGACTTCTTGTTCAACATAGTGAGGCAGTCATCAACGCTCATGTTGTACTTGTTGCAGATAAACTGCACCACACAGGCGTCGATGTCACCGCAGCGGGTACCCATAGGCACACCAGCCAGAGGAGACAGACCCATGGAGGTATCCTGGCACTTGCCGTTCATGACAGCGGACATGGAAGAACCGTTGCCCAGGTGGCAGTTGACCAGCTTGAAGTCCTTGGTGCCCATGAGCTCGGCAGCACGACGGGCAATGAACTTGTGGGAAGTGCCGTGGAAGCCATAACGGCGGATGTCGTCATTCTCAAAGTACTCGGTGGGAATGGCATAACGATAAGCCTTGGGGGGCATGGTCATATGGAAAGCGGTGTCGAACACGGCAACCTGAGGAGTCTTGGGCATAACAGCCTGGCAGGCACGGATGCCCATGAGGTTGGCGGGGTTATGAAGAGGTCCCAGAGGGATGCAGGCTTCAATGGCCTTGATAACCTGATCGTCAATGATGCAGGAATCGCTGAACTTCATGCCGCCATGCAGCACACGGTGGCCAACTGCATCGATTTCGTCGGTGCTCTTGATGACACCGTCCACGGGGTCCACCAGAATGTCCAGAACAGCAGCGATCGCTTCGGAGTGGCTGGGCATTGCGATTTCCTTGACAACCTTCTTGTCGCCAACCTTGTGGGTCAGGCGGCCGTCAATGTAGATACGCTCGCACAGGCCCTTGGCGGAAACGGCGCCGGTCTCCGGGTCCATCAACTGATACTTGAGGCTGGAGCTGCCAGCGTTGATAACCAGAATGTTCATTTTAAAGGATCCTCCTGTAATCTTTGATTTCATTTTTACCTAACTTGTGGTAGGATAGACATACCTACAGCTATTTTATACCATTTTCCCAAATCCTACAAGTACTTATTACAAAATTTTTCTAAATTTCTTAAAAGGATGAAATATATATGGAAACGGTCGGCATTATCAGTGAATATAACCCCTTTCACCGTGGTCATGCCCAGCAGATTCGCTGGGTAAAGGAAACATTTCCGCAAGCGGCGGTAGTCTGCATCATGAGCGGCCACTTTGTACAGCGAGGAGAGCCTGCGGTTTATAACCGACAGGTTCGCACCAAGGCGGCGTTATTGGGCGGTGCGGATTTGGTTCTGGAACTTCCTGTAAATGTGTCCCTGCGTTCGGCGGAGGGGTTTGCGAAGGGAGCCGTGACCTACCTCCATCGTCTGGGCGTGGACAAGCTCTGCTTCGGGGCAGAGACCGGGGACAAAGAGGCTCTGCTTCATAC
>CAUWEI010000281.1:0-1660 GCA_963557675.1 uncultured Oscillospiraceae bacterium | reverse complement strand
GTCATAACGTGTGACACGATGAAATGTATTCAATTTGAAATAGCAGTAAACCTGTATAAACAAGGCAATTGTAATATATTTTTATAGAATTGTCAATAGAATCTGGCAGCTGGATAATGTAAGATGTGCAGGTGTTGACTTTGGGGAAGCTTGGCATTACAATCACACAAAGTGGAATGAAATAAAAGGATGTGTGTGGAATGTTGGAACTAGAGTCCTATGAAGAAAATGGATTATTTCAGAATTTGGATTTCACCGGGGAAGAACTGCTTGGGGTGGAATTTGTAGATTGCAGCTTTGAAAATTGCACCTTTGAGGACTGCACGGTGAGAAGCTGTAGCTTTACCGATTGCAATTTTGTGGATTGCAGATTTTCAAATGTGGGTTTTGAGCATACCACCATGGGGGACTCCATATTTACCCACTGCTACCTCAACGGCATCCACTGGAATTCACTGATGTTTGGAGGCAGCTATATCATTCCCATTAGACGGATGGAAGAATGTGAGCTGAAATACAATCACTTTTTAGAAATGAATTTGACCCGGTTTGTGTTTTCTGACAACACTATCACGGCTTCCTTGTTTGCGGACTGTAATTTGACGGGAAGTAAGTTTCTGAATTGCAAGCTGGATGGAACGGAGTTTTTCCGATGCGATCTGTCCAGAGCGGATTTCAGAAAAGCCGGAGGATATGTGGTAGATTTGCCCACCAATAAACTGAAAGGAGCACGGTTTTCCTTTCCGGAGGTGGTCAACCTGCTCAATGGCATTGGCATTATCATTGACTGAAATTCAGAGTGTGATAGAGAAGGCCCCCCATCGATTTCGATGGGGGGTCTTTGTATGCGAGTATGCTAAGGGGTATCCACTGTTTCGGTGTTCGTTACTTTGGCAGCCTTCCGTTTTTTGCGTTTCTTTTTTGAAACGACAATCACAATGACCACAAAGGCAGCCAGAAATGCACCGGCACCGGCATAGACCCACCAGGGAATGGGGGCGGGGGCATAGACTACACAGAAAGCGTTCTCTGTGGGATGGACGGAAAAGACAAGATAGCTGCCGTTGACCTCAAATTCCGCTTCCCGCCAGGTGCCATTCGGATTCTGTACCAGAATCTTCATGGAGCTGGTCTTGTGCTCCTTGGGGAAAGCAAAACGAAGCTGTGTGTCGCTTTCCTCCGAGAAGGAAGGGAAGGACCAGCCTTCCAGAGCTTGCTCCGGTTCCGGCACAACTGGAAGCTCTTCCAGTGCTTCCAGCATGAAATCTTCTGTCTGGGGGAATTCTCCCTGGGCCAGAAGCAGAGGAATCCGGTCATCCCGGAGGGCCTTGCTTTGAATGGTGACCTGACAAGGCGTGTAAACGGGGCGGAAGGTTAAATCAAAATACAGGGAAGAAAGATCGGTGCTTTTCAGGTTTTCCCATTCCGAGGTATAGCCTGCTTTTTCCGGAATAGCCGGGATTTCGGAGGTGTTCAGACCTTCCCCGGGAGAGACAGAGAGAACGTCGCTGGTTCCGTCCTCATAGAGGAAGGTCACATTGGTTTTGGAGAAAATGTCGCTTCTTTCCGGCGCAGCAAAAAACGGTTCCGGGGAAAGAGGCTCGGCCAAGCCGGAATAGCTGATTCCGTCAATGCCGCCCAAATCCGCATCGGTTGCCAG
>CAUWEI010000280.1:0-1687 GCA_963557675.1 uncultured Oscillospiraceae bacterium | reverse complement strand
TGTACATTTGCGTACAGCCGGGCTTCCTGCATGGGCTTTTTGTACAGCCCCTTTTCTATGCCTTTGGGTGACATTTTTGATACACTTTTTTAAGATTTTGCCGTACCAATTGGGTGTAAAGTTGAGTGGAAGAAATATCGCTATGCCCCATCATTTCCTGAATGGATTGCAGGTCTGCACCATTTTCCAATAGATGTACTGCAAAACTGTGGCGCAATGTGTGCGGGGTGATCTCTTTCTCTATCCTGGCCGTTTTCTGATATTGCTTCAAAATCTTCCAAAATCCCTGACGGCTCATTCTTTCCCCACTAAGATTCAAAAAAAGTGCAGTTTCTGCTGAAGTTGTCATCATGCTCGGCCGGACTTCCTTTATGTAAAACGAAAGCGCCTTTATAGCACCTGGGTACATGGGGATAAATCGTGTTTTCTTTCCCACGCACCGAATGAAGCCGCCATCTAAGCTTACATCTTCCAGATTTAGGTCAATCAGCTCACTGACTCGAATTCCGGTAGCATACATAACTTCCAGCATTGCTCGGTCTCGGTACCCTTTGGCATCCGAACAAGATGGCTGGGCCAAGAGCAATTCCACTTCCTGCCCGGTAAGAATCTGGGGAAGCTTTTTTTCCTGATGTTCCGTTTTGACTCCTTGTGCAGGGTTGTAAAGCAAACATCCTGTAGAGACCAAATAAGCATAAAAATTGCGTAGACTGGCAAGGCAGCGAGAAACTGTAGCTGAAGATCGTCCCTGTTGACTCATACGGGTTAAAAATCTACAGACCTGGTCCCGAGTTGCAGCTTGAAGCTCGGTGTTCTCTGACTCTTGAAGCCATTTGGCATACTGGCGAACATCTCGTAAGTAGGACGATGTTGTGTTGGATGAAGCACGCTTCACATGAAGCAAGTAGTTCTCGTAGGATGAAATCAGATCGAGCATGGCGGTGATTCCTTTACATTAGTGTAAAATACACTGACCCAATTCCCGAATTGTCGGAGAAAAGAGCCAGAAGTAAACAAAGATACTAAGCACACCAATTCCGCTGGTGTAGAGCAGATCCGAAAGGATTTTCTCATCCTTGGATGAGGTTCTGCGAAGAAGAAACCAGAAGAGACAACACAAACTAACGGCACGACTGGAAAGCAACGCTATAGCAAGAAGAATTCCTTCTCTCCCCATAGCGGACAAAAACGCACACGGAAGAAAGGAAAATAAAAACCCGCTGCTTACTGCAGGAAGCAACCAATTCCATGGAGTCAAACCCAAGGCAGAAAATCCTGCTGCCAATAGAAGGGGCAGCAGGGAACACGCAGCTATAATTCCGAGACGTGGATTTCCTTGGGTTAACTGAAAACAGATCGGCTTTAGATTTGCGATAGGAGCAGCCTTTGCAAATATACAGGCTGCTGTAGAGCCAAATGCAAAGCCAAGAAAGATCAAAAGCTCCCGTTGACGAAGCACGGGATAATGAAATCGATAGTCAAGATGTTTGCCCACGTCTACTCCTCCGTTCCTGATGTGGTCAGAATCTGGAGTATAGTAACAGAATCTACCGATGTTTCACGTGTATATCCATACTATACTCCAAAACTCCGAATATTTCAAGTCGTATTCAAAAAATGCAAAATTGGATTCTGTAGGTGTTACAATGATGTGTGACAAATGAGAAAAAAAGATAGCGAATAGGAA
>CAUWEI010000279.1:0-1696 GCA_963557675.1 uncultured Oscillospiraceae bacterium | reverse complement strand
GCGTTAGGGGTGTCTTGTGCGGGCTTTTCGTCCAGGGTAATGTCCAGAGTCAATTCCTGACCGCTGCGGAACACCCTAACCTTGGTGGTGTCTCCGGCCTTGAAGGACCGCAGAGCATAAACCAGATCGGAGTAGGATGCAATCTCCTTGTCACCCAGAGCAATAATCAGGTCACCGGGCTGAATGCCGGCCTTTTGAGCACAGCTGCCATCCACTACGGTCTGAACTCTGGGACCGGCAGGAAGGCCATACGCCTTGGCAACCTCAGCGTTCATCTCCTGAACGGTAACGCCCAGATAAGCCTGATTGGTGATATAACCGTACTCCATGAGATCCTCTACCAGTGCCATTACATCGTTGATGGGAATGGCAAAGCCAATGCCCTCGATGGAAGCACCGGAGTTGCTGGAGCCGGAATATTTGGCGGTGGTGATGCCGATGACCTCACCATACATATTGAACAGGGGACCACCGGAGTTACCAGAGTTAATGGCGGCATCGGTCTGAATCATGTGAATGGTGGTGCCTTCCGTTGTTACGCTGCGGTCCTTGGCACTGACATAGCCTACGGTCTGAGTGGAGGCCAGCTCTCCCAGAGGGTTGCCGATGGCGGCTACCTGGTCACCAACGTTCAGAGCATTGGAATCACCAATCACAACAGCGGGCAAATCCTTTGCGTCAATTTTCAGCAAAGCCACATCGTTGAAGGAGTCGAAGCCCACCAGAGTGGCTTCGTGGGTCACATCGTCATAAGTGGTAACGGAGAGGGTACGGGCGCCTTCTACCACATGGTAATTGGTCAGAATATAACCGTCTTCCGTGAGGATAAAGCCAGAACCGGAGCCTGTGAACTCCTGCTGAATCATACCGTTGCTCATAACACCGTTGTTAACGACGGAGACCACGGAATGGACATTCTGTTCATAGACCTGAGAAGGAGTCATAAGGGTTCCGTCTGCTACGGAATTCACGGTAGCTCCATTGGAAGATACCTTGTATCCACCGCTTGCCTGCTTTTTCTCCAATTCGTCGATCTGAGACTGGAGCTGCTGGCTGCTCTTCTCCCACTTGTTGTTGGTGAGGTGAGTGCCCAAAAGTCCACCGGCGGTGCTGCCCAGAACGGCAAAGACCAAAGCGGCAGCTACAACCTTTCCGGCACCAGAGCCCTTCTTCTTTGCCTTTTTAGGGGCTTTGGGAGGAACGGAAGAACTCGAACCGTTTGCATGAGGTCCGTTGGTGGGAGGAACCGGAGAGGTATAGCGCAGATAGGGAGAATCGGCATAAGGAGATTCCTTCCGACCGGTTCCGGTGGAGTGATATGCACCGGAGGCAGGGGCGGCGTTCCAGACATTGGAACCTGCGGGTTCCTGCTGAGAAGCGGCGGACGGCTCCACTGGATTCAAAACTTCCGCAGTGGCCTCGGTTTCTTCAGCCTCGTTTCCATCTTCGGAGGAAACTTCCGTTTCCTCGGCCTCGTCTACAGCTTCACAGGAAACTTGGGCTTCCTTCGTCTGGCTTGCAGCTTCGGGAGTGGGTTCCTCTGCCTGATTTACAACGTCCTGTGTTGTTTCAGAAGCCTCTACAGGTTCCTGGACAATGGGGGTAGATTCCTCTGCAACGGACTGTTCTTCCGGATTGGAGAAGCCGTTGGTATTTTCGCAGCCTTCCAAGCTGTTCTTCTGAGATTCATTCATGT
>CAUWEI010000278.1:0-1724 GCA_963557675.1 uncultured Oscillospiraceae bacterium | reverse complement strand
ACTCTCATGGTATAATCGTGAGAGTTGATGTGCTGCGGTCTGACCTCAGAAGTGAATATTGTTATATGTCTCTGTAGCTCAGCTGGATAGAGCATTCGCCTCCTAAGCGAAAGGCCGGGCGTTCGAATCGCCCCAGGGACGCCAGCAGAAAAACCGGAAACCTTTGTGGAAATCAAAGGCTTCCGGTTTTTGTATCTGTTTGTTAGATATCTGAATTTGCAATCGTCTCGTTACACAGTTTTGATGTGGCGCCAGTGGCCCTTTTTCCACCGGATGCAAAAGATCACTGCCCGCAGATTTTCGTCCAGCATAAAGGCAAGCCAGACACCCACAAGGCCCAGTCCCCAATGAATACCAAGAAGATAGGCAACGCCTACGCCAATGATCCATTGGCTGCAAATGCCAACCGTTACAGGAAACGCTACATCGCCTACGGCTTGCAGGTTGCGTACTAAAACGATGTTAAAACAGCGGCCAAGTTCCAAAAGAACATCTACCCAAAACACCTGTTGTCCCAGTGCAATGACCTGGGGATCACTACTGAACATTCCAAACAGGGGACGGGCAAACAGGGCCAGAGTCACAGTCAAAATCAACGAGATCGGAGTGAAGGTCTTTAATACTCTCCAGTTCTGACGATCGGCTTGGTCAAAGTCGTGTGCGCCAATGCAGTAGCCGATCACAATGGCGGTGGCCTGACTCACCGCACTGATGAGCATATAACAAACTTGTGCGAACATGACGGTATACATGCGGGTAGTTACGGCAAAAGTACCCATCATATTTACAAAAATCAAGCTGGTAGATTGGGAAAGGTTGTATGAAAGACCTTCGCCGCCGGAGGGGAGTCCGATGCGGAGAAAACGGCCAAAAATATCTTTAGGGAAGGGACGCAGATGCTGTAGACGGATACATGCGCCGGGGATGCTTCGAAAAAAGACGAACATCATTAAAAGCATACCGGCAGTGCGGCAGATGCTGGTGGAAATCGCCGCACCGGCAGCACCCAGTCGAGGGAAGGGGCCAATGCCATAGATGAAAACGACATTGCCTACAATATTGATGAGGTTGATTAGACCGGTGCTGCACATGATGGCCAGCATTTTTGCATGGGCACGTAAAAATGCACTGAAGGTGAGCATCAGAGCTTGACAGGGGAGGCTCAGAGCGGTAATAATCAGATAGCTTTTTGCTTCGGCACGAGCTTCGGCGGGAACCTTCATCCATCCAAACAGTGCATCGGCACCGAACAGTAACACAACGGTGAGCACAAGGCTGATAATCAGGTTCAGTCCTACCGCCAAGGTGTAGATTTGTTCCACGGTTTTGGTTTCGTGTGCGCCCAGATATTGACTGAGCATGATGGTGGCAGCAAGACAGATCACGTTGAAGCTCAAAATGAGGGTGGTCATGATCTGATTTGCGTTGCCGACAGCAGCAACTGCGGTGCCGTTATATTGACTGAGCATAATCTGATCGATGTTGCCCACCAGCATTTGCAACAGCAGTTCGATGAAAATAGGCCAGGTCATTTGAAACAGTGAAAACTGTTGCCCGGCCACGGTGATGCGACGATTCAAAGTGAGATCTCCTTTTTGCGATAAACTTTTCTATAAATGCTTCGGTATTATAACACCAACAGGAAAAGAATACAACGGGTATTTTTATCCGAATTGATGTTCGATCGGTTCTGGTAGTAAAATTTTCTGCTGTCCAATACCGGG
>CAUWEI010000277.1:0-1735 GCA_963557675.1 uncultured Oscillospiraceae bacterium | reverse complement strand
ATTATTTATGACTTCCTTTGCTCTGCTGCGGATATTGTTCATCCGACCAATCCATTCCATTTGATTTTCCGCTTTGAGTTTCTCGGTGACACCCTCATGCTCTGCCATCTGTTTTACGAGTCGAAAAAACATATCTTCAGCCTGCTTATCCAGGTCAGTGAGGTAGCCGTTCAGTTTGCCGCTTGTCAGCAGATTTAGGTATAACACCTTGCGATGTTGCTTAATATATCGCAAGTGCCGCTGTCCCCACACGCCGATAGACTGTTGTTCTTCCTCCGGTAACTTTAAGCAGGGAACGTAATAGTCGCCTTGCAGTTCGTACCAAATACCGTTCTTTTCATCATAAATAACCTTTTCCATAGTCACGCCTCCTTGTAAATTACCTTGAATTTCTTCTGCTTTGCATCAATGATTTTCAGCAGAACCTCGTCCACCGCATCGGTGTACTTGCCTTTGGCAATAAGGTTGTTCCGCATTTCGTTTAAGCAGTTTACAACCACCCTGCGCTCGAAATCATCTAACGCTATGTAATACTTCTTATCACGCATATCGCAACCTCCTTTGATTTTCTACCATAATTGTACTCAAAGGCGGTTTGACAGTCGAATGTACCGCTATAAACAGAAAAACACCAAGAAAAACTGTGAAAGTTTTTCTTGGTGCGGATATTATTGGGGGCTATTCTGATTTACATTGCTTTGCTTGAATTTCACTTAATCGCTTCCAATCGTTATGCGTGTGTAATTCTTGTGCAATAGCATCACGCCTATCGATTCCTAATGAAAGGCAAACGTGATATTCTAACAGAACACGCAAAATATAAATGGCTTCTAAAAGATCATTTCCTTTTAAAGCTTTTGCCTTTTTTGATTTTCCGTAGTGGGTATAGTAGTGCCTTGTGTCTGCAATAGTTTGAGCATATCCATCATTTTCGATATAATACTCACAAAACAGACCATCGCCTTTTCCAATTAATAGATCATTAAGACGTGATACAAGAATGATGAAGTTGCAGTTTTTATCCATTTGAGTGTCGCTCAAAAGTAGTTTTTTATATCTTTCGGAGTCGCCAAAGCGTTCCGTTACTGATTTAATATATTTATCTTTCTTGTCGTCATAAAAGAATCTTGAATGAAAGGTTTCCAATGCTTGAACCATATTGAGGAAAACCATTTCAGATGGCATATCTTGATACTTAATCAAAGATAAGTAAAGGTTGAAAACGGGCTCTAATTTTTTCAATTCACTATTGATATCTTTCTCTTCGGGTAAATCATTAAGCCAAAAGTTGTAGTTCCAGCTTCGAGTTTTTAATATATCAAGGGTAACCTCAGAAGTGTAGAGATAATGCTTATGATAATCCTTGTATTTGTTTGCTATCAAATATGAATCATCGTAATCACATAAGTATTGTTCTTCGATATTTACATTGTTTTTTATGGCAAACGAGATGAGGGAGAGAACCTTGTTTCTTATAGAAACAAACGTTTCGACGCTGTGTTTTTCTGTAGTTTCGATTTCGAGCACAAGGCGCTGAACAATCTTGGTTTCTTCTTCTCTGGGAGGCACAAAGAGCGAATCATTTAGATAACTGTAAAATATTATTTTTGCACCGAACCAATTGTATGTTTTTTTATCCACAGTATCTTTCGCCTTAATACCTGTTTCAGTTTCTTCAAATGCAGAAAATGAACTCCACTGGTATGCATTTTTAAGAGTGCATACCATTTTATTA
>CAUWEI010000276.1:0-1736 GCA_963557675.1 uncultured Oscillospiraceae bacterium | reverse complement strand
AAAGCTGTCCTTTTTTCTTTTCCTAACCTGTAACACATCATTGACAAACCTACATTGACGAAATTTAATAATTTCTCTCTTTATCCGAATGAGAATGCAAAGTATCCCGGTTCCCCTCCCTGCCAGTTCTGTAAGGGCAGATACATAGCAATCGGCCGCCCCTTTTCATATGGAACACAGAAAATTCCTTCCTGCGCCTTTAAGGTTTTCAAAATACCAGGAATCCGCTTTGCCGGATCTTTGCAAAGAAGCTCTTGGGCAAACACAGTACCGTCCTCTCGAATCGTTGCTGCAAGAAGCAGTTCTTTTCCGGCATAGAGTCTTGACATGGTTGCCTGAAACTCCAAACTGACACCTTCCTGACAGACGCTTCCCTCCGGAAGCATTGTCTGCCGCAATTCTCCGTATCGTCTGGGGCTTACCGGTTTTAAGGGAACCGCAGGCCCCGCAGCACACATCTTGATTCTCCCCTGCGGAGAACATGGAAGATACCCCAATTTTGCATAGAAGCGAATCAATTCCCTGCTTGCGGGGACCAAAAGCATCGCAGCAACTCCTTGCTGTTCCAGTGTTTCTTTCAGCCAGGCCAAAAGGTCTTTGGCAATCCCCTGTCCACGACAGGACTCTTTTGTAGCAACGGCGTAGACATAGGCCACCTGCATTCCACGGCAGGTACAGGGGAACCAATAGGCTGCAGATACCACGCTTTCCGTCTGTACGGCAACACAACACCGATCGGTGGAAAAGGCCAGATTGTAAAAGCCGTCTAAAAATGCATCCGTATCTCCAAATGCCTCTTTCCAAAGGGTTCGCAGTTGGGCAACCTCTCCCCTCTTACAAAATCGGTACTCAGGTTTCATCCAGCTCCTCCCGCAAAGCGCACCAATACTGCTCTAACAGCAATGTCGGGTGATAGGATTCCTTCGCCGTTCTAAGCCCCGGTATTCCCATATCGTCCTCTCGGTTGAGATAGCAGATCTCCGGGTGCCACTGACGAATCAGAGAAGAAAAGGTTTGGTTTACCATTGTGTAATCTCCAGGGATGGTGCCAAATGCTTTTTCAAAATGGATGTCAAAGATATGGTCCGAAAGTCTGGAACCAATACTCATAGCAATAGGGTCGTCCTGTCCGTACAGAAGGATTCCTTCCAATCCCAATTCCTCATAAGAGGAGATCGCCCGCTCCAACGCTTTCTTTTCCAGGCAGTAATCCGTATACGGGCTTTCCCGTTTGCGGAGCAAAAACCATTCGTCCAAAAGGCCACGGCAGGCCTTCAGTTTTTCCGGCGTAATGCTTTCCCAATGCCAATTGGGGCAAAACTCCAAAAAGCGCTTAATATGATTTCGTTTTGACTGGTATCCTCTTCCTTTCAAATCTGCCAGATGGTCAATATCATAGATATACTCAAAACTATTTCGGTCTGCACGGAATTCAAATTCTCCGGGATAGCAGCTTTCCAGTTCCCGACAATCCGCTGTTGTCAGTCCTGTCAGACGGAATGGGATTCCTCGCTCCTTTGCATCCTGCCGCAACGCATCCACCGCAGGCTTTAATGGTGCGGGTCCCACTGGGAACAGATACATGGTGTGGCCGTTAAAATGGGAGAATGCAGAGATTCTTCCCTCTACCTCAGCGACCCGCTGCATCCCCCAGAGATAGAGATTTGCAAAGGAATACACACAGCTTTGACGGCCTGCACGATTAAAGCAATCATAAAATTTCTGTCGGTCTGCAA
>CAUWEI010000275.1:0-1761 GCA_963557675.1 uncultured Oscillospiraceae bacterium | reverse complement strand
GAATGGACACTAGAACCTGAATCTAGCGAGTCTACCAATTCCACCACTCGCGCATATAAACAGCCAAATCACGACTGCCCGCTAATCATACCACAGGCTTTCCCATTTGTCAATAGAGATTTTTAATTTTCTACAGAATTCAATGGGGGCCTTGCTCGGTGCCGGGGATAGAAAAAAATCCCACGTATCAAAGATACATGGGATTTTTGTGGTGCGCGAGGCGGGAGTCGAACCCGCACGTCCGGAATGGACACTAGAACCTGAATCTAGCGAGTCTACCAATTCCACCACTCGCGCATGAGACCAGTCATTTCTGACCGCTCAAACATAATACCACAGCCTTTTCCGTTTGTCAATCTTAATTTTCAAATTTCTCTGCTTTTTTACGAATATTCTTCCAGCGTCACTCCCTGATAATAGTGATAGAGAATTTCCTTGTACGTACTGCCCTTTTCTGCCATCGCCTCGGCTCCGTATTGACTCATTCCTACCCGGTGACCAAAACCTTTGGTGTCAATAAAAATTTCGTCCTCCGTCACCGAAACCGAAAACACCGTAGAACGCAGCTTCAGCACACTGCGTAGGGTTGTCCCCGTAAAGGACACGCCGCCCACTTGCAGAGACTCCACGCCTCCCCCTTCCGTAGCCTGCACATTCTGAAACCAGGTTTCCGGAGCACCGGACAAGTCCGCCTCCGGTGCCGCCTCTAAAATCAGCTTCCGAAACTCCTCCAGCGAATAAACCACCTGATCCTCCTCATAAGGGGACTCCTCTCCCGGACTTTCCACCGACTGCAAATAGGGAACGTCACCTCCCCACACCTCTGCGGCGGCCTCGGTTCTTCCCCCGGAGGCCGAAAAGAAGGTTGCATCAATCAGGTCTCCTCCATAGGTCAAGACCTCCCCTTTGGTCTCCTGCACCGCCTGTCGTGCAGCCTCCAACCCTGCCGCATCTTCGTAGATCTCCGGGTCTATCCACCCCTGACAGCAGTTGGAATCCGTGCAGACATCCGCATTGTCATGCTTGGGGTGGGACGTTCTTCGCAGTGTATACGTCCGGGCCACTACCGCCTGCGCCTTTAATGCCTCCGGCTGAAACGATGTGGGCATTTCTGCAAGTAATACCCCAGTGAGATAGGTTTCCAGTTCCAGTTCTTCCACTCCTGTGGGCTTCAATACCTGCAACGACCTTGCAGGTTCGGTGGGCGATGTAGTTTCCTGGACGTAGGCTGTGGTTTGTGGGGCTGCCGTGGTCCCTGTGGTCTCTTGTGCTACAGAATTCGGCCTTCCCATCAACCACACGGGCAGACAAATGCCCACTGCCATGGCACTTGCGGTCAAAAGAATTGCTCGTTTCATTGGTTTCCACCTCCAACCCCATCATAGCACAACGTCCATAGAGATTTTGTCAAAAGCCATTTGCCCACGCTAGGATTCTTTTTTTGTTCTCCACAACCCCTGTGCATATGCGATTTTGCCTCATTGGTCCGTCGCTCTTTGGCAAAAAGAAAACAGCCATTCTTTGAACGAATCGCTGTTTTCCTATACATTATATATCGTATTGTCTGTGGAAAGAGTTCATAGAATCTTCGGTCTTGTTACCGATTGTCACCGGACTTAAAAATCAGAAATTTGCTCAAAACGTAATTGACCAGCACCACAACCACCGAAAGGACCACCTTTGCCAGCATTACTCCACTGATGCCCCAGATTTCAAACTGGCTCACATTCAGCCATTGGATGCAAATAAGCAGACCTGCTT
>CAUWEI010000274.1:0-1776 GCA_963557675.1 uncultured Oscillospiraceae bacterium | reverse complement strand
GTAATTCAATTTGATGATAGAAACTCGACTGACACTTTTATCCCTTATTCATTATTATAGAACCAGGAAATTGACATCCCGGGAAAGGTTAGCCTTTCCCGGGATGCTTTAATGTAGATGTTATTTTGCCTTTGACTAGTGTTTAGAGAAAGAACGTGCGGTACTGTCCCAACAGAGGACGGTGTCGCACGTTTGTTGTATAGAATTTTAGATGTGGCTTCCGTTATGCCAGCTGTGCTTGGCGCTCTTTCTTTTTCAAGACGACCTCAAGCAGTACAAACTGAACCAGGAAGGTCAGAGTCCAGGAAACAATATAGGACAGGTACAGGCACTGAGGAGTGTGAAACTGAGGCATCTGGAAGATGGTGTAAACCCAAGCGATTCGCAGACCGCACACGCCCAAAATGGTAACGATCATGGGGATGAAAGAAGTGCCCAGGCCACGCAGTGCGCCAGTAGCAAGATCCATAAGACCACACATGAAATAGGGCAAGCAGACATAGGCCAAACGGGTAACGCCGTATGCAATGGCTTCCTGAGAGTCGGGAATGTAGAATTTCAGCAGGGCAGGACCGGCAAAGTACACCAGGGGTCCCAAAGTCAAACCAACAGTGGTCACGCAAACAACGCAGGTACGGAAGATTTTTCTGATTCGGTCATACTGTTGAGCACCGGCATTCTGGCCAACGTAATTGACAGCGGTCTGGCTGAATCCGTTCAGTGCCATATATACAAATCCTTCAATGTTACCGGCTGCGCCATTGCCTGCAACCAGAGTTGCACTGCCAAAGCCATTGACAGAAGACTGAATAATAACATTGGAAATAGAGAACATAGCACCCTGAATACCTGCGGGTAGGCCAATCTGGATCATTTTCAGCACCTGCGCCTTATAAATCCGCAGTTTGTTAAAATGCAGCTTACAGGCATCCGTACGGTGAAGCAATGCACGAACGACCAAAAATGCGGAGATGGCCTGAGCAATGATGGTAGCCAGTGCAACACCTGCAACATTCATGTCAAAAACAATAACGAACACCAGGTTTAGAATCACGTTGATCACGCCGGCAATCGTCAAATATATCAGAGGACCCTTTGTGTCACCAGCAGCACGCAGGATGGAAGATGCAAAGTTGTACAGGATTGTGAAGGTGATACCTGCAAAATAGATGGTCATGTACAGGGAGGACAGAGGGAGCACATCCTCGGGGGTGCTCATCAGCTCCAGCAAAGGCTTGGCGAAGCAAACACCGATCACAGTCAAAATTACGCCGCTAATCAGTGCCACAGGAATAGCGGTATGGACGGTATGGAAAACCTCATCGTCTCTTCTGGCACCCAGACCGTGTGCAACACAAACACCGGCACCAATGGACAGACCAACAAACAGATTGATAATCAGGTTGGTAATTGCGCCGGTGGCACTAACAGCACCAACGCTGATACTGCCACAAAACTGACCCACAACCACCAGATCTGCTGCGTTGAAAAGCAACTGCAAAACGCTGGACAGTATGATGGGAATGGTGTATTGAATAATTCCAGAGTACAACGATCCCTGGAGCATATTCGTCTCTCTTGACTTCATGAACACATTCTCCTTTTCTTAACGTTATCTTAATATCGTTGAATCATTATAGTCATTTTTCTGAAAAGTGCAAGTATACGATTGGAAAAATTGGAAAATTTGTTATTATCTTTAAAAATTTAAATTTTTTATAACGAAAATTGCAAGTGCAAGTTGGACACCCGCATGATAAAAATTGTTCAGCGTAA
>CAUWEI010000273.1:0-1836 GCA_963557675.1 uncultured Oscillospiraceae bacterium | reverse complement strand
TTCAGAATGTGTAAGTTTTGTCCGGTATCGTCACAGTGCAACTGGAGCGAGGACAAAAAGAATCACTTGTTAAAAATAGGAATCAGTGAGGGATTAGACATGATGAAAATAGGAAATCGTCTCTTTGATGTAGAACAGGATTGTTACATCATGGGAATTTTGAATGTGACACCGGATTCTTTTTCGGATGGCGGAAGATGGAACGATCTGGGCAGAGCCAAACAGCATGTGGCGGATATGATTGAGGAAGGGGCCAGCATCATCGATGTAGGCGGAGAATCTACACGCCCCGGACATGTGCAGATCACTATTGCGGAAGAAATAGATCGGGTTGTTCCGATGATTGAAATGATCAAAGCCAATTTTGATATTCCGGTATCCATTGACAGCTATAAAGGTCCTGTTGTAGAGGCTGCACTGAAAGCAGGAGCGGATATGGTAAATGATATTTGGGGCCTGAAATACGACAGAAAGGTTGCGGATTTGATTGCACAGTATCAGGTGCCCTGCTGCCTGATGCACAACAGAGATAACACACAGTATGAGAATTTTGTGGAAGAAATGTGCCAGGATTTGAGAGAATCGGTAGCAATCGCCAAGGAAGCGAATATACAAGATGAGCAGATTATTCTGGACCCAGGTGTGGGATTCGGCAAGCTGTACGAGCATAATCTGATGGCCATTCATCACCTGGAAAAGCTGAAAGAAATCGGGTATCCTGTTTTGCTTGCCACATCCAGAAAGTCTGTCATTGGCCTGACATTGGATCTTCCTTCGGATGAGCGTGTAGAGGGTACTGTAGTAACAACCGTAATGGGCGTAGAAAAAGGTGCGGCCTTTGTTCGGGTCCATGATGTGAAAGAGAATTTGAGAGCAATCCGAATGACACAGGCCATTTTGAGGGAGTGCAAGGGATGAGAAAATACGATGAGATCCGCATAGAAGATTTGGAAGTCTATGCCAGACATGGTGTTTTCCCGGAAGAGACAAAACTGGGCCAGCGATTTCTGGTGTCTGTAACCATGTACACCAATACCCGAAATGCGGGAAAAAATGATGAACTGGACTTCTCTGTGAACTATGGAGAAGTGAGCCACTTTATTACGGCATATATGCAGGAGCATACATATAAGCTGATTGAAGCGGTGGCGGAGAATCTGGCAGAAGAATTGCTGTTAAAGTATCCGCTGCTGGCAGGCGTAGATATTGAATTAAAGAAGCCATGGGCTCCGGTGGGATTGCCCTTAAAATATGTTTCTGTAAAAATCAGCAGATTCTGGCACGAGGTATATTTGGGCCTTGGCTCCAATTTGGGAGATAAGAAGGCATATCTGGATTGTGCAGTGGAATCCCTGGATGCAATAAGAGGCTGCAAAGTGGAAAAGGTCTCGGAGTATCTGGTGACAAAGCCCTATGGTGGGGTAGAGCAGGATGATTTCCTAAATGCCTGCCTTCGCTTAAAAACCATGCTTTCCCCGGAAGAGCTTTTGCAGGAAATACATAAGATTGAGCAAAAAGCACACCGAGAGCGAATTGTGCGTTGGGGACCCAGAACGTTGGACTTGGACATCTTATTGTACGATGATTGGATTGTGGAAACAGAGGAATTGATTATTCCTCATATCGAGATGCATATGCGGGATTTTGTGTTGAAGCCGTTAAGTGAAATTGCACCCAATAAGCGTCACCCAATTTATAAGAAAACAGTTTCTCAAATGTTAGCGGAATTGGCATCGAGATAATATCCAATCCATGTTTGACGCACTTGGAAATAATACATGACAAAATGGGGCTGTACAAAAAGCCCATGCAGGAAGCCCGGCTGTACGCAAATGT
>CAUWEI010000272.1:0-1864 GCA_963557675.1 uncultured Oscillospiraceae bacterium | reverse complement strand
AGCGCAGCGACACTGACGGCTGGGGATAAACTCACGATGATTGTTCGCTGCAACTGATGAATTGATTTTTGTAGTGTTGCATTGATGCAAAAGCGTGCTTACGAGTTTTGATTGATGAGGTGCTTTGTGTCCTTAAACTTTCTTCACATCCCAAAAACACGGAATGGCTTAGAATTACTTGATTCTATATTTAAGTACTACATTTGACCGAAGTCATCATGTTAAGGTTACTCGAAGGCACACGACATCGCTGCCGTGGACAGATACGTTCTGTCGAACGCCACCTCAAAATCATATCAGTTCATTTCTGCCCAAAACAGGGAGCCGAACGAGCGGCTCCATTGGATTTATTCCTTCGCTAAAAAGTCTGTCATGACGTCCTCAAAAGAGTCATTCACATTGAACGGTGCATCGTATTCCACCATCGCGTTAATCATTGCGGAGTCAATTTCTGCAGAAACTTTGTCCGCTTCGAGAATCAGTTTCCGCATGGTGTCTTTTGCAACACTGCGGTCAAATGCTTCATTGGCTTCTACTTCGATATCGTAGTAATACTGGGTCTGATTCCCCTCCACATTGAACTTATAATCGGTTCCCCGTTCTGTTCTCTTGGATGCAGTAAACCGCAGCATCGTTTTTACCCGATTTGCAACAGTCTGACGAAACTTGTTTGTTTCAATGGCGGCATCCAGGTCAAACCCAATTGACGCTTTCGCCTTGCCGATGGCATTTGTCAGCTTGCTGCGCTCCTCGACCAGCATGGTCATAAACTTTAGTACATCATCATTCTTGAAAAACTCTCCTACATCAACAGTCTCCATCATGTCTTCGGCTTCTGCATTCGCCTTCTTACGAAGATGATTCTTTGTAATTGTCAGGCTATGTTCTCTGTCTGTGAGACTGTTGCCAGCATAAGCCAGCATGTTCTCCAGAAAATTCTGATATCTGAATGATTCTTTTAAGTTCATGTCAGTTCCTCCCTATCGATTTTCGTATGGCGAATTAGATGTAAACGATGGGTAGGTTCCCACCGTTTTCTTTGTGAAGTAGTTCCAGTAAAATGTTTGGGTTCAAGTTTGTAAGCAGCCTATACCAGTCAGAGTAAAAGAAACGTTCCAAGCTCTTGACTAAATCGTCATCATCATTTTGGAGCGCATTTCGATAATCGTCCGCTGCTACTGCGACAATGGCATTAGCAAGGTTTCGATATGGGTCGTCATCGTCCTTCTTCAGTCTGTACAAACTGATTGACGGACGCCTCATCTGCCCTTCACCAAGCTCCGATTTGCCCATACACCCACAAGACTTCGTTTTTCCGGACTTCAAATTAAATCCATACGCCATAAATGTATTTCCACAACCACATAAACATAGCCACCGCGATTTTCTACTGTTGCTATTTGTACGTCGGAGAACGGTAATCATACCGTTGTTAAAGACTCTGCCTGTTAAATCGTCTGCTTTACCCATAACATCAATCCTTCTCTGCTAACAGGAAATCCGGGTTAATAACTTTGAAACTAATGTTCCTCTCCATATTTCGCATGACCACTCCTTCCCGCTTTTGCTCCTTCCGAACTGTCGATTTACCTTTGGAATACTCGACCAATTCGGCGATAGTTTGCGGGAGAACCTTACCATCTTCAAGGATTGGGACGGTTTTGATTCCAAATGGGGACAGGATATCGGCAATTTCATGAGTATTGCATTTGTGGTCAGGGAAAATCAGGTTGAATGCAAAAAGCTCATAACCACCGATGTGATACTTGTTCCCTTGAATTTGATTACCGCAGATTTCTCCTTGTAAAACGACAGTTTGGTGCATGCCAATGATACTCTTGAGAACATTCTCAATGTTATATTT
>CAUWEI010000271.1:0-1909 GCA_963557675.1 uncultured Oscillospiraceae bacterium | reverse complement strand
GAACCGGGGGCAGACATTTTCGGAGGAAGTAATGACAGAGGCAGCCAGATAAGAGCCGATTTCAATGGATTCTGCCAGCGTCTTACCATAGGTCAGACCAATGGACACGCCAGCACAGAAGGCATCTCCGGCACCGGTGGTGTCCTTTACCTGCACATTTCTGGCAAGGCAGATGCCATTTCCGCCATGAACATCGGCATACACGGCACCGTCTGCACCCAAGGTCACAACCATAGAAGGAATCTTAGCACGCATGACCTTAGCACTGAGAATGTCCCGGAGTTCTTCCCGGGTTTTACCGGTATAGTCATCGGCAAACAGAATTCCAGCCTCCTGAAGGTTGCAGATGAAGCAGTCAAACTTCTGCAAAAAGTCTCGACGCTGGGCGGCAATGGACATATTGGAAACCAGAGCGTAAAGCTTGGTATGGTGCTTTTCAGCCAAGTCCAGTACCTTCTTAACGATTTCCTTGTCCAGATCGATTTCAATAATCACAGAGTCGGCATCCGAGAAGATTTCGTCGCCCTTTTCCTCCAAAAGGTCCACCAAGGGCAGCATGTTGGGCCGCTTGGAAATGGAACCTGCTACGTCTCCGTTGTTGTCGAAAATGGCAAGCCAGGTGCCCATACCATCGGGGATGGTGAGGACATAATCGGTGTTGACCTTGTGATTTTTCAGCTTGTGGATGACGTCGGTACCCATGGGGGAGTCGTCCACAATGCCTACATAGGTGGGGCGAAGCTCGATGTTTGCGATGTCTTCTACCACATTTCGTGCTACGCCGCCGTGAATGTACTCAATCCGGCCAACGTTCCGACCGGTGGGAATATAAGAATCCAAGGGAAATCCCTTAATATCCACAAAAGATGCGCCAATGACTACAATACCCATATTCATTCTCCTTGAATGTGCGGTTTTCTATTTATAATATCATAATTTTCCGGAAAAGCAAGAAATTTAGGACCTTGCTCTCAGCTGCCAGAAGGCCACAGCACTGGCAGCAGCCACATTGAGGGAGTCCACGTTGTGAGACATGGGAATTTTGGCCGTATAGTCGCAGGCATCAATGGCAGCCTGACACAGTCCCGTACCTTCTGTACCAAGTAAAATCGCCAGCTTTTCCTCTGCCACCAGAGTGGGGTCTTCGATGCTCACGGAGCGGTCGGTAAGAGCCATGGCAACAGTTTTGAAACCAAGTGCCTTTAACTGCTCCATTCCGCCCTGAGGCCATTGGGGCAAAACAGTCCAGGGAACCTGAAATACAGTACCCATGCTGACTCGAACGGCCCGACGGTAGAGAGGGTCACAGCAGGTGGAAGTGACTAAGACCGCATCGATGGAGAGGGCAGCGGCAGAACGGAAAATAGCCCCCACATTGGTGGCATCTACAACATTTTCCAGAACTGCAATCCGTTTTGCCCCGGCACAGACTTCTTCTACAGTGGCAAGCTTGGGCCGGTGCATGGCACAAAGAAAGCCCCGATTCATATTGTAGCCTGTGAGTTGTTCTAAGAGAGCACTGTCTGCGGTATACACCGGAACGTCCGGGCAACGCTCGAGGATTGCACGGCCCGGACCTTGCAGGTGCTTGTGTTCCATGAGCAGGGACACAGGTTGGTAGCCTGCATCCAGAGCAGTTCCAATGACCTTTAAGCTTTCTGCAATGAATACGCCCTTTTCCGGCTCTAACTTATTCCGAAGCTGTGCATTGGTCAGCTTGGTATATACCTCCAGCTCTGGGGCGGAGAGATCCTGAATTTCGATTATTTTGGACATAAGGTTCTCCTTTCCATCATCCTTGTTCCTTATTATATCGGATGAACCCCATCTTCGCAAGAGCAAAGGGTTCGGAACCTGTTTTACCAGTTTTTTGAGGCTTGCTTGCGCTTGGATATACCCGGTACCAGAA
>CAUWEI010000270.1:0-1946 GCA_963557675.1 uncultured Oscillospiraceae bacterium | reverse complement strand
CACCGACAGGAGACAGCAGCTCATCACCGGGCAAGAGATTGGCTGCCAGAGCAACCGTCAGCGCATGAGTGCCGCAGGTAATTTGAGGACGAACCAAAGCGGCCTCTGTATGAAATACATCTGCATAAACACGTTCCAGGGTGTCGCGTCCAACATCGTCATAGCCATAACCGGTGGTAGCCGCAAAGCAAGCAGCAGATACACGGTTGCGCTGCATGGCCTTAACGACTTTGGCCTGGTTATACTCTGCGACCTTGTCAATCCCAGCAAAGCGATCCTGCAACTTCTCTATGGTTGCCTCTCCGTAAGCATGGACAGCCGGAGAAATTCCCAACTCTTGATACAATTCCAACAGTTCAGTCATAACACGATTCCTCTTTTATGCGTTAATAAATAATGTTATCTTCCTGCAAAATTCTCCGCCTTTTACCACGAAGGGACGCGGCAGAAAGTGTGTTCCCACCAAAATCCTGCAAATTCTGCATTTTTCACAACCACCAGCATACCAGATTCCCTCTATTCTGTCAACCTGTAATTAAAAGGAAGCATCTGCTTCCTGTATATTCACCCACATTGTAGTTCACTACGGATAAATGCCATTTTCTTCTCTTTTGGTTGAAACTTCATGATTTATGGTATATTATGGATAGAAAGGAATTTGATTGGGATACCTTAGCAGCCCATTATAAGGAGGATTTACAATGTTGGAAGTGGTATTTGGAGAAAGTGCCGCTGGAAGTCTCTCTATTGCTATGGAAAAAAGCCCTCCCATAGGAGGTGCTGTCAGTATAGTTTTCCTTGACAATGACAACTGCAAACCGACAAAAGCAGAGGTGCGAAAATTGCAGCAGGAAGCGGAGAAACGTGAAAGGCGCAACTGGGCTAATGCAATTCCCTTAGACGGAAGTCGAGAGGATGTTATAAGTTTTCCTCTGGCACTTAGTGTTGGTGGCATTGACGAGACTGGAATTGGACACAATCGTGAAAAAGCACTTTCCCTTCTGACGGGGACATTTCCCTCTATTGCCAACGAAGTTGTAAAAGAAACGTTGGAGAATACTCAAAAAAATTTAGATACTTTGCTCGAACATGCCGGAAAAGGAGAACCGATTCGTGTTTGGGCCAGTCATAATCCGGATGAAATTTGTGGCGCATACTGGCTTATGGAGCAGTTGCGTCCCATTGGTTTTGAAAACTTGAGCGTAACTCTTGTTAAGCTTCCAGACTTCGAAGAAAAACCCAACGGCACAGTGGTGCAATATACTGGATGGGGAGAAATTGAGCCATATGAATGGGGAAAAATGGCAGCTTTGGGCAATAAACTTCCGACTAATTCCATCCGTGCCATGGCCAATCATTGGAAGCAGCTGCAAAAAGAAAACGCCCCATTGCGTGCATCACTCAATGGGCGTTTAGTCAGTGCGCCGGAAACTCTCTATGATTCCTACATTCTCCGTGAATTGGCAGAACAAAAAGAAGAATTTCTGGAAGCAGAGGTGGTCGGCAACGTGCTCGGAAAGTATTGTCTTGGAATTGGAGATGCATGGGTTGCATTTCGTATTGAGCAATTTATCAAAGATGGTTTGCTAGAGCCAACTACCGAAGCAAAACAAGATGCTCCTGTCTACCATCGTATTCTTCGCAAGCATAGCAAACTTTAAAGCAAGACTTCAGGATTGCTCTTGTGCAATCCATTTTGATTTAATCACAAGATTTGTACAATTTTTGTACATTAGCCTATCGTAGAACCGGTCATGCATTATAATTTCAACTAAATCATAGCATTCTCCATCTTCATGATTGTTATAGTAATCCATATATATTGATATGACACGTTCAATATCTGCTTCAGCCATTTCTCTATATGTAACCAGATTATCCATTCATTTGCCCTCGAAAATTGCAAGTGCAAGTTGGACACCCGCATGATAAAAATTGTTCAGCGT
>CAUWEI010000269.1:0-1990 GCA_963557675.1 uncultured Oscillospiraceae bacterium | reverse complement strand
CTTTCAAAGAAGGGATCACAGTGACCCACTCGCGGGGAATCTCACCCCATTCCGCCTTCGGTACCCACCGAGGACGCTGCTTGCAATATTCACTTCGTTTCCAGCATAGCACACCCCTCTTGCTTTTGCAAGCGATTTTCCGAATTTTATAAAATTTCTTTGAGAAACCCACCATTTTATGCCATGTCTGTTCTGGACTTTTTGCAAACTATAAGATATACTAACAGTACTATTTTCCACAGGAGCACCATTATGAGCATATTGCAACAGATTTTCTCTGTGATTAAATACATCATTCTTTTAGGTATTTTGTCCCATCTCATTGGAGAAGCCCTGCCCCGGCGGTGGTTCCACTGGGACCGATTCCCCTACCGGACCTACAACTGGGAAAAAGGGGGCCGGTTCTATGAAAAGCTCCACATCCGCAAGTGGAAAGACCGTCTGCCTGACAAGAGCAAATACACCCGAAACACCTTTACCAAGGAAATGAACGGGCACGAAGACCAAAGCAATCTGGTCCGTTTCCTACAGGAAACCTGTGTGGCGGAACTGGTACATTGGGTTCTTGCGGCACTGTGCGTTCCTTTGTACTGGTACGTTCCCACGCCATTTGGTGCGGTTGCCGCCACTTTGTACGCACTTTCCAACATCCCCTTTATTATCATCCAACGGTATAACCGCCCCCGTCTGTATCGGGTCTATCAAAAAAAGCATACGAACTAATTCCATAATAATGGCCTGTTGCAAAATTCCGTTTTGTAGAATCAGCGTTCAATGGAAGTTGAAAATATCCGGAGAAATCACGACTAGGTCGTGATTTCTCCGGATTAGACTATTCACTTCTGATGGCACTTGTCGTAACATTCATTGCAAATGAAAATAATTCCATCAGAGCTTTCGAAATACATTATGGCTCTGTTATTCCCACAGATCATGCATAGGTCACTACAATTTTGGCACACGTAGAAATCAGTCCCATCGCTTCTGGAGTATCGGATTGTTGGGAGGCTGTGACAGTATAGACAAGGTTCGTTCTGCGGGGAGATCAACCGACAGCCAGAGAATAAAGTCACTACCAAAATAAAAACAAGAAGAAAGCAGGTTCTCTTTCTAAGCTTAAGCACAAAATTCACCCCTCAACACTATTTTTTCCATAAAGAGAATGTGTCTCCGCCTTCCATCAGTGTCATGGAATTGTTATCAATTTCTAAAATAATTGCAGTTGCGGTCTCCCCATAGAAATTGGATATCACTAACTCACTTCCATCAAAGACCTCCCACTCGCCCAGGCCGTACTCACCTTCTATCCGAACGGTGTGATCCTTATAGAAGGTGAATTGTGGCTTTTCGTCTGGATCAAAATTCTCCTCGTCATACCAACTCCCCAAGACTTGCTTCTCGATGCCCCCACACCCGACCAGCAAGAGCGACACAAGCAAAATCACACCGAATAATTTCATTGCGTTTCCCAGAGTTCTCATTCAAAAATCCTCCAATTCTTGTACTTTTTACCCGGGTTCTGTCTTGAGTATACTCGATAAAATCAAATTTTACAACGTTCAAAAACTGGGTATTAGTGATTTTTTTCTGATTCAAAAACGCAAACTTTTCAAGAAATTGCTTCAAAATTGCTTCAGTTTCGTTCCAAAATTACTTTAACATTTGGAGATGTATCACCATACACCTAAACAACCAAAACCTAGGAGTATTATCATGGCTGAAACTTTATCCTTAACACTTAAAAACATTGCGAAACATTGGCTGCATCCGCAACTCCACTCTTATACTCAAGCGGAACTTTGCTACGCACTGCTTCCAGATGCGTATAACCCTGAATATTGTATCGATGCCTCCACATCCACGCTCATAAGCGGCACGGCTAATAGCACCCTTGGAAAATTTGTAAACGGAAACCGCTCAAATCGCAAAACCGCTTACTATGCTAATTCCGCACTAACAAAGGATTTGATTTTGAAATTGAAAGATAATT
>CAUWEI010000268.1:0-2010 GCA_963557675.1 uncultured Oscillospiraceae bacterium | reverse complement strand
CATTGATTCATATTTATTATATCTATCAGGACGGAAACGGCACCCGATGGGGATACACAATGGATGAAAGTTATGTAAACTTATCGCTGATGATGAACCGGTATGATGACATGGAATTTCGGGCAGATCATCAGGAAGAAATTCAGGAAACCGCCCCGGAGAAATTAGAAGTGGTGATTCCGGAGGGGGAGACATTCCTGGGCTGGAGCCATCCCGGCGGAATTCCAACCGAGACGGAAGCTGTATTTGAAGATTGGGATTTGAAGGAACTTTGTCAGGAATTCTATACCGACGCAGAAGGAAGAATCTGGGGCTATTTGGGCTACCATTATGGTCACAGAGAATTTTGGATTTGCCTTTCAGACCTCAATAATGCAGACCTGCAAAAACCGGAACGCTATACTGGATTGGCATACTTTGGAGAAAATGCAGCGCCCCTTCGGGAGAGCCAGGAAGGAAACGGCAGCCACGGAGGAAGTACGGTCCTGTATATCCTGATTCCGGTAGCGGTGGCAGCTCTGGCTACTGTAATTCTGTATTTCTGGCCCAGAAGAAAGAAAAATAAGGAATAAAAAACTGCCGCAAACCCGTAACAGGTTTGCGGCAGCATTTTTATGGAATCTTACTTGGCAAATACACGCTTCAGGTTGCAGAAGCGGGGCAGGCCGTCTTCCTTGACCATGCCGGTCTCGCCCTGAATCAGGGGCAGGCAGTAGTCGATGAAGTCCTGGGTCACATAGTTGCCTTCCTTGTTGATCCACTCCAGGGGAACCTTCTTCTCGGTGTTAGCAACATCGCTCAGCTCGAACAGCTTGGGCTCGCACTTGTAGCCGTTCTCGTCACGGGTGCAGGCAAAGCCAACCATCTTGTCGGTCTCGCCGTTGACAGCAGCTTCCACAGCGGTCTTACCGGACAGGAAGGACTCAGCAATGTCGTTGCCGGAAGCGCAGTGAGCAGCGCAACGCTGCAGCAGGCTCAGCTCGATGCCACGAACCTTAGCACCGGTAGCAGCCTTAACCACCTCGGCCAGACGAGCAGCCAGGCCGCCCAGCTGAGCGTGACCGAAGCCGTCGGTACCGGAGGTCTTAGCCTCGGAAACGAAGGTGCCGTCAGCATAGTGGACGCCCTCGGAGACAGCCACGATGCAGTTCTTCTTCTCGTTGTAGATGCGCTTTACATCGGCCAGGAACTGGTCCATGTTGAAGTCTACCTCGGGGAGGTAGATGAGGTCGGGGCCTTCGCCCTTCACACCTGCCAGAGCAGCAGCAGCGGTCAGCCAGCCGGCGTGACGGCCCATGCACTCGATAATGGTGATCATGCCCACGTCGTAAACGTGGCAGTCACGGGAAACTTCCATAACGGAAGTAGCAATGTACTTAGCAGCGGAGGAGAAGCCGGGGCAGTGGTCGGTGCCATACAGGTCGTTGTCAATGGTCTTGGGCACGCCCATCACACGGCACTCGTAGCCGTTCTTAGCCATGTACTTGGAAATCTTGTTGCAGGTATCCATGGAGTCGTTACCGCCGTTGTAGAAGAAGTAACGGACATTGTACTTCTTGAAGATCTCCAGAATGCGCTTGTAGTCGGTGTCGTCTACATCGGGATCGGCGATCTTGTAGCGGCAGGAACCCAGAGCGGAAGAGGGAGTGTACAGCAGGTGCTCCAGCTCCTTGGGATCTTCCTCATCCATAACCATGAGCTGATCGTTGAGCACACCCTTGATGCCGTGGAAAGCACCATAAACTTTAGTGATATTTTCGTTCTCCAGGGCAGTCTTAATGACGCCGTAGGCACTGGCATTGATGACGGCGGAAGGGCCACCGGACTGACCGATGATCACAGAGCCGACCAAAGCTTTGTTAGACATACTATATGACCTCCATAAAGCAATTTATGTTTTGGATATTTTGCACATATGTGACTACATATTTTTGCAAACACCCAAATTATATCACAAAAGACGGAAAATAGCAAATAAAATAATTGAAATCGTACGGAATTGTGCTATAA
>CAUWEI010000267.1:0-2078 GCA_963557675.1 uncultured Oscillospiraceae bacterium | reverse complement strand
ATATTATATATGTCAACGATTATGTCAACGATAATTCTTTTTATTATCTTAATTAATCATTAAGAAACTATATGAACACACAATGGTTCTCTTCTTCATCCATTTTCGGTATCTTTCCTGCCTGGCTTGCAGGAATCATCTTGACAATCGCAGGCCACTCCATATAATAGAATTGTGGATGTACAAAAACCTTTCTTTGTATCGGAGGTGTTTTCTGTGGATACCCGCAAGCAATTCGATTTGTTGAAAGCTATCTTTTGGATCCTGCTTTCCATTGCATTGATGCCGTTTGGATACGTCCTATGCAATGGAGATTCCTCAGCCCTGTTCGGGGTTATTTTGATTCTCGCCGCCTTTTGCTTTGGCTTTGGTGCGGTCACGGGAATCCGCGCCTCTTTCTCCAACGATACGGATAAGCAACCGTAATTTCCCTGTATGTAAAAAGGTCTGTCGCAGAATGTTCTGTGACAGACCTCTTTTTGTTCCGTTAAATGCACCAATTTTATAACCCACGGATTGAAAACATCCGTCCCTCATTATATAATGGCCCTGTCCTCTTCCTCGCAAGAGGTACAAATTTGAATCAGAAAGGGTGGTTTTTTATGAAGATGAATCGTGTATGGAGGGTTCACGCTTCCTAACCCTCCGAATCTATTTTGGAGGAATTACTATGAACAACCAAATTACCATCCGTGAAGCTTTGAACCGGGAGGACACCGAGACCTTTTGGAAGGAGCTTCACAATTACACAAAACGAGACACCTTTCCAGACCCGCAGGACGAGGACAGGGACTACTTCCTTGGGGAAGAATATCAGGCCCACATACAGGCGGTCCATGACCGGCCGGAAAATCGGTGCCGCTATCTGTTCTTCTGCCGGGACGGAAAGGAGATTGGCTTTGCCATGCCGGTGATTTTCAACACCGAGGATGGGAAGTGTTTTATCATGGAATTTTGCGTCTATCCGGAGTTTCGGGGCAATGGCACGGGAAAATCCTGTGCAAAAGTTCTGCTGGACTGGGCGAAAAAACATGGTGCTGCCTATGCAGAATTGAACTACAGCAGTGATGCTCGGCGGCTGCGGTTCTGGCAAAGTGTGGGCTTTGTCCAAAACGGGGCCGACCAATGGGGCGACCCTTTGCTGCTCCTGCCACCGAAGGAAGAGCTTCCCTTTACGGTGGAAATTCTCTCTGACCCGGAGGACTGGCAGCTCCAAAAGCTGCAAAACGGATACCGGGCAGAGATTGGCGAGCAGGCCCTTACGGAGGAACAGCAGGGGCGGCTGCAAGAGGCCATCCGTCAGGGGAACATCACATTTTTCCTGGCAAAGCGGGGCTATCGGGCCGTGGGAATGTGCAGCGTGACACGATGTTATTCCACCTTCTGCTGTGGTGATACCGGAGTATTCGAGGATTTCTATACGGAACCGGCGTTCCGGAAAAAGGGCGTGGCTCGGAAGCTGGCCCAAGCCGCACAGGCTTGGTGTGAGGAAAAGGGCGTCCCAAGTCTTACCGTCTGCTGTGCCCCCTGCGACGAAACCATGTATCAGGCCCTTGGCTTTGGCCTTCGGCTGGGTACAACTTTCGCATATATGGCTTCTAATTGATCTAACTCCGCACCAAAGGCTCCCCCTCTGGGGGTGCTGGCAAAAATCTTTGATTTTTGACTGAGAGGGGATATTCTACCATGTTTCTACCGCACACCCCAAAGAAGTCGGGCAGTACAAAACGGTTGCGTGAAAATAAGATTTGCAAGGTTAGGCGGCTGCTTCCCCTCTCCGTCACGGCTGTGCCGTGACACCTCCCCCGTGGGGGGAGGCTAGGAACGAGGGAAACGGTTTGAGTTATTCTAATAAGTCTAACATCTGTGCCAAAGGCTCCCCCTCTGGGGGTGCTGGCAAAAATCTTTGATTTTTGACTGAGAGGGGATATTCTACCATGTTTCTACCGCACACCCCAAAGAAGTCGGGCAGTACAAAACGGTTGCGTGAAAATAAGATTTGCAAGGTTAGGCGGCTGCTTCCCCTCTCCGTCACGGCTACGCCGTGCCACCTCCCCCGGAGGGGGAGGCTTATCCTC
>CAUWEI010000266.1:0-2087 GCA_963557675.1 uncultured Oscillospiraceae bacterium | reverse complement strand
TTTCTGGGGGTTACTCTGCTTGAGTTTTGATATATCCAAGGGATTTTTCCCAATTTTTATTGCCCGCCGTCTCGTTGATACGGATCAGCTTCTATTTGCAGCCGTGCTGGCCGCACCTGTTTTAGGGCATGCGATTGCTCCATTCAATCGCTTTCGGGGCGGAAAATGTATTTCTACCGCATTTGGAGAACTGCTGGCTCTGTATCCCATTACCCACATTGTCCTTCTGCTGGCAGGAACCTATATTCTGCTTTCCACCATTTTGAAAATTCAATTAACCCGTCTGCGAAGCATTGCAGCGTTCAGTATTTTCGGCATCTTATCTGTCATTATTCTTCTGCATGAGCATCAACCTGCAGTTGCATGGGGATGTTTCTCCATTGCTTTCATTGCCGTTATGAAGCATTCAAAATATTTCGCTTATATTCCCGACCATGACGCAGACATGGATCTTTCGGATTCCTCCATGCGCCTATAAAAATGGTGTGCCTGAGTTTTGCTCAAGCACACCATTTTGTTATGTTGACATTTTTTCTGTACTGTCCATGCATTCATAACTACGTTTTGCCGCATAGTGCCTCGGATACCACTTAATGAACCACACCGTAAACAAGCCCAAAAGAGCTGGAAGAATCATATTCAGCACACCGATTACAGATGCAAAAGCGTTTTTTTGCAATACATAGGTCCACACTGATATTAGAAGATACAAACCTCCCCAGCACACCGTAAGAATCCGATTCGTTTGTAGGAATATGGGATTTTGTAAGGCCGCCTCTTCCCCGTAATCATTCATCGAGTACCAAGCAGTAATGGGAACTTTTTGAAAGATGGTTACCATCCACATAAGACCAAAGGCCAAATAGGAGACCGACAATAAATCATCATACTGTTCCGTCCGCTCTTTTAGCTCTGGCACATGAAATAGGTCACTCTGTCCACAATGCAATGCAGTATAATTGCCTTTTCCATATATCCGGTCAAACCGTGCATTTACGGCATCATAATTCCCCTCTGACGTATAAAAGCCGCAGGTGGAAATTACAGCATAACGTTTTCCTTCCATATTATACCGGGAACTATGTCCTCCTGCAGAGCTTTCCGCTTCCATAAAAGGCAAATATAGGGGTAATTGCCTGTCCATCACCATTTTTAATCGAGAAGGCAAACTAAAATGGTACAGTGGAAAACTCCATATAACCAAATCAGAACGTAAACGTAGCAGTTTTTCCAGGAGGTCAGCTCCAGCAGGAAAAGCAACCTCTGCACTCTTGGATGTCTCGTTGGTAAATATCTATAATGCGCTCAGATGTTTGACAACATTCAGTTTTCGCATTGTCATTTTTACTCCCAGCACCTTTTCAAGATAGTTTGTATTTAATTTTTTCTTCTCAGCATCTCTGGGCAGATAAATATAAATACAACTAGAACCGATTGCAAATCTTTCATCACCAAAGTCCATGCTTTATAGGTACATAAGCTTTGATGTGTCTAGAATGGAGTTGGTAAAAACCAAATGGACTCTTGTTTGGTCATAGTGCGTGGTAAACGGATTTTCATTGACTGCACCTATCAAATCTTGTGTATCTTTCAAAATCACTTCCAGATCCGCACCAATCTTATCTTTGATCGTATTATGAATGATCTCTTTTATTTCATTCTCCGGCAACGTCGATTCAAACAAAATATTTCCGCTTTGAATATATGTTTTAACGTTTTTCAATTGAGGACCTTCTAAGAGTTCCACCAAATAGGACATCTTTGGAATTTTATTTTTACCGACAGGAGTGACGCCCCTCAATAATGCTATTTTCTTCAATATCGTTTTCTCTTTCCATATTACTTGGCCTTTATCATTTTTAATGCATCTTCCATCATCCGGATTCCTGCATTATAGCAGTCTCCCATAAGATCAAAGATCTCATCTTCAGAAAGAATGCCACGACAAAGTGTTTTGGGGATCCGATCCTGTTCGTCATCCTTTAAATCTTGATCTCGCTGTTCACTATAATAATATTGGATTAACGCTTGGTAGTCTTCTTGATTTGCTTCGATTCGATCTAACATTTTCTCCAGGTCTTTTATCA
>CAUWEI010000265.1:0-2122 GCA_963557675.1 uncultured Oscillospiraceae bacterium | reverse complement strand
AAAGGGTGACTTTTATTATAGATAGTTTGCAGACATTTGCTTTTATGCAAATGTTACATAGATTAATAGTAGGAGGGCAACAAAATGAATGGTCTTGAATTAAGAAACGTTGGTTTTGCATATCCCAAGGCAAAGAAACCGGTCTTGTCCGATATCTGCGCTTCTTTTGCGCCCGGTACGGTCAGCTCGATTCGGGGATACTCCGGTGCAGGAAAGAGTACCCTTTTATATCTCATTGCGGGCATGGATAAGCCTACCGAGGGAGAACTTCTCTGGAACGGCAACCCTATCGGACATAGCGGTCTAACGGAATACCGACGCAAAATTGTAAGCTTAATTGCCCAGTCCTACTTACTGTTTCCAAACCGCACCGCAATGGAAAATGTGTGCTATCCTTTGCTCTTGGACGGCAAGAGCAGGGAAGAGGCAGAGGAGGAAGCCAAACGACATCTGAATTCAGTCCGTCTGGGCGAGGAGCTGTACAACCGGCTGCCCGGCAATCTCTCCGGCGGTGAGCAGCAGCGTGTGGCCATTGCCAGGTGCCTGGCCAGCCACACCCCACTGATTGCGGCCGATGAGCCTACCGGAAACCTGGACGAGGACAATACGGTGGATGTGATGAACATTCTTACCAGTCTTGCCCGAGAGGAAAATAAGACCATTATTGTAGTGACCCATGACCGTATGGTGGCAGAGCTGGCACAAACCTAGTATGTCCTCAGCCACGGAAATCTCCGGATTCTGTGAGGGCCTTGCCATGATGTTTTTGAAACGAATGTGGCGAAAGCCTTTGATTCCGCTGCTGATTCTGGCGGAGTTCATAGCTGCTGTCCTTTTTATGGTGGTCAATGAGAACAACATCCAGAAAAATCTGCAGGCCATTGACCAACTGTATGACAATGCCACCATTGAGTGTCAGGTTATGCCCAATTCGGTATCGGTTACGGGCTTGGAGCTTTCTCCTTTTTCTGCGCAGGATATTTATAGACGGGAGGAAGTAACGTCCTACCTCAGTGCCATGTTTTCCCCGGGGTATCTTTATGGGGAAAAGGCAGATGGGGAACCTTATGTGATTTACGGGACCAATGATTTGAAAGGCTTCTGCGATAAGATGAGTATTACTCCAACTATGGCAGAGGGACATACTATAGAAGGGTTTTGCGATGAGAAGGCAGTCTGCCTTCTTATGGACAGATTTGCAGAGGAAAAGGGATATGAAATAGGAGATACCGTTTTGCTCACCGGCGGTGGAGAGCGAGGCACCTACATTGAAGGAGCACCTGTGCAGGAACTGACGGTTGTGGGAATCTATAGCAATGAGGGGGTTACGGTGGAGGCATTTGTGGTGCCGGAATCCTGCATTTATGAAAAAGATGAAAAGCGGCTGATTTTCAATGATAATACCAGACGGCTTTGGTACAAGTACAGCAAGTTCTATTTCACCATTGATTCTGCTTACAATAAGAATTTTGAAGAATTGGAAACCTCTCTGGAAGAGCAGATTGGTGCCATGGGAGACTATACCCTGCATTCCGGTACCAGAGAATTAGAAGAATCGATTCGCCCTCTGGAAAACAAGCTGGAGTTACAGCGTTGGCTGTCGATTCCCATTCGACTGGCCTTTGTGGGCCTGTCTGCGCTTTTAACCCTTTTGCTTCTGGCGCAGGAGCGGCAGGAAATTTTGATCCGGAGAAGGAAATTTTGATCCGGAGAATGCGGGGAGAGAGTGGACTTCGGGTTATGCTGGAAACCTTTGGGGCAGTGTGCTTACTGCTGATTCTGATGACCGTTCCTGCTGTATTATTGGCAGTTCTGTTGGACGGCAGCCGGGTTATGCTGGAACATCTGATTTTCAGTGTGGTTATTTCCGGGATTTCCGGCGGAATTCTGCTGGCGGTTCTGTGCAGGAAAGGCTTGATTTCCCTGTATCAGTCCTCTAAGCAGGAGTGATGATAGGCAAGTGATGGGAGGAGCAGTATGGAGTTTAAAATTTTAAAGCGGCAGCCTATGAGGCTGCTGGCTCTGATTCTATTCTGGGATGTTTTAGCGGCGGCGTCCCTCTTCTTTGGTAAGCGTAAATCCTAGCTACGGATTGACAAAAGGTCTGGGTGCAACAGCATCC
>CAUWEI010000264.1:0-2126 GCA_963557675.1 uncultured Oscillospiraceae bacterium | reverse complement strand
CCGACACCACCGTTAATATTGTTGGCTTCGACGATGTGCTGGCTGGCCGCTACTATGTTGAGGGTATCAACTATGTAATCGGCGAAGGCTACATGGAAGGTGTAGGCGATAACAGATTTGCTCCCAATGCAAGCACTACTCGTGGCATGGCTGTAACCGTTCTCTATCGTATGGCTGGCAGCCCCGAAGTGAAGGCAGAGGTTCCTTTCACTGACATTGATCCTGAGAGATTCTACGCTGACGCAGTTGCATGGGCTTACAGCGAAAAGATCACCGATGGTGTGACCGAAACTAAGTTCTCTCCCTGCCATGTTGTGACCCGTGAGCAGATGGTTACTTTCCTGGCTCGTTACGCTTCCTCCCTTGACATCGAAGTTGAGGCTAAGGGCGATCTGAGCAAGTTCGTCGATGGCGATTCCGTTAAGAACTTCGCTGTTGAAAGCATGACTTGGGCTGTTGATAATGGCATTGTCGATGGTGTTAAGGCTGATCTGCTGAAGCCTCAGGGTAGTTCTACCCGTGGCCAGCTGGCTACCATGATTGTGCGTTTTGTCAAGGTCACCGCTACTAAGTAGGAAAGGCAGGGAATGTAAAATGAAAAAAAGAGTTCTGTCTCTGCTTCTGGTGCTGGCACTGGTCCTGACCGGCATCCCCGCAGTCTTCGCAAGAGAGACTGGTCTGGTCGTGGATCCTATTGCGGTTCCTGAAGTGGAAGAAACAACAGACGGTCCTCTGAGCCTGCCTGTTGAAATTGGCGCTGACACAATGACGGAAGAGGAATCCGGTATTGCTCCCAATCTGGCGACCGAAGGGGAGACAAAGTTCGAGAGCGAATATACTCCCTTCTCTCAGCAGATGGAGGACACCGGCTACAAGGCTGCCGATCAGGTTACCTTCATTGTTGAGATGAATGGAGCTCCTTTGCTGGCTAACTTCTCCAAGGATGAGATTACAGCTCAGACTGCGGCTGTTACCAGCTATCAGGATAAGCAGATGGCCAATCTGAACGCTTTGAAGACCAACCTCACCACTGCCTTTGCAGAGAAAGAGAACTTCGAGATTGGCTTTACGTACACGCTGGCCACTACCGGTGTCTCCGTGACCACCGAGTATGGCAACAAGGCTGCCATCGAGGCAATGCCCGGCGTTTCCAACGTCTATGTGGCTCCTGTCTTCGAGCTGCCTGAGGAGACCGTGTCCAACAAGGACGATCTGTTCTATCCCACCACCAATAATGCTACCCACATGATTGGTGCCAATGTCCTGAATGAAACCGGCTACACCGGTAAGGGCATGAGAATTGCTATTGTGGATACTGGTATTCTGCTGAGCCATCCCAACTTCCAGCCTCTGCCTGAGGATAAGCTGGAAGATCCCCTGACCCGTGAAGAGATTGAGGGTGTGTGGGATAAGCTGAACGCAAGCAAGACGACTCAGCTTTGCAATGCTTACTACAACACGAAGATTCCTTATATCTTTAACTACTCTACCCTGGATTACAATGTGGACCATAGCTATGCAGGTCATGACCATGGTACCCATGTTGCCGGTATTGCAGCTGCTAACAAGATCGAGTCTTCTCCTGTTATCGGTGTTGCACCTGATGCACAGCTGATAGTCATGCAGGTGTTCAACAATGCGAGTGTCGGCGGTGCGTCCTTCGACAAGATCATGGCTGCTCTGGAAGACTGTGTGTATCTGGATGTGGATACAGTCAACCTGTCCCTGGGTAGTGCCGCAGGCTTTACGGATGACAATGCGGACAGTGCTACCAACAAGGCCATGAATCTGTTCCTGGACACTGGCATCGAAGTCCTGATTGCCAGTGGTAACGATACCAACAACGCTTACATGAACAATCACGGTCTGAACATGTCTTTGACCGCAAACCCCGATATCGGTCTGGCCGGTACCCCCAGTACTTATAAGGCCGCTCTTGGTGTTGCTTCTATCCAGAATGATGCAGCCAAGATGCTGTACTTTACTGTCGGTGACCGCAAGATCGGTTACGATGATACCGGTACGGCCCCCAACACCAAGTTCATCACTCAGTTCAGCGGTGATACACTTGAGTATGTTCTGGTTCCCAATGGTGGTGCACCTGCTGACTACGAAGGCATTGATGT
>CAUWEI010000263.1:0-2157 GCA_963557675.1 uncultured Oscillospiraceae bacterium | reverse complement strand
GATTCATTCATGTTGTCCATCTCCTCGTGGATGATTTATGCCATTATAATAAGCATTATTTGTGAAAAATATATGTACACTTGAAAAACGAAATATAAACTTCCTGGGACGAATTTGTAAACTTGGGGAATGGATGGGGGTTGATTTTCTTCTAAATAAGGTCTACAGTATTAGAATGAAAAGAGGGAAGTCTATGAAACCAATTGAAAAAGTTACAAAAAATACGAGATTCTGGTCGGTTTTGCACGAACCCAGTGTGAAACCGTTCCGAAAGTCCATGCGCCTCGGACCTACCGGAATCAATTTTCTTTATAATTCGCTCTCTTTAGGGGCCTTGTGTTGCATCAGTCCGGTATGGAGCCACACTGGGATTCCTCTTGGAGTCAATTTTTTCCTGCAAGAAGCCAGAGCGGGAAAGGTGCAGTCTCTTCCTATTTACACGGAAGAGGAATTGACTCAGGACCCCACCAGAAAGGAAGCGGAACTTTTATTCCTGCCGGGAAATCCCGGTGCTCCCTATGCAATTATAACGCCCGGTGGTGCCTATTTTAGTGTCGCTATTTCGGTGGAAGGGCTTCCCATTGGGGCAAAACTCCACGAAAAGGGGTATTCGGTCTTTTTCCTGCGCTACCGCTGTGGAAGACATGGGGAGCTTCCAAAGCCGTTTTATGATTTGCAGGCTTCCATTCGATATATCACAGATCATGCTCAGGAACTACAGGTAAACCCACAGGGTTATGGAGTCTTTGGATTTTCTGCCGGAGGCCATGTGGCAGCCAGCATGGGAACCGACAATTTTGGCTATCTGTCCCAAGGACTGCCCAAACCCGGAGCAATGATTCTGGGGTATCCTCTGGTCAGTCTGGAGGAACGGAATTTTTCCATCAACTTTGTGATTCATACCTATACGGGAAGAAAATGGCGGGAGATATTACCTCCCACCTATATTCTGAATCATATGGACCGAAACTATCCGCCCACTTACATTTGGCAGTGTCGGGATGACAAATTGCTTCCATTTTCAGGAAACGGAGAAGCATTCCAAAAGAAAGCGGCGCAGATTGGAGTCCCTTGCTGCTTCCGGGCGGTGAACAAGGGCGGTCACGGCCTGGGTCTGGGTTTGGGAAGCGAGGCAGAGGGATGGTTGGAAGAGGCTGTTACATTTTGGGAGCATTATAGGACTGCTGCATCTGAAACAACTGCTCCGACTTGACTTGCAAAAGCCGGTCATAGGCAGCGGCGTAGGTATAGATCATCCGATTCTTAACGCTGTAATCCAAAGCACACAGCAGCACGGTGTGCAGGATGCCGGAAATCAGGAACATGAGATTGGAGTCTATGGGCAGAGATGTGCCGGACAGGTTGGCAATGACACCCACGGAAGGAATCAGACCAATGAGCACCTGTGCGGCATAATACCACCAGAACCGCAGATCCAGCCGCAGAAACTGCTTCATATTTCCACGCATCATCCGGGAAGAGCACCGCAGAACCTGACTGCCGGGAATTTTAGGAAAGTCCGACAGAAGGAAAAAGGCCAGACGGTAACATAACAGGAAAAACACGGTAATGACTATGACGATTGCTGCACAGACCAGTGCGATGGGAAGAACCGTATCTGTAATAAGGGAAATGTCCTGGGTTTCCACAAAGGCCTGTATAGTAGCAGGATCCATTTGAGACAGGATGACGGACGTCAAAAAATAGGATACAAGCATAATGACCAGGTAGGAAGTAACAAAAATCGGCACAAGGAACATGAAACCGGCCATAAGGAGCCGCTTCCACTGATGAAAACCTGTGACCATGGATTTTGGCTCCGGATTTTTTCCACGGTAAGTCTGCAAACTGCCGGAAGCAAAACAGTAGTACCACATGGGAAGCAGCACGGCGGACAGGATTCCCAAAAGAGTCTGGAACGTTCCCAGCACAGAACGGGTTGCTACATTAGAGAGTCCGGAAAGTCCTTCTGTGGACAAAGTGAGAATATAGTCCAGGACGGTGACGCCGATGGAAGTGGCTGCAAAGACCAGCAGATAAAGCCCCAAAAGCTTTTTGGGTCGCTCTCCACCAGCGTCCAGACGTTCTTTGCCAATGGAGAATAACTGGGGAATGTCGAATTGTATCATTGTAATGCCTTCTTTCTGAATCTAAAAG
>CAUWEI010000262.1:0-2158 GCA_963557675.1 uncultured Oscillospiraceae bacterium | reverse complement strand
CAAAAAAGAAAGATTAGATTTATAAATTTGCACGCAGACTGGTTCGGATAACATCAAGGAAAGAATTCCCGTATCGCTGGGCCTTTACTTTGCCCACACCGGACACCTCTAGAAGGGCATCCATTGACATGGGACGCTTGAGGGCCATGTCGGTAAGGGTGGCGTTAGAGAAGATAATATAGGCCGGAACCCCCTCTTTTTGTGCCAATTGCATCCGCCGTGCTTTCAGATTGGTAAGAAGCAAATCATCCGGGACCTCGGTTTCGACCTTGGAGGTGGAGGAGCTCTTCACGGGCAGAAGAATTTCCACTTTTTCTCCTTCAAACAAAACCCGTCTGGCTTTGGCTGTAACGAGAAGCACCGGAAACTCAGTGGGCGTTACGGCGAGATATTCCAACTCAATCAATCGATCGATATATTGGGTCAAAAGCTCCTGAGATAGACCCTTCAGAATTCCATAAGTAGGAAGCCCATCCAAATTTAATTCCAGAATCCGCTTTCCCCTGCTGCCCCGGAGCATTTGCACAATGAGAGCTTTTCCCAGCCCGGAGGGATACAGTCGGCAGACACGAGCCACACCGGAAAGAATTTTCTGGGCCTCTACGGTGATGTCTGCTGCCTGATAGGTTCCCAGACAAGTGCTGCAATTTCTACAGGGGAGAATTTCCTGCCCGAAATAGGCCAAGATGGTCTGGCGCAGACAGTCGGTGGTTTTGCAGTATCGCTCCATTTTCTCCAATCGCTCCAAGTCACGTTCCTGCAAAATAGCTTTATCGGAAACGCTCAGTTCCTGATTATCGCTGGAATTCAGAATGAGAAATTTTGCGGTCTGAACATCTCCGGGAGAAAACAAAAGGATGCAGGAGGCAGGCTCACCGTCCCGGCCTGCACGGCCGGCTTCCTGATAATAGCTCTCCAAATTTTTGGGCATATTATAATGTAGGACAAAGCTCACATTGGACTTATCAATGCCCATGCCGAAAGCGTTGGTAGCGACCATGATCTGGGCACGGTCGTATACAAAATCTTCTTGATTCTTTTTGCGCTCCTGGTCGGAAAGTCCTGCATGATACCGAGTAGCGGAAAATCCGGAAGATTGGAGCTGCACACAAAGAGCCTCCACGTTTTTACGAGTGGAACAGTAGACAATGCCGCTTTTTCCACGGTTTTTCCGTAAATAGTCCAAAATCCAGGCATCTTTCTGCTTGGTATGAACCACACCGAAGTAGAGGTTCGGCCGATCAAAACCAGTGGTCAGAGTCAGAGGGTTTTGCAGCTGCAACAAAGAGATAATATCCGCCTTTACCTGCTGTGTAGCGGTGGCAGTAAAGGCACCCAGGACGGGCCGGGTGGGAAGCTGTTGAAGAAACTCTGAAATTTTTAAGTAACTGGGCCGGAAGTCCTGCCCCCATTGAGAAACGCAGTGGGCTTCATCTACGGCTACAAAGGAAATGGTCGCCTGTTGCACCATAGCCAGAAAACCGGGTGTAAACAATCGTTCCGGTGCTACATAAAGGAGCTTATACGCTCCTTGCCTGCTTTTTCGCAGAATCTCACGATATTCCTCTGCATCCAAAGAAGAATTGAGGTAGGCGGCAGCAATACCGGCTTGATTGAGAGAAGCCACCTGGTCGGCCATCAACGAGATGAGGGGAGAAATGACCAAAGTCATACCGGGCAGAGCCATAGCGGGGATTTGGTAGCAAATGGACTTGCCTGCACTGGTGGGCATGACACCCAGTACGTCCCGTCCGGCCAGAATACTTTGAATCAAAGGCTCCTGTCCGGGGCGAAACTCCTTATGACCAAAATAATGCTGCAAAAGCTCTTTTGGCTCCATTAAGCCCTCACCTCCCCACTCTACATACTTTGTTCATTATACCATATCGGAGCGGGAAAGGAAACTGGGATTGTAGATATAAAACCGTCCATTTTTTCTGTATTCTACACGTTTTTCTGTGCAAAAACATGGAAATATCGTTATTTCAAGGATATTGCTGTCAAAGCATCTCATTTTTTTCTATTTGAAAGCGGGTGCAAAAAAGCAGCAACTCCAATGTAGAAGTTGCTGCCTTTATAGGATTGCTTTAACAGTGGGGTTGCGGATAGACGGAAAAAGAAATCAGTCTAAATAAAAGACGTATACCATATATAATGT
>CAUWEI010000261.1:0-2181 GCA_963557675.1 uncultured Oscillospiraceae bacterium | reverse complement strand
GAATTATATATGGCAGAAACCAAGATTATCCCCCAGCGCAGCCAGATTGACCCCGCCGACAAGTGGGCCATTGAGGATCTTTATGCCACAGATGAGCTGTGGTACAAGGACCTGGAAAAAGCGAAGGAAGCTACAAAATCTCTGGCTGCTTATGCAGGCCATTTGTCCGAAAGCCCTGCAAAGCTTCTGGCTTATCTGACCGAGATGGAAGAAGTCAATGTTTTGGGCGAAGATCTGGGTAACTACTGCATGCGTAAGGCGGACGAGGATACTCGTGATTCTACTTATCAGGCAATGCAGGGCCAGTTCACAAGTGCTTTTGTTGCTCTGGATGCTGCCACAAGCTTTGAAACCCCTGAGATCCTGGCAATCTCTGACGAGACACTGGATTCTTTCTACGCTGCCGAGCCGAAGCTGGAGCGTTACCGCCGGTACCTGTGGAACATTCGCCGCCGTAAGGAGCATGTCCTGTCTCCTGCCGAGGAAAAGCTCCTGGCTGCTGCCGGTGAGATGGCAAATGCTCCCGATACCATCTACAGCCTCTTTGCGGATGCAGACCTGACCTTTGAAGACGCTGTGGACAGCGAGGGCAACAAGCATCCTCTGAGCCAGGGTACTTTTGTGGCCTGCGAGGAGAGCAGCGACCGTGTTCTGCGTAAGAGTGCATTCGAGAACCTGTACGCCTCCCTGGGTGCCTATAAGAACACTGTGGCTGCAATTCTGGCTTCTCAGGTCAAGCAGCTCCAGTTCTTCTCTGAGGCTCGAAAGTACAACGACTCCATGGAAGCTTCTCTGGATGCTACCAATGTGCCCACTTCTGTGTATCTGAACCTCATTGATGCGGTTCATAAGAACATGGACAAGATGCACCGCTATGTCCGCCTGCGTAAGAAGATGCTGGGTGTGGACGAGCTGCACTTCTATGACATCTATACCCCTCTTATGGAAGGCGTAGACCGCAAGATTCCCTATGAGGAAGCCAAAGAGACCGTCTACAATGCTGTGGCCCCTCTGGGTGAAGGCTATCAGAAGATCCTGAAGGAAGGCTTTGATAACCGTTGGATCGATGTGTACCAGAACGAGGGCAAGCGCTCCGGTGCTTACTCTGCCGGTGCCCGTGTCCATCCCTTTGTCCTCCTGAACTATACCGGTACTCTGGACAGCCAGTTCACTCTGGCTCATGAAATGGGTCATGCCATCCATTCCTACCTGTCCAACAAGACCCAGACTCCTCTGGATGCAGATTATGTGATCTTTGTTGCAGAAGTGGCCTCCACCTGTAATGAGGCTCTGTTGATGGAACATCTGCTGAGCAAGACCACAGATAAGAAGGAGCGGGCATACCTCATCAACCACTTCCTGGATCAGTTCAAGGGTACTTTGTACCGTCAGACCATGTTTGCTGAGTTCGAGCTGAACATCGGACGCATGGCCAAGGAAGGCAAGACCCTCACTGCTGATGTGCTCTGCGCTGAGTATCGTCGTCTGAATGAGATGTACTATGGACCTGACATGGTGATTGATGATGAGATTGCCATGGAGTGGGCCCGTATTCCTCACTTCTACTACAACTACTATGTGTTCCAGTACGCCACCGGTTATTCTGCTGCTATCGCTCTGTCCCGCCGCATCCTGAAGGAAGGCGAGAGCGCAGTGAAGGATTACCTGGGCTTCCTGTCCGGCGGCTGCTCCAAGAGCCCCATCGATCTGCTGAAGGGCGCCGGCGTGGACATGACTTCTCCCGAACCTGTGAACCAGGCACTCCAGCTCTTCGGCGAGCTGCTGGATGAGATGGAAGCTTTGGTGCAGGAGTAATAATGGCAGAAGTTTTTATCCCGACGCTCCATACCTTCGCCATGAATAACATTTTTACTGGGTCTCTGGGATTGCTGCGGTTTCGCATTGCACCCCAGATTGTGATGCGGACGCCAAAGGAAGTCAACATGGAGGAAAGCACCATGGAGGCAGAATATTGGCATGGCCCTCTGTGCTATGAAAAAAGCCAGATGGAAGGAAAGCGAACGTTTCCAATGTCCGAAGAAGGCCGGGCAGAAATGAAAGCATGGATTGAAGAGCAAATCAACGAATAATCCAATAGAATCAGTACAGGCAGTTGCCATAGAGTGTTTGATATGTACCCCCTTTGCTGGACATCCAGTAAAGGGGGTATTTTCGTGCGCT
>CAUWEI010000260.1:0-2182 GCA_963557675.1 uncultured Oscillospiraceae bacterium | reverse complement strand
GTATGAACAGTTCCACGACGGGCTAGAGTTACTTCTAAGCAGCGATAGGAGCCTCTACAAGGCCTTTGGCCAGTCTCCGCGCACCCCAAGTACCTGAAAACAGAAAACTTCTATCTAACGTCCAAAGAACGCCTTACATACATTATGGGCTTTATTGATGCTCTGGCATGGGCAACACGACATGGATACTTAACTACATCATTTCCCACTGATCCACAGGATTTTGAAGATCCAGAAGAAACACCAGAAGAACGGGCCAAGTTCTATGAAAACAGATATAAAGGGCTAAGCCCGGAAGAACGAGCAGAGCTTGAGGCATTCGATAAAGAGTGTGCAGAAGAATGGTCAGAACAAATCGCACAAACGATAAAAGAGAACAAAGTATTGAATAAGCTGATTTTGAAATTTATCACAGGAGAAGAGTAAGCCACTTGCTGTCCTCGTCCATACCTAGTAAGCGCTCAATGACCACCTGCCTATACAAGCCCTCCCAGATATGAGAAAATATATCCATGCTCAAAAACTGCATCGGAATCCCGGATGTGGGTCTATGCCAGCGGAGAATACAGTCGAAATCCGGTTAGGATCTATGAGTGCCAACCGGACCGGAAGGGTGACCGTGCCAAGGCCTTCCTCGGGGGCTTCTTCGGATGCCTTGTTACCGATGGGTATGCCGGATAGGGCCACTGTGGAAACCAGCAAGGCAGCGGTCGGATACGAGTATTGCAATAAGCTGTTTGCCCAGGAAAGGATCTGCAAAAAGAATAATCCAATGCCGAAAGGACGGAGAGAATACTGCCAGAATGTCATCTTACCGATTCTGGAGGAGTATTTTTGCTGGCTTGAGACAGTACATCCTGAAAAAGGCAGTAAGCTGTACGATGCGGTGACCTATGCCAGGAACCAGAAGGATGCACCCATGGCATTTGTAGACTATGGTGATGTGCCGATTTCCAACAACCTGGCCAAAAATGCGATCCGTCCGTTTACTGTCGGTCGAAAAAACTGGCTTTTCTGTGACAGTGTTAAGACGTTGAGGCCAACGCAGTGGTTTACACCCTGGTCGAAACGGCCAAGACCAACGGGATTGATCCCTATGAATATCTGCATCTGGTTCTCACCATGCTTCTGTATCTGGGAAAAAGCCCTTCCTATGAAGCACTGGAAGAACTGATACACTGGCATCCGAAGGTAAAGAACAGAGAGCATATTCGTAACAAGTGAATGTACTAGGCAGGGCACCGACAGTGCCCTGCTGCTGTTTTACCCGGGCGCTTGCTAAGCAACATACGGCATATCAATGTCAACGTGTCCCACAATGCTGTGGATCGTAGGCATATCTCGAAGTTAACAAGACTGGCGCACAATCTACGCCGGTCTCGTTGAAGATCCACTGCTATATGGGGATAGCGTTCATACCGTAATGTAAAAGCTAAGCGTATGTGTGATACTTACGAATATGGAAGTATCACACAACACGCCCTTCTATCCTATTCTTATAGAACTTCTTTTGTTTATATTAATCAACTTAATTTGTTATAAAATTTGAATCTTACAGCCATCTGCAATCGGAGTTACCTGAAGATTCATCCAAGATTCTAATGTGGATGCTTTTTCATAGAAGTTAATTGTAGACGATATAAGTGTAATAATGATTTGTTCAGTGTCGTTATTCACCAATATTTCAGTATTGGATAATACATCTGAATTATAGTCATTTAGCTTTATTGGTTCTAATGAATCAAGAATACAAAGTAGGAAAAATAATGGATCATCAGAAAAAACATACCTATGGCTATTATCTTTCTTTGGAATGAGAGCATCGAGTCCATATTCTCTATATTGATTTTCTGTTGATTTATCGGCAAACCACATATTATGTTTTGATATAGAATTTGCGTATTTTAATGCATGTTCTTCAAGCTCTTTTCCATATTGTTTTTTTTCGGAAACAATGATGGCGCCGTTGGCTTCAAGGTCAGACATTTCTTTAAACCGTCTCATCAGCAAATCAAATAGAAGAACAGCGCCAACGATCCCATGATCGACATGCTTGTGATATTCACGTTCAATTGAAAACTTATAGTATCCTTCCAAAATAGTTTTGTTTGAGTTATCACGTAGATCAAATTTGGCACCTAAAATTTCCATTAATTCATCTATACTTTTTGGATAATTTTGA
>CAUWEI010000259.1:0-2196 GCA_963557675.1 uncultured Oscillospiraceae bacterium | reverse complement strand
ATATTCTCTCAGATCTATAGGCCGTCCGCAAGCCGTAGGGAGATTTGACGGTTACCTTCTTTGCACTGCAATACTGGACGGATATGCGGAATCTGGAGTATGTGAAAGAGTATTATGCCTGTACTGGGACTCTAATTGGAAAAGAGACGCTGGAAGATGGTTCAGGCAGGGATAAAGGGGCGTTGCTTCCGATTAAAAAGGAAGCGGTGGAGATTCTCTCTCAGTCCGACTATGTGAGCCATCTGGACATCCGCTCTACTCGGTCTGCCTATGCCCCGGGAATACGGAACATCAGCAGTGTTTTCTATTGCTGGAATGCAAGCCATTTGGCGATTCTAGAAGGAACGGTGATATCTTATGGTGAGAACGAATTTAATGGCATGTTACACGTTGATGTCAGACTGGCGGATACGGTGATTCACAGTGCACACTCAGAATGGAAAGAGCATATTAGGGATCAAATTCTTCTAAAATATACGATGCCGCTGGATGAGGATGTGCCCTTTGAGGAGGGGGATCGTCTTTTGATTTTCAGTAAAATGGGTCGGCAGGAATTCACAGGATTTACGATGTATGCTGTGAGTATTAACCACGCAGACAGTACGTTTCCGGAGTATAGAGAGCAGCTTTCTGTTATTGATCGGGAGTGGTATGCCAGGGCTCTTACGAAGTTGGAGCCGGATGCCCCCCCGGAGCAGGTGCAGACCATCATACGGGATAATGGATTTGAGCCTTTTATAAAGGATGCAGAGATTTTAGACCATGTTTTTACCGTCCACATGGTTTCCGATATGAAGTTGCTTCTTCCCGTTACGAATGATGAAATGTTTTACACAGCAGGGCGGGGGATTACGCCAGATGACGCCGGGAAAAAGGTCTGTGTCATCAATAATGAGCTGGCACAGAAGTACAGGCTTCAGGTGGGAGACTCTATCTCTCTGGGTTTGGCGGAGGGATGCTATGAGACTGGGAACTATCTGTCTGGTTATCCCACCTTGGGTCGTACCCTCACGATGCCCTATGGGAATGCACAGGAGTATGAAATAATTGGAATCTACAATTTCACAGAATACAATCACCTTGGGGATCCCTTCCAATATTCCTATAACGGAATTTTTATTCCATCCCAAAAGGATGCACCTCTGGCGACGGAGGAGGCTCGCCCCTACACTATGTCCTTCCAGGTGCCGGGAGAGGATTATGACAGTTTCTTGGACATTGTTGTCCCACGGTTGGGGCAGCTTGGATATACTGTACGGCTTGATAACTCCAAATGGCTTACCGTACAGAGTACCTACAAGACGATGGAGGAACGGAGAAGCGGAATAATGATTGCGGCCGTGAGTACCTTCCTGGTTTGCTGCACCATGTACACCCTGTTGCTGGGTACTTCCTATAAAAAGGAATTCGCCCTGCGTAAGCTGTTGGGAACCGATTCCAGAAGGGCACGGAGAGCCTACAGTGTACCGTTTATCCTAGCCACAGTGCTTGGTTCGGCTGCATCCATTGGGAGTGTCACAGTCTTGTATCACAAGGTCATGAAAGCAGAGATTGCCAAGATTGCCCCTGATAATGTCCCAAATGAACTAACGGTACTTCTGTTTCTTCTGGTGGTTACGTTGATTCAGGCGGCTCTGTGTTATGTGCTTTTGCGGCTGTGGAGCCATTACACGGAAAGAAGTGCGGTGAGAACCCTGCTGAAATAGCTGCGTTTGTTCAGTCAGGTAGGGCGAATGATAAGGAGGAGCAGTATGGAATTTAAGATTTTAAAGCGGCAGCCTATGAAGCTGCTGGCTCTGATTCTATTCTGGGGCGTTTTAGCAGCGGCATCCCTGTTCTTTGCTCTGCAATACTGGACAGATATGCGAAATTTGGCGTATGTGAAAGAGTATTATGCCTGTACTGGAACTCTAATTGGAAAAGAGACGCTGAAAGATGGTTCCGGCGGAGATAAAGGGGCGTTGCTTCCGATTAAAAAGGAAGCGGTGGAGATTCTTGCCCAGTCGGACTATGTGAGCCATCTGGACATCCGCCAAACTCGGTCTGCCTATGCGCCGGAGCTGCGCAATATCAGCAGTGCGTTCTATTCCTGGGATGCCGGTCGTTTGGTAATCGCAGAGGGGACGATAGACTTCATTGGAAAGGAAATACGAGAAAATAAATACTATATTAATATAATTCTGGACGATCCTGTGG
>CAUWEI010000258.1:0-2212 GCA_963557675.1 uncultured Oscillospiraceae bacterium | reverse complement strand
CGCTGGTAGTGGGAACCGTGCAGAGCGGTATTGGCAGAGTAGGCGAGGAAGCCGTGGTAGTGCAGGGAGACAAAGAACTGAAGACCACCATCATTAAAATCGACCGTCAGATGAAAATTCGGAATGTGGATAATATTGCCTATGCGACAGAGTATGTCGGTCTGGGATTGAGAGGGATTCAAAAAGAGCAGCTGCACATTGGCGGTCAGGTGGTTGTGAGAAACGCCAATCAGTATGTAATGCAAAGCGCACGCCCCATGGTATAACGAATAAGGCAGGTATGAACGGGAGCCGTGGATACCCGGAACACACCGGTCTGGTGCGGAAGGGAATCTTTCGGCACGAAAAATGGACACAGTTTCTTTGTCCGGTGAAATGGAAAATCGGTTGGAAACGTGTTTTCCAACCGATTTTGCTCTTGATGCGTTCGCCCAATGCCTCCGGTTCTGCTGAGGATATGAAAAAACAACGCCGGATGAAAGGAAAAGAATGAGGAATCAAAATTTATACCTAACCGAATTGTCTCGTGAATTGTGCCATAGGTTTTATCAAAATCTGGTACAAGACCCGGACCTTTTTGCGGATATGACACAGTTTTCCCCCTATCGGTATGACCCACAGAAGGTGGATGCGTGGTATCAGAACCGCCAGAGTCAAAAGGACCGAAAGCACTTTTATATTATGCTGGACGATGAGGTGATTGGGGAAGTGGGATTCAAGCACATGAACCCTGTGGAAAAAAGCTGTGAGCTGACCATATGTATGGTGAACGATGGATACAAAAATCGGGGATACGGAACCCAGGCGGAAACACTGGCTCTCAAGTATGCGTTTGAGAAATTGGGCATGGAGACCGTTTTGGCGGATGCACTCATTAAAAACACCAGAAGTCAGCACGTTTTGGAAAAAGTAGGATTCACCTGCATTGGACAGGACGAGATGTTCCGATCCTATCGGTGCAGCAAATTCACTGAAAAATAGGAGAACATAGCTTATGCTGAGAAAGATAGAAACGACGGAATTTGAGGAACTGGTTGAGTTTGCATATGAAGTGTCTCAGGATTTGTCGAAAACCAGTTTCCCAGTGTATACCGATGGAATTAAGACAAAGCAGGACTTTTGGCTCCGCAGCCGGGATGGAATCCAACGAGAAGGGGAAGAAATCTTAGTATTCCAAAAGAATGGACAGGTGGAAGGCTGGGTCCATTATTTTACGATTCCATCGGCAAAGTATATTGTGATGTGCAATATGTCCATTCGTTCCGGTTACGCCGAGGCGTTTGCCGAGCTTCTGGAATACTGGAAGCAGGAATACCCGGGCTACTTGTGGAGTGTTTATTTCCCGGAAGAGAATCAAGAAATTGCAGCATTTATGAAAGAACACCACTATGAGGAAAAGTCAAGAGAGATTGTGGATGTGTTGGCTTTTCGGGACTATGAAAAGAAAGAAGACAACGGCCATGTGGTGGAAATTCAGCAGAATAACTTTTCGGTATTCCGGGAAATCCATCAATCCCACGAGCAGGGGATGTATTGGACCAGTGAGCGCATAGAGAACGCACTGGATAACTGGGCAATCTATGCGTACAAGGAAAACGATCAATACATTGGTGCGGTATACTACAATGGAAAGGGCAGTCAGAATCTTGAAATTTTCGGCATTGACCTTTTACCGGAAGTGGACAACCCCAATGTGATTCGAGAACTGCTGATTTCCGCTCTGAATGGAGCCAAGGACGCCGGAGCAAACAGCATGTACTTCTTCAATGACGAAACCACCCATGAAATTGCGAATAAGGTTGGATTCCGATGCGTCACGACGGCCTGTTATTACGAAGAACGTATGACCGAAAAGAACTGAACTGGTAAATTGCGGAAGGTTTATGATGCAGTTCCGAAGCTTGCCAACCCCCAAAAATGAAATAACAATCCGGAGAAGCCACCTTTTACTGGTGCTTCTCCGGATATTTTTATGCAATTGGGCAGTAGAGAAACGTGGTTAATAAAAGTCGCCGTTGAGCAATGCAATATGGTTTGTTTTGTAGAATTACCTCTCGGAGAAGAAAGAATTCCGTCTATCCGGCCTCCAAAACGGTTTCGTGGAACGCTAATGGAACTGTATCACATATCTGGTGGAACGCAGGGTGGGTAAAATAGGCCACACAAGCAAAAAAGACTGCTTAAAAATAATTGGAGGTAATTCCTTATGTAC
>CAUWEI010000257.1:0-2265 GCA_963557675.1 uncultured Oscillospiraceae bacterium | reverse complement strand
GCAGTAGACCATACACGGTGGTTTTCATAGTTTCAGTCTTGAACAGGTTCCTCTTCCAACATACGCAGCAGCAGCCAGGCTCCGGGACAATGCTTTTCTAAATCCTCTTCTGTTTTTTCCTCAGATAATTTGAGGCTTGACTGTTTAAAAATATCAAACCAGTGTTGTCCGGTCATATCATCACGATTCGTCGTGGATGACTCATCCCAAAGGGCCATAATATCCTGACAGGCCAGAGCCATAATGTGACCACGCAAATCGGTTTGCTCCCCCTTCAGAAATTCTGAAAAGCAATAACGCAGCGTATCTGTCTCATAACTCACAAGCTGGTCGTATTCCTGTTGATGTGCCCGGATGTAATCCCCCGGTACGGAAGATTGTGCCGGTGAGGAGCAGATGGTTTCCAGCAACGCAGTAATACTTACTTCATCTGATGTCAGCGGTGAAGATGCAGAAACTATCCGGGCATCAACGGTTTCGATACCATCAAGCTGATCTTTGGGAATACCGATACAGATAAGCCAGCCCTGCATTGCTGAATCTCCGGCCTGTGGGACGGATTTCATCAGATCAATTGATAAGGTATCCAGAAATTTTACGACATGCGAAGGATAAAATCGGTCAGCAGTGGATTCCGCTGCGGCATAGGCAAGGTACAGTGTGGTGGTTTCAAAATATTCATCCGTAAATTCTGCGGAAGCCTCGTCAAAAGATGGTGCATCGGAATATTCTAATGCAAAATCCATGCAGGAATCCATTTTATCCCGAAATGCCTGCAATTCGTCGAAACTTTCAATTTTGATGACAGGCACAGTCTGTGCATCACTCCGCTGAGGTAAAGCCGACGCTGCTCCCAGTTCCACCATTTTGCTAAAGTTATCCCCCGTGTGATCCACCGGGCAGGCATAATACATGTGAGTAACCAGTTGAGCTATCGGGTCATCTTTATGCTTTCTGATGAACTCCTGCACATTTCCCGTCCGAATATCAATATTAGTTTCTTCTGCATTATTTGCTCTCAATATATAATATAACGGCAGATCGTCAGGAGAGCCTGCCCCAATCATCAGAGAAAACATATCATCGATTTCATATAAGCGGATATACAGACCGGAGCCAGTGATATGGTAAGCATATCCCTCAAAATCATCAAGGGTTATTGTTTCCTTTTTTTCGGCAATCGATATCACATCAGCCAGGGTTAATTTTTTGCCATCTACATTCAAAGTGTCAACATTCGTATCTTCCGTATCAGAGAGCGTTTCAGAAGGTTCTGTCTGTCTCGGGGGATCCGTCAGCAAGCAGATTGCCGCAATGACGCAGGCAGCAACTGCCACAAGAACAATCCAAAAGCGGGTTTTTTATAATTGAGCACATCTTTCACCCTTTCTTTCACGCTGACTTCGCCAAAAGCCAGCGGGCAGGCGGCAATCATTTTCCTGGGGACACTGCAATTCACCAGAGCTTCGGAATAGGGCTTTTTGATCTGTACACCATGCTGACAAAGCACTTTTTCATCGCAGGCAAGCTCAATATCTTTGCATAGAAGAACATAGGCAACCCACATAAGCGGGTGAAACCAATAAATAGAAAGCAGTAAAAATCCCAATGGTTTCCATAGATGATCCTTCCGTTGCAGGTGGGCTTTCTCGTGAGCAATGACATATTCCATATCTTTTTCATCTATGGTGGATGGCAGATAGATTTTCGGCCTCACGATTCCCAGAATGAAGGGCGTGTCGATGTGGTCACATATCCGGATGTTCTGCTTCAGCGGAATGGATTCCTCTGCCTTCCTTCGGATTCGGAGATAACTAATCAGAGCGTACAGCAGCATGACAATCATGCCAACAATCCAGATTACAGAAGCGGCAAATGTGATGACCTGCATTGGATTGACACTGTCACTAGCCTCCGGGGCCAGCGATTGGGACAAAATCGGATTGACTGTCTGATTCAGAATCGCCAGACCGCTGTCAATCTTCGGGGCATCGGAAATAAAAATATTCTGGGGCACCGGCTCTGCACTGGGAATCAGACTAAAGGCACTTTCGATTGAAAACGGACAGATCAGGCGTAGGGCAACCATTCCCCACAACACGATCCGTGTCCATTTCGGTGCTTTTTTCAGCAGAAAACGGAGAAATATCACAGCCAGAACCAGCCAGCCCGCCGTCAGGCTCATATTGACCAATTTCAGAAAAACAGTTTCCATGGCTATTCCTCCTCGTAGTCCGCAATCATTTTGCGAAGACAGTTCACTTC
>CAUWEI010000256.1:0-2265 GCA_963557675.1 uncultured Oscillospiraceae bacterium | reverse complement strand
TGTCCTGAACATAGTAATACCGCATGGAAATATCATCCACAATCCGTTCGTATGGTGGCTTGGACTTGAGAAGCTTTTCCTGCACGATATTCAGCACTTCATTGGCTGTCACCAGATGCGTCGGTGTCTCCACCTCCTGTTCAAACAGCCAAGGCTTGGTGATGTAAAGGTGTACTATTCCGTCTTTGTTCCAGATGACATCAATGGTCGTGCTTGCATAAGATCTTGTGGTGCGAGTGAAGTGATAAGGCAGTGTGGTGATTCCGTCCTGCAGCACATCAAAGTGCATTGCATAGGCATCATCTGCTTCCGTCCATTCGTCTTTATATACCGCTTCCTCAGAACCGCCTTTTGTCATTTTCTCATAGACTGCATCGCTTTTTTCCGCTTCCGCCATGATTTTGTGGTCCAGATAGAAAATTTCCGACCGCTGGATGTTTTCAATGCCAATGGACTTCAGAAGTTCCCGAACCTTGTCCTCCGCCTCTTGGGGAGTTGCAAAAGAAAATTCCTTCGGCTCGGCGTATAAGTGGGTGTTATCCCTGTCAGCAGATTCGTTGCGCATCACTGGCCCATAGTTAACCAAAACATTGCTGTACCAGACATATTCGGGTGAATTATAGGTCATGTTCCATCCGGGGAAATCGCTGCTCACGGAGCCTACCATAAAGTCTGCATATCCTCCCGACTTTGTGGACATGATTACCGTATGGCTATCGTCCTCATACTCATCGGCTCGAATCTCTCCTACATCGTCACCAAACTTTTGCAGCAGGGTTTCTAGCACGGGTATGTCCATCTCCGGAAGATTGGCTACATAGACCTTGGGGGTGACTCCTTCAGAAGGACCCATCACCTGGGTATCAATGCTGACTTGATCGTTGATTTTCTCATAATAATGCCCCGGATTGTTTACATCTCCGCTCAAATCAGGGGCAGACTCCTGCGCTACCGAAGTGGACTCTGTACCGGAAGCCGGTTCTGTTTTACAGGCCGTCAGGGTCAAAAGGGAAGCCAGAGCCAGTGCCGCACTTCCCACTCGGGTTTTTAGATTCATGGTATTGCCTCCTTTATGGGCTGAATACTAAAATTCTTCGCCGGTAATGGCATCAATTAAAATCACACTATGGTCGGAAAGCACCATTTCGCCTTCTGTAGGCTTATCTTTATTCAGAATCATCACCATCCAGCAGGGCCGCAGAAGCCAGCGGTCTCTGTCCTGAATATAATAATATCGCATGGAAATATCATCCACAACCCGTTCGTATGGAGGTTTGGACTTGAGAAGCTTTTCCTGTGCCAAATCCAGCACCTCATTCGCTGTCACCAGAGAAGACGGCGTTTCTACCTCCTCTTCAAACAGCCATGGCATACAGATGTAAAGATGTACAATTCCATTTTTGTTGTAGATTACATCAACGGTAGTATTTGCATAAGTTCTTGTGGTACGGGTAAAGTTATATGGCAGTGTAGTGATTCCATCCTGCAGCAAATCAAACCGCATTGCATAGGCATCATCCGCTTCTGTCCATTCCTCTTTATATACCGCTTCCTCAGAACCGCCTTTTGTCATTCTGTCATAGGCTGCATCGCTTTTTTCCGCTTCCGCCATGATTTTGTGGTCCAGATAGAACATTTCCGACCGCTGGATGTTCTCAATTCCAATGGACTTTAGAAGTTCCCGAACCTCCTCCTCCGCCTCCTGAGGTGTCGCAAAGGAGAATTCCTTTGGCTCGGTATATAATTCGGTATTATCTATCTCAGGATATTCATTCCGAATGACTGCTCCATAGTCAATATAGGCATTGCTGTACCAGACATATTCGGATGTATTATAGGTCATGTTCCAGCCCGGGAAATCACTATCAACTGCTCTTACCTGAAAGTCTGCATATCCCCCTGATTTGGTGGACATGATTACCGTATGAACCGTTCCCTTGTTCTTATATTCGTCTACTTGAATCTCCCCAATGTCGTCACCAAGTTTTTTCAGAAGGGTTTCCATGATTGGAACATCCATCTCCGGAAGATTCGCTACATAGACCTTGGGGGTGATTCCTTCGGAAGGACCCATCACCTGAGTATCAATGCGAAGTTTCTCATTGATTTCTTTACTATAATGACCCGGATTGTTTACATCTCCCCTCAAGTCAGGGGCAGACTCCTGTGTTGTTGAAGTGGTCTCTGTACCGGAAGCCGATTCTGTTTTGCAGGCCGTCAGGGTCAAAAGGGAAGCCAGAGCCAGTGCCGCACTTCCCACTCGGG
>CAUWEI010000255.1:0-2287 GCA_963557675.1 uncultured Oscillospiraceae bacterium | reverse complement strand
TAATTTTTTGACTTTTTTACATATAAACCAAAACGGTCTGACACAAAGGGCCATAAATCCCCAAAAACGGTCAAAAATCGTTCTTAGGATTCTGCCGGCCACCGTTTCCATCAATGCCCACCCCAGAAAAATCCCAAGAAGTTGAAATACATCCATCCGCCCATGAGAGATTCCCAGACTGTAACACAGAAGGCTATAAGCTGCCGCCAGCAAAAATACGATGTCTCCTGGAATGGTCCATCCCTTCGCTCTATGCTCCAGGGAACGAACAAACCGGTATGCCACAGCCCAACAGCTGCCCAGACCCAGGGCCCAGAAGAACCATTGGGCCTGCTCCTGCACCCCGGGAGCCATTAGCCAAAGAGGCGGGTCAGAAAACCGCCCTCCCGTCTGGGCTCCTCATAGATGAGAGCCGTCACCGTTCCGTCTACCGCCACCTGACCGCCGTCCAACGACAGGGTTTTGAGATGGAGGTTTTCTCCCCGAACCAGTAAGTTTCCCCGTCCTGTTTTCAGCACTACAGCCGTTTCATCGAAACTCACTACTTCATTGACTCCGCTGATTGTAAGCTTTTTTCGCTCATCCAATGTGAGCTTGTGGGGTATTTGCAGCCCCCGTTCCTCTGCCATAAGCCCATCCTCCTTGCTTTTGTTTCAGCATATGCACGCAAGAGGGGATTCAGAACCAAAATGGCCTTACTGAAAAAGGAAACTATATCATTTCCGGCATTATCCCATTTTTTGCAGCTTTTCCAGAACCTTCTGAAAATACTCCGGAAGTGTAGAAGTCACTAAAACCGGCAGACCTGTTCTGGGGTGCCGGAAGCACAACGAGCAGGCGTGAAGGCACTGGGTATCCTGGCCCAGCTCCGGTTTTTTGTGTCCATAGACTGTGTCACCCAAAATAGGATGGCCCAAGTAGGCCATATGAACACGGATCTGATGGGTACGGCCCGTTTCCAGACGGCACCGGATGTGGGTGTAGCCCCGATACCGGGCGATCACTTCCCAGTGGGTCACGGCGTCCTTGCCTCCACGCTGGGTCACAGCCATACGCTTACGGTCGGAAGGGTGCCGTCCAATGGGCGCATCTACCGTGCCGCTGTCCTCCTTAAAGGTGCCACAGACAATGGCCTCATAGGTTCGGGACAGGGTATGGTCTTTCAGCTGGCTAGCCAGCACGGTATGGGCCAAATCATTTTTGGCAACCGCCAGCAGGCCGGACGTATCTTTATCGATTCGGTGGACGATACCGGGCCGCATGACCCCATTGATGCCGGAAAGCTCCTCGCCTCTGGCATACAGCAGGCCATTGACCAACGTATCATCCCAATGACCGGCAGCCGGGTGGACTACCAAACCTTTGGGCTTGTTAATCACCAAAAGGTCCTCATCCTCATAGGCAATCTCCAAATCCATTTTTGTGGGAGTCACGTCCAGTGTTTCTGGGTCCGGCAATACGACCTTCACCACATCTCCCGCCTTGGTCTTATAATTTTTCTTTACGCTCTGACCGTTTACCGTAACGCACCCTTGATTTAAGAGGTTCTGAGCCGCACTGCGGCTCAAGTCTGAGACGGACTCAGAGAGAAATACATCCAGCCGTTGGCCTTCTGTACAGCAAATCAATTCCATTTATTTTTTCTCCTTCCCGTCCTTCCAAAAGTTCTTATTCCAGAACACCAGATGCACAATCAGGGCAATGGCTCCGCAGGTGATAAAGCAATCTGCCACATTGAATACGGGGAAGTCAATAAACTCCACCGCAATCATATCCACCACAAAGCCCCGAAATACCCGGTCCAGAATGTTGCCCAAGCCACCGCCTACTACAGCCGCCAGACACCACAGTTCAAACTTGGAAAAGGGGAGTACCTTCTTTTGAATGGCCCAGTACAGAAGCCCCACAAACAGGAGAAACACCACAATAAACAGCCACCTCTGACCCTGAAGCATAGAAAAGGCTGCGCCAAAATTCTGTACATAGGTCAGATGGAAAAGCCCGTCTACGCAGGGCACTACAGAGCCAAAGGGGATGTGCTCCAGCACCAGAAACTTGGTCAACTGGTCCAGGGCCACCGCCAGCAGGGCAAAAAGCCCCAAGGGAAGATAGCTCATAAAAGCCACCTCTTTCTTACCACATTTCTTCCGCTCTCAGGCGGAAAATTAGATATATTTTATCATTCTTTCTCTCGTATGTCAAAGAAAACTACCGTTTAGAATTTCATTGAAACTGTAGGTGTTACAATGATGTGTGACAAATGAGAAAAAAAGATAGCGAATAGGAA
>CAUWEI010000254.1:0-2313 GCA_963557675.1 uncultured Oscillospiraceae bacterium | reverse complement strand
CAGTAAAGGACAGCACAATCATCAGGGTCATAAAAATAGAAATTATAGGTTTCATTTGAATCTCTCCTTGTTCTACTTTATTTCCCAATATAGAAAAGGCACCCCTTCTCTACTGGGTTACTCCCATTGTAGAGAAGAGGTGCATCATGGATAGGCTATCCTCTGCATCAAGACTGCATCTTTTCCATTTTTGTGGAACATCCATTGGAATCCATGTAAAACTCAATCTGGACGACTTCTTGGAACTGGTCCCCAATTTCATACACAACATAACTCTCGCTAACAGAATCGCCCTCACATAATATTGTAGATGGCGATGCACGCAATGCTATAGAGTTCATATATACCGATGCAAATTCAGAAACAACACCAGATATTGAGACATTTTCAAAAAATCCCTCTGCAAAAAGGTTAATGCTTAAAATAGTTCCGGTTTGGTCATCAATTTGCAACCCGATATTCTGCCGTTGTTCCGGATTCTGATTTCCCATGGAGTCTTACAATTTCCTTACACAGTGCCAGCCCCAATCCCGCTCCGCCTTGTTTTCGGGAACGAGATTTATCCACACGATAAAATGCCTCCGTAATTCTTTCCAGTTCCTCGTCCGTCATCCCCCGGCCTGTATCCTTTACCTGAAATTGACAGCCATTGGGAAGGATGGTTCCTGTAAAAAGGACACTTCCCTTCCCGTCTATGGCTTTGCCTGCATTATCCAGCAGATTATATAACAGCGATTTCATCAAGTCCGGCTCAAAAGATACTTTTCCATGCTCTCCGTGAACTGTAAACCGAATGTTTTTCTCTCGGAATCCCGGTGCGGCCATCTGTGCCACTTCCTGTACAAAACCATGCAGATTGACTTCCTGCATGGCTATTTCTTCATTACGGAGCAATAGCAGTTCCAGGAGTCTATGGGAAAGACGTTCCAGGCGTTTGCCCTCTGAAAAAATATAATCCGCTGCCACCAGTCGCTTTTCTTCTCCCAGCTTGTCCTGTCGGAGCAAATCCGCATAACCAATCATGGTAGTCATAGGGGTCTTTAACTCATGGGAAAAGGCTCCCATAAATGCTTCCTGACGCTCCATTTCAGCTTCCAGATGATGGATGTTTTTCTGAAGATTGTCTGCCATAACATCAAAGTCCTTGGATAACTGTCCAAATTCATCCGCCGCTGTCAAATTGGTACGCACCGACAGGTCCCCGTCTGAGATTTGCCGCACCGCTGCTGTTAATTTCCTCAGCTTTCTTGTCAGTCCATAGGCAAACACAGCCGCAGTCAGAATTCCTATCAAAACCACCGCAATATAAGTCCTATAAAAGATCTGTAATTGCATATCCCGATTTTTATAGACAGAAGACAGATCATACCTTGCCGTTAATTCGATCACTTGATTATCCATCCTCATTGTGCTTTGAACCAGCAACCCATACCCATGTACATCTGTCACATAAGTGTAAGCACATTGATTTTCTTTTGTGGTCAGGTCCACGTGATTCGAAAGAAATTTCTCGCCATTTTGATAGATTACCGCATCGTCTCTGGTAAGTAAAATTGCCTGCACCCCTGTTTTGGTGGTTTGCGCTAGGGAATCTGCAATCCCTTCGTCCTCGCTGCTCAGAGAGCAAAGAAGGGCCATTGTCTGCTGCATGGCTTTATAAGTCTCCAAGGTAGCCGCAGTCTGTTCCGATAATGCCGCATCAAATGAAGTTGTAATCAAAACCGTTCCGCCAATTCCGAATGTCATTGCAATCAGCAGAACAATGCAAAGCATCAGTTTCAACCGAAAGCTCAAACTTTACACCTCCAAACGATACCCAATGGCATACACCGGCTTCACCTCTTCGTCCCACCCTACTTTTTTCTTCATACGCTGGACGTGAAGTTCTACAGTGCGTGTGCGGTCCGGGTAATCGCTTCCCCAAACTCGTTCGTAAATAGTACTTTTATAAAGAACAATACCGGGGTTTTGTGCAAAGAGCAGAAGAATTTCATATTCTTTCCTGGTTAAAGGAATTTCACAGCCGTTTCTGGTAACTGTCATAGCAAGTGTGTTAATTTCCAGGCCACCCACGCAAATTGTTGTTTTCAGTTTTCCGTGGCGGCGGAGCACCCCTTCCACTCTGGCCAGCAGCTCCAATATGTCAAAGGGTTTCACAATATAGTCTTCGGCTCCCATTTTCAGACCTTTTACCCGGTCGCAGATTTCGCTTTTTGCAGTGATAAAAATAGCCGGTGTTTCTGTGGTGCGGATGTAATCCATCAGTTCAAATCCGTCAATCCCCGGCAGCATAACATCCAGCAAGATTAGATC
>CAUWEI010000253.1:0-2355 GCA_963557675.1 uncultured Oscillospiraceae bacterium | reverse complement strand
TTCCTATTCGCTATCTTTTTTTCTCATTTGTCACACATCATTGTAACACCTACAATTCTGCAATCGTAACACCATCTTCTCCTTCGCCATAAGCACCGAGACGGTATTTCTTTACATATTTGTTTTTGCGGAGGTCATCCTGAACCGCTGCACGAAGAACACCGGTTCCCTTTCCGTGGATAATTCGCACAGAGGACAGATTGGAACGCATGGCTTCATCCAAGTAACGGTCCAAAACACAAATAGCCTCAATCGCATCCATGCCTCGCAAATCGATTTCAGAAGACATGGAAGCCATCTTCATTTCTCTTCCAGAATGGGTGGGACGAGCCTTCTTTGCATCGAACTTGTTGGCATTTTCCAGAAGATACACTTCTTCTGGCTTCACCGTCATTTTCAGGATACCGGCTTGCAGGCTGTAGGTGCCATCTTTATTGATTGCAATAATGCTAGCCTTCGTCCCCAATTTCAGCAATTCTACCGTGTCACCGGGCTTTGCCGCTCTGGTGGGCTTTGGCCGTTCCACAGGTTTCTGTTTTACAGTTAAACGATCCTCTGCTTCATTGAGACTGCGACGTAGGTCTGCCTGCTTCTGATTGATTCCTTGGGCATCTGCGGTATCTCTCAGCTGCTTACGAAGCTGTTTCATTTCATCAGAAACCTGATTTGCTGTGCGACGGGCATCATCCAAAATGTCCTGTGCTTCTTTGCGTGCCTTTTCCAAAGCCTTGTCCCGTTCCTTCTGAATCTGTGCGTGGAAGGCTTCACTTTCGTTGCGGATTGCCTGTGTTTCTTGACGCAAACGCTCCGCTTCTTTTCTGGCTGACTCCATGCGCTGTCTCTGGGCTTCCAGCTGAGACAGAACATCTTCAAAATCTTTATCACTCTGGCTGACCATATCGCCAGCCTTTTTGATAATATCCTCTGAAAGGCCGAGTTTTCTGGAAATGGCAAAGGCATTCGATTTTCCGGGAATTCCAATCAAAAGTCGATAGGTGGGCCGCAAGGTCTCTACATCAAATTCACAGGAAGCATTGATAATTCCATCGGAACGCATGGCATAGAGCTTTAGCTCTGCATAATGGGTCGTAGCCACTACACGGCTTCCCATGGTTCGACAGAAGTCAATGATTGCCATAGCCAATGCAGCACCCTCTGCCGGGTCTGTACCAGCTCCCAGCTCATCAAAGAGGATCAGAGAGCGGTCGTCACACTGACTTACAACATCCACAATCGTCCGCATATGAGAGGAGAAGGTGGAAAGGGACTGCTGAATCGATTGCTCATCACCAATATCCGCCAGAACACGCTCAAAGGTAGAAAGACGGCTTCCATCGCCAGCCGGAATGTGTAAGCCACATTCTGCCATAAGAGTCAGAAGGCCAATCGTCTTCAGGGTTACCGTTTTACCGCCGGTATTGGGGCCGGTGATAATCATGCTGTCAAAATCCGTTCCCAACCGCAGTGTAATAGGGACAACTGCTTTGGGATCAATCAGGGGATGTCGTGCCTTTTTGAGGTCGATTTGCCCCTGATCATTCATGATAGGCTCCCCTGCCCGCATGCTGTAGGAAAGTCTGGCTTTTGCAAAGATCACATCCAGCTGTGTCAGAAGGTAATAGTTTCCCGATATATCCTCACGTCGGGAAGCTGCTTCTGCGGAAAGCTCTGCCAGAATCCGTTCAATTTCTTTTTTCTCCTTTAACGCCAATTCACGCAGTGCGTTATTGGCATTTACTGCGGACATTGGTTCAATAAAGAAGGTAGATCCTGTGGCAGAAACATCATGCACCAGGCCAGGAACATCATTTTTGAACTCACTCTTTACCGGAACGACATACCGATCCTGACGAATGGTTACAATCGGTTCCCGCAGGTACTTGGAGTAGCTGGGAGACGAAATAACTTTTTGCAAGGTCTCCCGGATTTTAGCACTCTGTGCTCGCATATGACGGCGTATATCTGCCAGAGCAGGGCTTGCAGAATCCGCAATCTCTTCTTCTGAGAGAATGGCACCAAAAATCCGATCTTCCAGATATTTATTAGGGGTGAGAGCCTGAAACAGAGGCTTCAGACAGTTGTCCTGCTGGTCCTCACTCCAATAACTTTTAACAGTACGAGCAGAACGAAGGACACCTGCAATGCGGAGCAATTCCGCAGTAGACAAGCTGCCTCCACGATCTGCTCGCTCCAAAGAACTGTCTACGTTCTTCACATCGCAAAAACTGGGATTGCCCCGCACGGCTGACATCGTCGAAGCGGCAGTCGTTTGAGCCAAGAGTTCCTGTACCTCTTCAAGATCTGTTACAGGTCGCAGCGCACGGCAGGCGATTTTGCCGTCCTCAGACCCTGCAC
>CAUWEI010000252.1:0-2378 GCA_963557675.1 uncultured Oscillospiraceae bacterium | reverse complement strand
GAGTCCAGTCCGCTTTAGCTTTGCACGGATATTTTTGATATGCTCTGCAATTGTTGCCGGATCGCCCTCTGCGTCAAAGCCAAAAACACGGTCATAGAGCTGCTCTTTTGTGAATACCTGTCCTGCGTGCAAAGCAAGATATTCACAAATGGCGTATTCGCCTTTTGTAAAGGGGATGCTGGTTTGATCTGCGCTGGCCGCTTTTGCCTGTATGTCAAACTGTACGCCACCCCGGCTGAGCACATGGGCTGGCTGGCGCATCTGTCGCCGCAGGTGGGCATTGACTCGTGCACGGAGTTCTGCGATACTGAAGGGCTTTTTGATATAGTCATCTCCGCCCAGGCCAAATCCCTGCACAACATCTGCATCCTCTATTTTCGCAGTCAAAAACAGGATGGGGCAGTCTACCTCTTCCCGGATACGGTTGCAAAGAGAGAATCCGTCTTCCCCCGGCATCATAACATCCAGCAAAATCAGGTCATATTGTCGGCACCGGGCAGGTTGCACGGCTGTGGCATCTGCTTCGATGTCCACCTGATGACCGTCCTTTTGAAGTGCCATGCGTACCAGATTCAGCATATCACGGTCATCATCCACAACGAGTAATTTAGACATATCCCGCCCTCCTTTCGTATTTTGATATTCTTCGGATTGTAGATATATTATATCATATTTTTCTGACAAATCAGTTTTATTTTACTGATCGACAGGTTTTTCAAAATAAAAATCACAAACAGCAGCTAGATCGGTTTTTATGACTTTTATTCTTCCGTATGGATCGTGATGGGGGTAGCGTTTGTTACAAGAATCATACCGTTATAGAGCTGAGCAGGAGGCTGAAACATCCGGTAGCTGGGCGGCAGCAGACGCAGGATGGGCGAGTACTGTTCGCCGAGATTGCCCATAAAAGAATACTCTCTGACCTGATTTCCCAGTTCAGAATTTTCTGGAATCTGGGAGAAATCCAGCCAGCACATTTCAAATCCAGCTTTCTTTGCAGCCTTTGCCAGTGGATCATGGGAGTAGAACACCTGATTGGTTCGTTTTCCTGATGGTGTCGGCAAATTACATTTCGTTTTGTAGAAATCCGTGCCGATTACATAGTAGTCATCACCCAGACTTGTTTCCAGAAGCTTTCCCATGGCATTATAGCTTCCCCATTTGGCCACATGACTGTTGTGTCCTGTGATGAAGATTTGCTCTTTCCCAAGCATCTGTTCCTGCTGCAAAATCCACTCTACATTTTCTGCCATGAAAGCATCTCTCAAATCCATTCCGGCATTGGAATCTGCGGTCGTCTGCAACTTCAAATACTGTAACAACGTATCAGCCGCATGGATGGCCTGTTCTGTATCCTCGTAGCTTTCCAGCTGGGTCTTTACCTGAGCGATGATGTCCATTCTACCCGTATTGTCATATGCCTCATTCCAGCCTTCGCCATCCACCAGACTCTCCAACCGAGTGGTATCCAATTCATTTGCCTTACATGCTTCCATGAACAAATCAAAACTGCTCTTGTACCGCTGCATATCAAAGCCGTAAAAACGCAGATCCTCACCATCGTAAGCATTTTCATTATACTCCCTCATGTAGGTGATGAGTTCTGCCATTTCATCGGTCTGGTAAATCCGAAAACCGATTGCGGCCGCAACTTCCTTTGCGGTTCCTTCGCCGCCGTGGATATAACGGTTTACCTGCTCACATCCTCCAAAATCTCCCTCAATGGCAAAAGCACGAACACCATAATTCTCTACCAGATTTTTAAATACATCCAGCTTCAGTCGTTGGAACTCTTTGTTTCCGTGAGTGGCCTCTCCAAGTGCAATGACTTTCACATTTTCAGGAATGGTGATTTCGTCCACACTCTTTGCATACGTCATTAGTTCCTCCGAGTTTGCACTTTTTCCTGTGTTAAATCCTCCAAAATGCATGAAAGTCAGTGCCGTAGCAATTAAAAGCACAAGTATGCACAGCAGAATACGCCATATCCATGGGTGTCGTTTCTTTTTCATAAATAAGCCTCCTTCCAAATGATGTTCTTAGGATAACTCCTATTTTTCAAGATTTCATAAAGATGGGGAACTTATTTTTTACAGGATTGTTTTGCCTCCCAATATTGAAGGAACTATAACTTTTACAACCTCTGTCCACTTGACGATTCTCTGTCTGCTGGTTGATTTTTACTGCCTTACGAACACACCCGTATTCCAATGTACTTTTTTCTCCCATACAGGCAGTACTTGCCAATTTTGGACCATAATGATATAATGTACCCTTAGAAGTAAGATAAAACACAACATTTTTTGGATTGTTGTTGAATGAAAAAACATAAGAAAAGGAGCTGCGTTTATGATTTCTTTTGAAAAATTAAGCCTTGC
>CAUWEI010000251.1:0-2405 GCA_963557675.1 uncultured Oscillospiraceae bacterium | reverse complement strand
CGTCTACATCGAACCAACAGGAAATCCAAATGAATATCTTATCTATGTTTTTTATGGTGGAGAATCATTTGAGTAAATTCAGTTAATTTCATAAGTATTTTGGCTCCTGTTGCCCTTTGGGTAACAGGAGCTTTTATATATTTCCCTAATTTCACTTGCTCATAAGTTCATAAAACGAAAGATTTCTGGAATTGCAAAGAAAACAGCTCTGTGGTATAAATGGAATATACCAGATTCAAAATAGGATCATTAAGTCCGGAACCGCATTCGCAGGCAGGAGAAATCATATGACATTGCACCATTTAGAGGTTTTCATTGCCGTATGTCAAGAGAAAACCATGCACGCAGCTGCTGAAAAACTAAATCTGTCCCAACCTTCCATTTCAAAGATAATCGCCGATTTAGAAAAATACTATCACATAAAGTTATTTGAACGAATCAATCATCGGCTTTATTTGACCCCAATCGGAGAAACGATGCTGGACCATGCACTGCATATCCTGGAACTGTTTCATCACATGGAAGACGACATCAATATCTATGGACAGACCAATCATATACGAATTGGCGGCTCTGCAAGTGTCGGAATTTACCTGCTGCCGCCTGTGATTCAGCGTCTCACACAGCAGGAACTGCCTGTTTCCTATGATGTTACAATTAACAACACTACTAAAATTGAACAGCTCGTAAATGACTATGAACTGGATTTGGCTTTAGTGGAAGGATATATAGACAATCCCAATTTGATTGTCCATGATATTGCAGAGGATGAACTTGTTCTAGCTGTCGCCGCTACACACCCTCTGGCTGGGAAATCGGATGTTACCTATCAAGACTTGGAGCAATATCCGTTCGTTACACGGGAAGATGGCAGCAGCAAACGAAATCAGATGGAACTGCATCTGCAAAAATTGGGGCTGAAACTGACCTCGAATTATGTGTGCAGCAGTGCCGAAGCCGTCAAGCATGCACTTATGTATACCAATAGCATTGCATCCTTGTCTCGTATGGTGATTGCGGAGGAAATAAAAAGGGGAGTACTGACCATACTCCCCATAGATGGTATGCAACTTAAGCGTTCCATCCGCCTGATCTATCATAAGAACAAATATATATCGCCTGCAATGAAGGCGTTTATCAAGGTGTTAAAGGAACATATAGAGGAGTGTTCCTACAACGCCGCTCCCTAAAATGATAACAATTGGGTTTGCATTATATTTTCGCAACAGAAAAAGACAAACCGCAAACAGTGCAGCTTCAACATACTGAATGTTTGCCGTGGAAATCACTCCGTTTTTGAACACGGCAACGGTAAGAATGGACAATCCGGCAGAATCAATCAGAGAAACCACGGCAGGTCTTAATGCGGCCAGCACGGTTTGAAGTCCGCCAAAGCTTCGGTATTTATAATAAACGTGTGCCAGCAGCAGACAAATGAGAAATGACGGAATAATACAACCAAGTGTGCAAATCAAAACACCGGGAATTCCGCTTAGCTGCATACCGACGAAGGTAGATGAATTGATGGAGATGGGGCCGGGGGTCATCTCTGCAATGGTAACCAAATCGCTGAACTGCTCCAGGGTCATCAATTTGTGAATATTTACGATTTGATCCTGAATCAGGGGAATTGCGGCATACCCGCCGCCAACGCTGAACATACCTACCTGAATGAAGGCAAAAAACAGTTTCCAAATCATACGGCCTTACCCTCCTTTTTGCAAGCAATCCCTGCATCAATGATACCAACCAGCAGGCAAGTCAGAATCACAACCATTGCGCTGACCTTAAATACCGCAACTGCAACAAAGCACACAACCATCATAGTGGTATACATGGCTCGTTTTACTTTCAGAACATTGCCGGTAAGGTTCAATGTTACATCGACGATTACCGCTGCGACACCTGCTCTTGTGACTTGCAGGGCCAGAGCGATGATTTCGTTTGTGCGGAACTGTTCATAGCACAAGCTAATCAAAGAAATAATAATCATCGGCGGCAGAATTGTGCCGCACACTGCGATAACGGAGCCTAAAATCCCGGCCATACGGTAGCCAATAATAACGGACGCATTCACAGGTAGCGGACCGGGTGCTGATTGGGTGATAGCGGTAATATCCAGCATTTCGTCGTGATCCAGCCAATGCTTTTCGTCAACAAACTTTTTCTTCATCAGGGATACGATAACAAATCCACCGCCAAACGTGCAGGAACTTAGCACAAACATGGAAGTAAACAGTTTCCAAAGTGTTTTTGCATCTGCTTTTTTCTTCATAGTATTTTTACCTCTCCTTGTTTTGTCACAAGGATCATACTACGAAACATTTGATAAGTAAAATACATTAACTTTATTGTTTTGATAACTATTTTTTATCAAATAGAAGAAGCACCAAAGGGGCTGTACA
>CAUWEI010000250.1:0-2473 GCA_963557675.1 uncultured Oscillospiraceae bacterium | reverse complement strand
CCCGATTCGGGACCTCTGAATTTTAGTCGGGGCCATTTTTGTACAGCCCCTTTTTCTGGTTTACTGTTTATTTTGTCCCAGTATAGCTGTTGGGGGAAATAGCTTTATTTCATCAGAACATACAAAAAACTGGTGACTTTCAAAGAAAATCACCAGTTTTGGTGGGGGAGGACGGATTCGAACCATCGAAGGCATAGCCAGCAGATTTACAGTCTGTCCCCTTTGGCCACTCGGGAACTCCCCCATATTTAGTTGCGATGAGATACCTGTTGGAGCCGGTAGACGGATTCGAACCCCCGACCTACTGATTACAAATCAGTTGCTCTACCGGCTGAGCTATACCGGCGTCTCAAACAGAACACGCTTATTATACCCACGGCACCCCGTTTTGTCAAGCACTATTTTCAAAAAAATTCAACTTTTTTATTTTTGTTTTTTAGAGGCCTTTTTCGCCCACTTTATTTCCTCTTCTTTGCAATAATTGCTATTTTCTAAAACTTTACATAGATTTGATGAAAATTGTCACTTTATGCTGTATAGTTAAGATGTGAGATTGCGGAAGTAAAATCCGTGTAAAAGAAGGAGGAGATTCTCTTGGGTACGTTCGGCCTGACGAACATCCTGGCCTTGCTGGGTGGTTTAGCTATGTTCCTGTTCGGCATGGATGTCATGAGCAGTTCCCTGCAAAAGCAGGCAGGCGGTAAGTTACAGAAAATTCTTGGCACTTTTGCCGGTAATCCCGTTAAGGGCTTTTTCCTGGGTTTGGCCGTTACGGCTGTAATCCAAAGTTCCGGTGCTACTACCGTTATGGTGGTAGGCTTCGTCAATAGTGGCGTAATGACCTTGCGGCAGGCCATCAGCGTCATCATGGGCTCCAACGTAGGCACCACCGTCACGGCCTGGGTCTTGAGTTTGGCCGGTCTGGAGGGCGACGCCTGGTATATCGCCATGTTGAAGCCCGCTAATTTCAGCCCTGTTCTGGCGTTTGCCGGCATCGTGCTATTTATGTTCTTCAAATCCGAAAAGAAACGGGGCCTTGGCTCCATTCTCTTGGGCTTCGGCCTTCTTATGATGGGCATGAACCATATGACCGAGGCGATGGCTCCCTTGGAGCACGAGCAGTGGTTCATCCAGCTCTTCGCAGCTTTGCAGAATCCCATTCTGGGTCTTCTGGCTGGTGCTATTCTCACCACCATCATGCAGAGTTCCAGTGCCAGCGTTGGCGTTATGCAGTCCCTTAGTGCGACAGGTGCCATTACGTTCGGCAGTGCCATCCCAATGATTATGGGTCAGAACATCGGTTCTTGTACCACAGCCCTCATCTCCTCCGTCGGTGCCAACAAGAGCGCACGGCGGGCTGCCATGGTACACCTCTATTTCAATATCATTGGTTCCACCGTATTTCTGATTCTGTTCACCTTGGTGGATTCCCTTTTCAACCTTCCCATGATGGATGAAGCCGTCACTGGTGTCAGCATTGCCGTTGTTCATACCGGCTTTAACATTCTGGCAACCGCTATGATGCTGCCCATGTCCAAGCTTCTGGAAAAGCTGGCTCTTCTCACCATTCCCGACGAGAAGCACGCCGATCCCGAAGAAACCCAGATTCTGGACTCCCGTCTGCTGGATACCCCGGCTGTAGCGGTAGAGCGCACCTTTGCCGCTACAGCCGACATGGCAGATGCCAGCCGTAAGGCAGTGGAAACCGCTATTTCCATGATTCACAATTGGGAAGAAGGCGGTGTGGAAGTGGTCTCGGAGTTGGAGAACCGAACCGACAGCTACGAGGACATCATCGGCAGCTATCTGGTTCAGCTCTCTGCACGAAGCATGAGCTCCAATGACAGCCATATCGTCAACACGCTTCTTCATACCCTCCGGGACTTTGAGCGAATCGGCGACCATGGCCGGGATTTGGTGGAAGCCGCTCAGGAAATTCACGACAAGTCCATTGTATTTTCCACCTCTGCACGGGAAGAACTTCTGGTATTGGAAAAGGCCCTCACCGACCTTCTGGATATGACCATCCGGTGCTTCCGGGAGCGTGACCTGGACACCGCCCACAAGGTGGAGCCTCTGGAACAGGTTATTGACGATCTGGTTCGGAGGATTAAGGCTTGCCATGTGGCCCGTCTAAAGGACGGCAGCTGCTCCATTGAGTACGGCTTTGTGCTGGACGATCTTCTCACCGCTTACGAACGGGTTGCAGACCATTGCAGCAACGTAGCCGTTGCCATGCTGGAAGTTGCCGACGGCAACTTTGGCCCCCACCAGTACCTCACCGATGTCAAAACCGGTGACCCGGAGTTCGATCGAGCATTCCAGGGCTTCCTCAAGCAGTACCCCTTAAATAATGATCGTAAATAATCGTTTCCAACGTGGCTGCCTTCCATTTGGCAGCCACGTTTTTCTATGCCATTTTTAGGATTTTCTATGCGGGTCTTGCAAAAAGCAGGGAAGAATGATAAAATAT
>CAUWEI010000249.1:0-2486 GCA_963557675.1 uncultured Oscillospiraceae bacterium | reverse complement strand
CGATTCGGGACCTCTGAATTTTAGTCGGGGCCATTTTTGTACAGCCCCTTTTTTTGCGCTCTATAATGATATATGTGAAATTATCTCGCTCCATTCTTCCAGAGAAACTCCATCAGAAAGCTTTAAGGAAAATGTAAATTGATCGTCAGACCACACGCCTAACTGAAACTGCTGTTGTGCATTTCCTTTCAGCGAAACACATAATGATCCCACGGTCAACTTTTCTGTGACAGTATAAGAGGTATAGTCTCCGGAGTTGTCCTCGCTGCCCAATGATTGACGGAAAACGGCCGACTGATCGGTACCGTAATAGGTTATCGCGGCCATGTTGTTCCAGTAGGAAGTATAAGTGACTTCTTTTATCGCAAAGGGCAAAGTTTCCAGATGAAAAACCTTAAAATTGACACAAGCAGACAATTCTTCTGGTGACGAGACCGTTACAATTCCATTCACACTTCCCTGCACGCTGGGCTTTGTAGGCTCGTCTATGCCACTGCTCCATATACCAATAATAAATCCCCCGATTAGCAGAACAAAACAAGCAGCAAAGGGGAGAACTTTCTTGAAAAACCGAACATTTTTCGATTTTGAGGTGCTTTTCTCAGAAGAAATTGTTTGCAGATTCTTTTGAATACGAAGGCGCATATCTTCCGTTACCTCGATGTGCTCCATGATTTCATCGTACCGATTCTTCAAAATCATATACCTCCTTCAATATCAGTTTCAGCTTCTCCCGTCCTCTATGGAGGTCCGAACGAATGGTGGCCTCTTTGCGTTTTAGTATTTTGGAAATCTCCGCAGTTGAATAGCCTTCGTAGTAGAACAGATGAATCACTTCTCTGTATTTTTCGGGAAGAGTTTTAACAGCCTCCCATACAAAGGAAAGATCTTCCCGTCCTTCTTGTGCCAGAGATTCCATCAACGGGTCGGCACTGCGGATGGAATTATAGGTGATGCGGTTTTTGCTCAAATTGGCCGCCACTCGCAATAACCAGGCTTTTTCGTGAGTAGGATTCTCGAAAACAGGTGCAGCTTTTAGATATTGGATGAGTGTGTCCTGCAAGATGTCCTCGGCATCGCTTAAATTGTGCAGATAGGAATAGGCCAGCCGCAGAATATTGTTTCCATGGTCTGTCATCACCCGTTCGGTCTGCTGATAAGCAGTTTCGGAATTTTTTTCCCGGTCTGTAAATACTTCTTTCTGCGAAAAAGTGGACATAAGCTGTGTGGAAAAAAACGAGAGCCTGCATACAAGGCAATCGGATACCTGCTGCAAAAAATTACGTTCAATGGGAACGTTCACCAAAAGGAATCACCTTCCAATCATAAAAAGGGCGTGGCAACAGGTCTGCCACGCCCACAATGTTTTGTCCATTAACCAATGGAGGAAATCAAAGTGTTCAGTTCCTCCTGCGCCATTCCGTTGCGGATGCTTATGGAGAAAGAATGGGTACCATTGTTCCAAGTAGCAAGGGAAACCTTTCCGGCATTGCCCTTTACCTGAACTAGCATGTCCCCTACAGAAAGTTCTTCCTCGGTTTCATAGGTGTTGTAATCGCCGCTGATGTCTTCGGTTCCGGTACCTTTGCGAATCCGAAGCTCGTTATCGTTTCCAAGGTATACGACCTCAATCATGCCGGACTGAGTGGCACGAATTGTGGTTTCGGTTGCCCAATCGGGTGCATGCTCTGGCAGAGATAGGGAAAAACCGGCGGTTTTCTCTGCATCGGCTATGGATTCACAAGAAACAAAGGGGTTGGATGTTTGCATCTGGCTGACGGAGGAGGTTTCGGTGGTAGGAGGAGTCTGCTTTTGACTCCCGCAGGCTGTCATGGAAACTGCCATTACGGCACAAACACCGAATGCAATCCATTTTTTCATTATAATCATCCTTTCAACTGCAATTTGTTGGAACAACTTATGTCATGTTCTATTTATCATACAGCTGAGAAAACCAATATGTTGCATAGAGAAAAAATAAAATCTCGTTATTTTAATTCGTAGGCCCAGCGTCCGTCTTTTTGAAAATAGTAAAACTCGCTGAGGCTGTCATCTAAGAAAATTTTAAGCATCCCATCCATATCATTGGCTAGCGGCATTTTAGATAGCTGTTCCAGTTCAACCCAGTAAACTTCCCCTTCTTCGGAAGATTTTACAGTACCTTTGAACTTGTCCGTTTTATAAAACAGCACCATATAACGAGAGCCGTCCTCATCCATCCAGTCCTTTACACCACACAATTGAGGAGAACGGATGGTAAGACCGGTTTCTTCCCATACTTCACGAATCACAGCATCGGTTAAGGACTCCCCTTTTTCTACATGACCACCGGGAAAGGTAATTCCCGGCCAATTTTTGTTTACCCGATCCTGAACCAGAACCATGTTTTCCCGGTAAACCATACACATATTTGTAATTGTGACAACTTCTGTTGTAGGTTTGTCAATGATGTGTTACAGATTAGGAAAAGAAAAAAGGACAGTTTT
>CAUWEI010000248.1:0-2490 GCA_963557675.1 uncultured Oscillospiraceae bacterium | reverse complement strand
AGCGCCACCTTGCCAAGGTGGAGGTAGCGAGTTCGAGCCTCGTCACCCGCTCCAAGAAAAGTCGTACAAAAGTACGGCTTTTCTTTTTTTGCAAAAAAACTATTGCAGGAGAGAAAAAAACACTTGCTTTTTTCTCTCGGATATACTATAATAATCCCGTTGCAGAGTTCGGCTCTGTGAACTGAATCAATTTGCCGGTGTGTTGGAATGGTAGACGAGGCGGACTCAAAATCCGTTGGTAGCGATACCGTGTGGGTTCGAGTCCCACCACCGGCACCATCAAAAGAAGGACAAGAAACAATTCTTGTCCTTCTTTTTTTGCTATTACAGGAGGTTCAGGCTTTCTGTGCCTCTGTCCCATTTTGTGGGGTTAAAGCCGTTGATCCCTACGGATTCAGCACCCGATAAAGAATGGTGATGAACTCCTCTCTCGTAATGGGCTTTTTCCATCCATAGTTTCCACTCTCACGGCCATTCACAAGCTTATTCTCCAATGCCCAGTCAATGGCCTCGGTGGAGTAGTCACTATGGGTGTCCTTGGTTCCCCATGTGGACATAAGACCATCGACTGCCTCTTCTGCTGCTCCAGATACATCAGGCTCCGGAATGACAATGTCTTTCATCGCTTCTGCAACTTCCTGCTGTACCAACTTTTTCAATTCTTCTTTCATAGCTTCCTCCTTCTCCTTCATCCGCCGGGAAACGTCTTGTCGAAATTCATCCATAGAATAGTGGAAACGACTCCACCAGTGGGTCACATCGCCATGATTGGAGGCAATCCCCATAGCCGCACCTTCGCTATGGTCAATCAAGACGCCCTTGGCAAGGGGATCAAAATCAAACTCCATACACAAATCTGAAACTACATCCAGAGCTTTGTCTCTTGTGGCCCGGAAATACTCTGCATGATTGCGATTGTCTTCACAAATCTCAATCGAAATATGAGTCCCGTTTGCCTCTGCCCCACAGTGCCAGCTTCGCATCTTCCATGGAAGGGTTTGATAACATTCCACGGTTCCGTCCTTAGTCTCCCCAATGAAAGCGTGGACACAGACATCCAGACCGGGATTGTTCCAGTGGTTGCCATAGATATTTTCGCCCAAAATACCGTCATCTGGGCCAACATATCGTTTGAGGGTGGGATTATTGGCTCCGGTGGAGTGCATCATAATGCCCTTTGGCTCTATGGGTACTCCACGCTTATAACAGTCATTCTTTGTGAGTATTTGCACCCTCATCCCTTGACCCTCCCCTCTTAATCTGTTTGACCGCCTCATGTGCGCCGGTCGCTGCTAAACCGGATGCAATCCCAAGAGCCGCAGCCGTCAGCGGGTCTTTCACCGGAAATCCATTGGTCACATACATTCCTATAACTCCCAGAATTCCTCCCAATGCACCGACAATGCTGGGAATCCATTTGTTATTCAGTTTGGACGCTTTTACCGCTGTCCCAACCAGGCTGCAAATAACGGTAATACTTGCAATTGTGGGCAATCCTGAATTCATCCTACTTCCTCCTTTTAAGCTCCAAGCCTGCTGTGATACTGCCGACCAGTGCGGTAGCAACGTGGTGGAATGGAAGATACCGCTTTGTCTGGTCCATTCCAATATACGCTGTAAGAACTCATTTTGTGCTTAAAAGGCGGAAGAATCGTGGCGTTTCGTCTGCACCTTACAAATAGAAAAAAGGTGGGCAATCCTGCCCACCTTTTGAATTCATTTTTTGCCTATTTCTCCGCTTCCGTTAATCCGCAGGGGAGATTGTCAATCTCTCAAAGCACACTCTTGCGGACTGCTCCGACACCATATTGCCAAGCACTACTCCAGTGTCCGAACCGGTAACCCGAATCGCATAGTTATATTCTTTTCCATCAAAACACCAAAATACATAAGGATTGCCGTCTTTTGTTCCGGAATCCAGCAGCTTTGTCTTTTCACCATTCTGGCTAACCTGAACATACTGTTCATATACATCAGCGTAAATGAATGTTCCCTGGGTCTGTGTCTCACCATTCATGGAAATCGCAAAGGGAACATCGGAAGACAAGTCAAAATCACCGGTCGTATCCAAAGAAACTTTGATTTTATCTCCAGTTTCAACCGAAAAGATGTACGCCTTTGAAGTGGTTACATGACATCCGGAAAGCATAACAATCATGCAAAGCAGAGCGGTGAGGCCAGCAAAAATTTTCTTTGTTTTACTCATAAAAATTCCCTCTTTGTCTTATTCTTTTATATCCATGTTTCCTTGAATGTTATTTTCCAGGACCTTGGCAGCGTGTCGCCCTCATAATTTGCTTCTTTTATCTTCCAATGTTAATATGCAACAAGTGCTGCCTATGATTTCAGCACCTCCCAGCAGAACTATAGCACACTTCTTTTTTCTAATCAAGGAAAAAGATAAACTCTTATCCAAACAAAAAAACAGGTCGTTGCTGATATGTACCCCCTTTGCTGGACATCCAGTAAAGGGGGTATTTTCGTGCGCTA
>CAUWEI010000247.1:0-2514 GCA_963557675.1 uncultured Oscillospiraceae bacterium | reverse complement strand
AAATGTGGTTACAGTTCCCATTTTCTTTCAATAAGTTTGGGCATATTTTTTTACAGTTGTTATAGCTTTTTCCATTGGGATTCGGTATAATGTTCTTAACTTGGGGACGGATTCCCCTGTCGTGTCCGTATGTCAAATACAACTGCTTATTATTGAGGAGTGATCACAGTGAACAATGGTACTATGTGGGCCTTGGTAAAGGACCGTCCTGAACGGGGCCTTACCATGAAGCGGGTTGAGATTCCCGCTGTTGGCGAAAACGATGTTATGATTAAGATTCACAAAACCGCTATCTGCGGCACCGACGTCCATATCTGGGACTGGAACGAATGGGCACAAGATACCATCCGTCTGGGTACCACCGCAGGCCACGAATATGTGGGTCATATCGTGGAAATGGGTGCCAACGTCAAGGGCCACCACATTGGTGAAGTGGTTTCCGGCGAGGGCCACATTGTCTGCGGTATGTGCCGCAACTGCCGTGCCGGCCGTGGCCACCTGTGCAAGGCCACTAAGGGTGTTGGCGTAAACCGGGATGGTGCTTTTGCAGAGTATCTGGTCATCCCTGCCAGCAATGTCATTACCTGCTCCCCCAAAATCGATGAAGAGCTGTACTCCATTTTTGATCCCTTTGGCAACGCTACCCATACCGCTCTGTCCTTCGACCTTCTGGCGCAGGACGTGCTGGTAACCGGTGCCGGTCCTATTGGTATCATGGCCGCTGCCATTGCCAAGTTTGCCGGTGCTCGGAATGTCGTCATTACCGATCTTAACAACTATCGTCTGGATCTGGCTCGTAAGTTCGGTGTCACTGCGGTCAACACCAAGGAAACCGACCTGAACGAAGTCATGCAGAGCATGGGCATCCATGAGGGCTTTGATGTGGGCATGGAAATGTCCGGTGCTCCCGTCGCTCTGCGCCAGCTCATCGGCTCCATGTACAACGGCGGCAAGATCGCTCTTCTGGGCCTGCCCAGCAAGAATACCGTGGAGCTGCCCCTCAACACCATTATCTGGAACGGCTTGCAGCTGAAGGGCATCTATGGCCGTGAGATGTACGAAACCTGGTACAAGATGCAGGCTATGGTGGAAGCCGGCTTCCCCCTGGAGCGCATTATTACCCATCGGTTCCCCATCGCTGACTTTGAAAAGGGCTTTGACGCCATGTGCTCCGGCAACTCCGGCAAGGTCATTCTGGATTGGTCAAATATCTGATATTTTGAAAGGACCTGGTTATTATGAACAAGCAAGAAGCATTTTCCTACTACGCTTCCCAGCTGGAGGGCATCAAAGAGTCCGGTGTCCTGAAGGCTGAACGTATCATCACTACCCCCCAGAGCGCTCACATCTTTGCCGATGGCAAAGACCTGCTCAACATGTGTGCCAACAACTATCTGGGTCTGGCTGACAACAAGGAGCTGATTGAAGCTGCCAAGAACGCCTATGACGAATATGGCTATGGCTGTGCTTCCGTCCGTTTCATCTGCGGCACCCAGTCCATTCATAAGAAGCTGGAAGCTGCTGTATCTCGCTTCCTGGGTACCGAGGACACCATTCTCTACTCCTCCTGCTTCGATGCCAACGGCGGTCTGTTTGAGGTTCTCCTCACCGCAGACGATGCTATCATCAGTGACGAGCTGAACCACGCTTCCATCATTGACGGTGTCCGTCTGTGCAAGGCAAAGCGTTATCGTTACAAGAACAACAACATGGAAGATCTGGAAGCACAGCTCCAGGCCGCTGACGCTGCCGGTGCCCGGATCAAGCTCATCGCCACCGATGGCGTGTTCTCCATGGATGGCATCATTGCCAACCTGAAGGGCGTGTGTGACCTGGCCGACAAGTACGGTGCTATGGTCATGGTGGACGACAGCCACGCTTCCGGCTTCGTAGGCAAGACCGGCCGTGGTACTACCGAGCATTGCGGTGTTATGGGCCGTGTAGACATCATCACCGGTACCTTCGGCAAGGCTCTGGGCGGTGCTTCCGGCGGCTTCACCTCCGGTAAGAAGGAAATCATCGACCTGCTGCGTCAGCGCAGCCGTCCCTACCTGTTCTCTAACACCCTGGCTCCCGCTGTTGCCGCTGCTACCCTGAAGTGCATCGAGATGCTTGAGAAGGACACCTCCCTGCGTGATCATCTGGAAAGCATCGTAGGCGACTACCGTCAGGCTCTGAAGGACAACGGTTTCGACATCATCGATGGCACCCATCCCTGTGTCCCCGTCATGCTGTATGACGAGCACAAGGCTGCCCGTATGGCACAGAAGCTGTATGAGCTGGGCGTTTACGCCGTCAGCTTCACCTACCCTGTTGTTCCCAAGGGTAAGGCTCGTATCCGTACTCAGGTTTCCGCTGCTCATACCAAGGAGGACCTGGACTTTGCTGTTAAGTGCTTCGTAGAGGCCAGACGGCAGATCGAAGAAGAGGATGCAAACAAGTAATTAAAAACAACCTGCAAAGGGGCTGTACAAAAAGCCCATGCAGGAAGCCCGGCTGTACGCAAATGTACAG
>CAUWEI010000246.1:0-2541 GCA_963557675.1 uncultured Oscillospiraceae bacterium | reverse complement strand
GTACTTTGGAGTAGAATGATTTAATTAAAAAGAGAAAAAAGAGGTTTTTATGTGAGTAAAAAAATGCGTAAAAATGGTTTTGTAGAAGGTGCGGCCATTGCTTATGTTGCCATCGTCATTACCAAATTGATGGGTGCAGTGTACAACATTCCTTTCTACAGTATTATTGGAGATAAGGGTGGCATTATTTATTCCTACGCATACAGCATTTATACGCTGTTTTTGGATATATCCACCTCCGGTATCCCCATTGCAATCAGTATTGTTATCAGTGAGTATAATTCCCTTGGAAAGTTCCGTTCAAAAGAAAAGGCGTATTCCTTGGGCCTTCGGGTGGTTCTGGGCGTTTCGCTGGCTGCATTTTTATTTTTGCAGGTTTTTTCAAAACAAATCGGCGGATATTTCCTGAAGGATATGACCGAAGGTGTTTCGGTAGATGAAATTGCGTTTGCAGTGCGTGCGGTTTCGTACTGCCTGTTGATTGTGCCGTTCCTCAGCATGAAACGAGGATACCTGCAAGGCCATAAGTTTCTGGCCCCTCCGTCTCATAGTCAGGTCATTGAGCAGTTTGTGCGGATTGTATTTGTGCTGTGCGGCTCTTATATTGCAATCAACGTGTTGAAAGCCGATGTTACCATCGGTGTTGGTGTGGCCCTGATTGGTGCGGCAGTGGGTGCCGTAATTGCACAGATGTATTTGGTGCGGGCGCACTATGCCAACCGAGAGCAGTTCCCTATAAAAGGCGGCACGGAACGAAAAGCAGAGCCTACCGGGAAAATCCTGCGGGATATTTTTTCCCATTGTGCAACCCTTGTTTTGGTTTCCATTACCATGAGTGTGTACAATCTGGTGGACCTCAAAATGCTGCTGCTTGGCCTGCACAAGCTGTCGTATGACGATGAAGTGGCACAGCTGGTTTCCAGTATTGCATCTACCTGGATTCCTAAAATCTGTATGATTATTTCTGCGCTTTCCATTGGTTTAACCAGCAGCATTGCTCCCTTTATTGCGGAAAACTACGCAAAAGGGAAGTGGAAGTCTGTCAATTTGAAGATTAACCAGGCCGTGGGAACGGTTTTGGCTGTTTCGGTCCCCATTGGCATCGGTATGATTCTGTTTGCAGAGCCGGTTTATCGCCTGTTTTACGGGGAGAGCCTGTATGGCGGCGGAATCTTACAGCTTGCTATCGTGGTAAATATCCTGGGAAGTATCACAACTGTAATCAGTATGGCTATGCAGAGTATGAACCGGGGCAAATCGGTCTGTGCCTTTACGATCCTTGGTGTAATTATCAATACAGCTTTGGATTTGCCCTTGATTTATTTGTTTGATGCCATCGGAATTCCGGCTTATTTGGGAGCTTCCGCTGCCAGCATCGTGGGTCAGCTTGTTACCATGCTGTTGCTGTTGACCTCTCTGAAGCGGTCGATTAACTTCAGCTATCGGCCTATGATCAGCGTGATTTTGCGTGCTGCCCCGGCAGCAATTTTGATGAGTGGTGCCGTTGTATTATTGAAGCACTTGTGGCCGGTTACACAGGGACGTGGAATCCTGTTGATTGTGCAGTTTGCGTTTTATGGCATTGCAGGTGCCTTGGTCTATATCCCCTTGACCTATCGCTCAAAGGTACTGAGTGACGTGTTTGGAAAGAGGACCGTAGCGAAGATTTGCAGAAAGTTAGGAATTGGAAAGAGGTAAAATATGAAAAAACTACAGTTTTGGATTGCCCTATGGGCAGGAAAACTATTTTTGTGGTGGTATAAAAAAACAGGTCATGTGCGTAATGACCGCCCTGGCATGGTTTCCATGCGCCTGTGCTCTGACTTTTTGAAGTATGTGGCAAAGCCGGAGCTGACTATTGCGGTCAGTGGCACCAACGGAAAAACAACCATTTCCAGTGTTGTTGCAGGACTGTTGCAGGAACAGGGAAAGTCCGTCAGCTTCAATGACTGGGGTGCCAATCACCATGCAGGCCATGCACGGTGTCTGCTGGATGCGGTAAGCATTTTTAATCGTCCCACCAAGGACGCAGCGGTGATTGAAATGGACGAATTGATTTCTCCTTTGAATGTTCCCAAAATCAAACCCGCTTATCTGATTGTGACCAATCTTGCCCGGGACTCTATGGAACGAAACGCCAATCCGGAGTATATCGGGGCGCAATTGAAAAAGGCGGCGGAAGGCTCACCGGATACCGTAGTGATTGTCAATGCAGACGACCCCTTGAGCTGTTTTATTGGCGAAAAGAATCGCCGCCTGTGTTTTGGTGTCTATGACCAGCATACAAATTCCAGACCAGCCATTGCAAATGATTTTACGGTGTGCCCTCATTGTGGCACGAAGCCTGTATATCATTATCGAAACTACCGTCATATTGGTGATTTTGAGTGCCCCAATTGCGGTTCGAAGTCGCCCCATCGGGATTATTTTGTGGAGGCAGCAGACAAAGACCAGATTACCATGAGAGAACCGGGAGGAGTCTTTACTTATCCCATTCTTTCCAGCGCAGTTCATAATATTTATAATCTGGCAGCCATTGTG
>CAUWEI010000245.1:0-2617 GCA_963557675.1 uncultured Oscillospiraceae bacterium | reverse complement strand
CAGGAGGGTTCCCTATATGCTCAATATCGTCCTGGTTGAGCCGGAAATTCCGGCAAATACTGGCAATATCGCCAGAACCTGTGCTGCTACCGGCAGCGTCCTTCATTTGATTAAGCCTCTGGGATTTGACATCTCGGAAAAGGCTGTGAAGCGGGCAGGTCTGGACTATTGGCATTTGGTGGATGTAAGGGTCTATGAGAATCTGGAGGAGTTCTTCCGGAACAATGAGGTCCAGCAGATGTGGTGCCTGTCTACAAAAGCACCCAGAGTTTATGCAGAGGCCCAGTTCCAGGATGGCTGCTACCTGTTCTTTGGCAAAGAGACCAAAGGACTTCCGGAGGCGTTTCTGGAGGAGCACCGGGACGAATGTCTGAGACTGCCCATGCGTGCTGAGGCCAGAAGCCTGAATCTCAGTAACTCCGTAGCCATTACGGTATATGAGGCTCTGCGTCAGTTGCAATTTCCCCACCTACAGGAAACTGGAAAGATGACAAACTGGAAACTGCCAGTTGTGCCTGAAGATTAACAGGAGGCTTTGTTATGAACTACAATAAGAAATCCATTGAAGATGTAGAAGTAGCAGGCAAGCGTGTGCTGTGCCGCTGCGACTTCAACGTTCCCACCAAGGACGGCAAGATCACTTCCGACAAGCGGATCGTGGCTGCTATGCCCACCATCGAGTACCTGGTAAACCACGGTGCAAAGGTCATCCTCTGCTCCCACATGGGCAAGCCCAAGGGCGAGTGGAAGCCCGAACTGAGCCTGAAGATCGTGGCCGATCGTCTGTCCCAGCTGCTGGGCAAGGAAGTCATCATGGCTTCTGACGTTGTCGGCGAGGATGCAAAGGCAAAGGCCGCTGCTCTGAAGGACGGCGAGGTTATGCTGCTGGAGAACGTCCGTTACATGAAGGGCGAGACCAAGAACGATCCCGAGCTGAGCCGGGAACTGGCTTCTATGGCAGACCTGTTCGTGAACGATGCCTTCGGTACCGCTCACCGTGCTCATTCTTCCACCGCTGGTGTGGCAGATCATCTGCCCGCTGTCTGCGGCTACCTGGTGCAGAAGGAAGTCGGCATCATGGGCAAGGCTCTGGCCGATCCCGAGCGTCCCTTCGTTGCAATCCTGGGTGGTGCAAAGGTTTCTGATAAGCTGAACGTCATCAACAACCTGCTGGAGAAGGTCGATACCCTCATCATCGGCGGCGGTATGGCTTTCACCTTCCTGGCTGCTAAGGGCTACAACGTCGGTGCCAGCCTGGTTGACAATGAGAAGATCGACTACTGCAAGGAAATGATGGCTAAGGCAGAGGCTAAGGGCGTCAAGCTCCTGCTGCCTGTTGACACTGTGGTTGCCGATTCCTTCCCCAACCCCATCGATGCAGAGATCCCCGTGGAAACCGTCATGTCCGACGCTATCCCCGAGGGCAAGATGGGCCTGGATATTGGTGAGAAGGCAAGTGCTGAGTTCTACGAGGCTGTAAAGGCTGCAAAGACCGTTGTTTGGAACGGACCTATGGGCGTGTTCGAGAACCCCATCCTGTCCAAGGGCACCAAGGCCGTTGCTCAGGCTCTGGCCGATTCTTCCGCTGTGACCATCGTTGGCGGTGGCGACAGTGCTGCTGCTTGTGAGCAGCTGGGCTTCGCTTCCCAGATCACTCACATCTCCACCGGCGGCGGCGCATCCCTGGAGTTCCTGGAAGGCCTGGCTCTGCCCGGTATCGCCTGCCTGCAGGATAAGTAATTCCCGTTTATTGCCGGCAGCGGGGAAGCAAACATTTCTCCGCTGCCTTTTTATCATAGATTTAGTTTTTTGGAGGCATAAAAAATGAACAGAAAGTACCGCAAGACGATCATCGCCGGTAACTGGAAGATGAACAAGACCCCCAGCGAGACCAAGGAATTCATGACCACCTTCAAGAGCATCCTGCCCAAGGGCCGTTGGTGCGACGTGGTGTTCTGCGTTCCTGCTGTGTGCATTCCCGCTGCCGTTCGCGCTATGCGTGAGACCCGTGTGGGCATTGGCGGAGAGAACATGAACGCCAACGCTTCCGGTGCTTACACCGGCGAGATCGCTGCCAACATGCTGGTAGACGCTGGCTGTAAGTACGTGATCATCGGTCACTCCGAGCGTCGTGCTATGGGTGAGACCGATGCCGATGTGAACGCCAAGGTTCTGGCCGCTCTGGAAGCTGGCCTGACCCCCATCATGTGCTGCGGCGAGAGCCTGGAGCAGCGTGAGGCTGGCATCACCGAGGAGTGGATCACCATGCAGATCAAGGCTGGTCTGCGGAACGTTCCCGAGGACAAGATCCGCAAGGTTATCATTGCTTACGAACCCATCTGGGCTATTGGCACCGGCCGTACTGCTACTCCCGAGCAGGCTGAGGAAGTCTGCGAGAGCATCCGTACCGTCATCCGCAAGCTGTACAGCTCCAAGAATGCTCGTGCCATCTCCATCCTGTACGGTGGTTCCATGAACGAGAAGAACGCTTTCGAGCTGCTGGCTCAGCCCGACATCGACGGCGGCCTCATCGGCGGCGCCGCCCTCAAGGCTGAAGATTTCCATTCCGTCTGCGCGGCTGCCCGCGTCGATTGATTTTTCACTCTAAGGTTTAACC
>CAUWEI010000244.1:0-2642 GCA_963557675.1 uncultured Oscillospiraceae bacterium | reverse complement strand
CCCTTAGAGAGAAATCCGCTTGCACAGCAGCTACGGTCAAGCAACCGGGTTGTGGGTGTGAAGCAGATTTGTAAGGCTCTGATGAAGGGAACTGCCAGGCAGGTTTTCCTGGCCCGGAACGCAGATCCCGACATGACCGAAGCATTGCTTGCACTCTGCAAGCAGCGTGATGTTCCCTGCGCCTGGTTCCCCACCATGGAGAGCCTTGGTAACGCCTGCGGCATTGACGTAGGTGCGGCTGCGGCCGCAATTATAATCCCTTGATTCCTACGGGATTTTCCCGAGGAGATAAATCCGCCAACAGGCGAGTTTCAAAGAAAGGAGAAACCAATGCCTACTTTTAACCAGCTCGTGAGAAAGGGCAGACAGCAGGCTGCCTACAAGTCCAATTCTCCCGCTCTGCAGAAGGGTCTGAACACCCTTGAGAACAAGGAAACTGATCTGTCTTCCCCTCAGAAGAGAGGTGTCTGCACTGCCGTCAGAACGACCACCCCTAAGAAGCCTAACTCTGCTCTGCGTAAGATCGCTCGTGTGCGTCTGACCAACGGCTTCGAGGTTTCCGCTTACATCCCCGGTGTGGGCCACAACCTGCAGGAGCACTCTGTGGTGCTGATCCGTGGCGGTCGTGTTAGGGACCTTCCCGGTGTGCGTTACCACATCATTCGCGGCACTCTGGATACCCAGGGCGTACAGAACCGGAAGCAGTCCCGTTCCAAGTACGGCGCAAAGCGGCCCAAGGCAGGCAAGAAGTAATCTGCTTCTTACTACCTAAACTTTTTAACTGCGATAACTACGCCTTTGCAAGGCAAGGCCTTGCCATGACGTTTTTTATAGATTCTCTGTAAAAAACCTCTTGGCAGGCACCAACAGAAGTACACTTCTGAAGTACCTGTGAAATCATCTTAATATGAAGGAGGGAAGCGAAGTGCCCAGAAGAGGTAATGTAGCAAAGAGAGAGATCCTGCCGGATCCTATTTATAACTCCGTTCTGGTAACTAAGCTCGTCAATAGCATCATGCTGGACGGCAAGAAGGGCGTTGCCCAGAAGGTCGTTTATGGTGCTTTTGAGATTGTCGAGAACAAGCTCGACAAGAATGGCCTGGAAGTATTCCAGCAGGCCATGGAAAATGTAATGCCCGCCGTCGAGGTCAAGTCTCGCCGTGTGGGTGGCGCCACTTATCAGGTGCCTATCGAAGTACGTCCTGCCCGTCGTCAGACCATGGGCCTGCGCTGGATGACCGCTTACAGCCGTAAGCGTGGCGAGGCAACCATGAAGGAGCGGCTGGCTGCTGAAATCATGGACGCCTACAACAACACCGGCGCATCCGTGAAGAAGCGTGAGGATACCCACAAGATGGCAGAAGCCAACAAGGCCTTCTCCCATTTTCGTTGGTAACAAAGGAGTATCTAAATGGCTAGACAGTACTCGCTTGAAAATACAAGAAATATCGGCATCATGGCTCACATCGATGCCGGTAAGACCACTACCACTGAGCGTATTCTTTTCTACACCGGCCGTACCTACAAGATCGGTGAGACCCATGATGGCTCCGCCACCATGGACTTCATGGCTCAGGAGCAGGAGCGCGGTATCACCATTACTTCCGCAGCTACCACTTGCTTCTGGAAGGGTCGCCGGATCAACATCATCGACACCCCGGGCCACGTTGACTTCACCGTTGAGGTCGAGCGTTCCCTGCGTGTTCTGGACGGTTCCGTGACCGTTCTGTGCGCTAAGGGTGGTGTTGAGCCCCAGACTGAGACCGTGTGGCGCCAGGCTGACGAGTACAGAGTTCCCCGTATGGTGTATGTCAACAAGATGGACATCATGGGTGCCAACTTCTACAACGTCCTGGACATGATGCACGATCGTCTGAAGTGCAATGCAGTTCCTCTGCAGCTGCCCATCGGCTCCGAGGCCGATTTCGTTGGCGTCATTGATCTGCTGACCATGAAGGCTCTGTTCTTCTCTGATGTTCTGGGTCAGGATGCTGAGGTTGGCGTGATTCCCGAAAACATGGTGGATCTGGCTAATGAGTACCATGAGAAGCTGATGGATGCTGTGTCCGATGTGGACGACAGCATCATGGAAGCTGTCCTCATGGAGGAAGAGGTTCCCCTGGAGACCATCAAGGCTGCTATCCGTAAGGCTACCATTGATAACACCATGGTGCCCGTGGTTTGCGGTTCTTCCTACAAGAACAAGGGTGTACAGCAGATGCTGGATGCCGTTGTTGACTATATGCCTTCTCCCTTGGACAAGAAGGGTGTTAAGGGTATCAACCCCGACACTGATGAAGAGGACTTCCGTCCTGCTGACGACAATGCTCCCTTCTCCGCTCTGGCATTCAAGATTGCTACCGACCCCTTCGTTGGTAAGCTGTGCTTCTTCCGTGTGTACTCCGGTACTCTGACAAAGGGCACTACCATCCTGAACTCCACCAAGCAGACCAAGGAGCGTCTGGGCCGCATCCTGCAGATGCACGCCAACCATCGTGAGGACATCGATATGGTGTACTCCGGTGATATTGCCGCTGCTGTTGGTGTGAAGAACACCACCACCGGTGATACTTTCTGTGATGAGGATCACCCCATCATTCTGGAATCCATGGTCTTCCCCGAGCCCGTTATCCGCGTGGCTA
>CAUWEI010000243.1:0-2669 GCA_963557675.1 uncultured Oscillospiraceae bacterium | reverse complement strand
AATTATAATATATGTACATAATATTCCATCCTTCTTCCATCAACAACGTGTTATTATACAATTGACAATGAATAATATACGGTATATAATGCAGTACGTGAATGAGATGTCTCTTATGGATGTTTTGAAGGAGAAAGAAAAATGAAAAAATTTGTCGCAATGATTCTTGCAGTTCTTATGATCTGCGGCCTGTTTGCAGGATGTGGCGCATCCAGCAGCGGCCTCACCGTAAAGGAAGGCAAACTAACCGTGGCTACCAGCCCTGACTTTGCCCCCTTTGAGTTTTACTCTTTGGACGAATCCGGTAAGCCCACTCTGGCCGGCTTTGACGTCGCTCTGGCTCAGTATATTGCCGATTACATGGGTCTGGAATTGGAAATCATCCCCATGGACTTTGACGGCACCCTCAGTGAGCTGACCAGTAAAAAGGTAGACCTGAGCATGGCCGGTTACTCTCCGGACCCCGCCCGTGAGAACAGCATGGCCTTCTCTGATGTGTACTACACCTCCGGTCAGGCCTTTATTTGCACCAGAAAAAACGTTTCCAAGTTCTCTACCATCGCAGATGCCAACAAGGCCGAATATCAGGTGGGTGTACAGATTGGTTCCATTCAGTACGGTCTGGCTCAGGAAAACACCCCCGATGCCGACATTGTGCAGTTGAGTAAGGTGACCGACATCATCGCAGAAGTTCTCTCCGGCAAGCTGGACGGTGCTTTTGTGGAAACCGCTGTAGCGGAAACCTACATCAAGAACTACCCGGAGCTCACCATTGCTTTGGATGTGTCCTATGAAAAAGATGGCTATGTCATCGGTGTCAGCAAGGGAAATGAAGCCCTTCTCACCTCTGTAAACGAGGCCATTGCCAAAGCCAAGGAAGACGGTTCCCTGGCAAAGTTTATTGAAGAAGCCAATGTGCAGGCCGCTTCCAACAGCTTTGAAGGTCTTCTGGATGCCGACGGCAACATTCCCACCGAAGCAGGTAAATAAGCAGTTATAATTCAAATTACCCCGAAGGCTATGCCTCCGGGGTAATCCCATGAGAGGAGTTATTTTGTGATAAGTGTAAATGGTTTTCAGGCAACCTTTCAGTACTTTGAGCTGTTCACACAGGGTCTGGTCTGTACCCTGTCCCTGTCTTTGTTTACGGTACTGTTTGGATTTATTTTGGCATTGGCTCTGGCTCTGATGCGGATGAGCAAGATCAAGCCCGTTCGTTTGCTCGCCACTGCCTATGTTGAGGTGTTCCGTGCTACCCCCATTATGGTGCAGCTGTTCCTGGTCTACTACGTTTTGCTGGCCGGTGTCAGCCTGCCCTCGTTTAAGCTCTTTGGATTCATCCGCTTTGAGCGTTTTATTCCCGGTGTCATCGCTCTTTCCCTGAATTCCGGTGCCTATCTGTCCGAGATTATTCGTTCCGGCATTCAGAGTGTGGACCAGGGACAGACCGAGGCTGCCCGCAGTCTGGGTATGAGCCAGCGGCAGAATCTGGTTGAGGTGGTCATTCCTCAGGCCATCAAAAACATTCTGCCTGCCATTGCCAACGAGTTTGTTACCATCATCAAGGAATCCTCCATCTGCTGGACCATTGGCGTACAGGAAATTATGTTTGCTGTAAACACCGTAAAAACCGCCACCTACTCCATTGGTGAGCCTTTGATCGTAGCAGCCTGTGTGTATTTCTGCCTGACGTTCCCCACCAGCAAGCTGATTGAACATTTTGAAAGGAAGATGCGCCGTGGCGACAAGAGATAATTTGATTCAGGTCAAACACCTGAAAAAGTATTACAACAAGGGTGCTCTTCGTGCCCTGGATGATGTATCCGTAGACATTCACGCAGGAGATGTGATGGTGGTCATCGGCCCTTCCGGCTCCGGAAAGTCCACGCTGCTCAGAAGCCTGAATCTGTTGGAGGTTCCCACCGAAGGCGAAATCATTTTTGACGACATCGATATTACGAAGAAAAAGATCAAGAACGCCGATGGAAAGATGGTAAAAGTCAACATTGACCAGCACCGTCAGAAAATGGGCATGGTGTTCCAGCACTTCAACCTCTTCCCCCACAAGACCATTCTGGACAATATGACCTTGGCCCCCCGAAAGGTCAAGGGGATGTCCAAGGAGGAGGCCGAGCAGAAGGCTCTGGCCCTTTTGAAGCGTGTCGGTTTGCAGGACCGTGCCAACGCCTATCCCATCCAGCTTTCCGGCGGACAGAAGCAAAGAATTGCCATTGTACGGGCTCTGATGATGGAGCCGGAGGTTTTGCTGTTTGACGAGCCCACCTCCGCCCTTGACCCTGAGATGGTAGGAGAGGTATTGCAGGTCATGAAGGAGCTTGCTCAGCAGGGAATGACCATGGTAGTGGTCACCCACGAAATGGGTTTTGCCAAGGAAGTGGGAAACCGGGTCCTCTTTATGGCAGACGGACAGCTCTTGGAAGAAGGCACACCGGATGAGATTTTCAATCATCCCAAGCATCCCAGACTTCAGGATTTTCTCTCTAAGGTTCTATAAAGTCCCATATACAACGTTCAGCTGCAGAAGGGATTCTTCTGCAGCTGAACGTTTTTCCACAACCCCCGTGTTGTTTTGTGCAAAAAAGACGAGTGGCTATTGATATGTACCCCCTTTGCTGGACATCCAGTAAAGGGGGTATTTTCGTGCGCTA
>CAUWEI010000242.1:0-2722 GCA_963557675.1 uncultured Oscillospiraceae bacterium | reverse complement strand
CTGGAAGCCATTCTGGCAGTCAGCGAAACCAATGTGGTGGCAGCGGATGTCAATGAGCTTGCCCCCATGCTGGACCACAGTGGTATTTCCACTGCTATGGCCTGCAAGGTTCTGAGAGAACTGATTTTGGCTCTGAACTAAAAATCATTTATCCACTATAAAGAATAAAGGAGATACGTTATGAGTAGAGTATTGGTTATCGGCTGCGGCGGCGTAGCTGCTGTTGCTATTAAGAAGTGCTGCCAGGTCAGCGAAGTATTCACCGAGCTGTGCATTGCCAGCCGGACAAAGGCCAAGTGTGATGCACTGGCTCAGGAACTGGAAGGCAAGACTGCCACCAAGATCACCACTGCACAGGTAGATGCCGATGATGTGCAGCAGGTCATTGACCTCATCAACAGCTATAAGCCCGATTTGGTCATGAACATTGCTCTGCCTTATCAGGATCTTACCATCATGGATGCCTGTCTGGCCTGCGGCGTCAACTACATGGACACTGCAAACTATGAGCCTGAAGATACCGACGATCCCGAGTGGCGTGCCATTTATGAGAAGCGCTGCAAGGAGAAGGGCTTCTCTGCCTACTTTGACTACAGCTGGCAGTGGGCTTACAAGGAGAAGTTCGAGAAGGCTGGCCTCATGGCTCTGCTGGGCTGCGGCTTTGACCCCGGTGTTACCCAGGCTTACTGCGCTTACGCTAAGAAGCATGAGTTTGACACCATTGATACCATCGACATTCTGGACTGCAACGGCGGCGACCATGGCTATGCCTTCGCCACCAACTTCAACCCTGAAATCAACCTCCGTGAAGTCTCTGCCCCCGGTAGCTACTGGGAGGATGGTCACTGGGTAGAAATTCCTCCTATGGCTATCAAGCGGGAGTATGATTTTGACGGCGTTGGTCAGAAGGATATGTATCTGCTGCACCATGAGGAGATTGAGTCTCTGGCTGTGAACATTCCCGAGGTTCAGAGAATCCGCTTCTTCATGACCTTTGGTCAGAGCTACCTGACCCACATGAAGTGTCTGGAGAATGTTGGTATGCTGTCCACAACCCCCATTCAGTTTGAGGGCAAGGAGATCGTTCCCATTCAGTTCCTGAAGGCTCTGCTGCCCGATCCTGCAAGCCTTGGCCCCCGTACCCACGGCAAGACCAACATTGGCTGCATCTTCACTGGTAAGAAGGACGGTCAGGAAAAGACCTACTATATTTACAACGTCTGCGACCATCAGGAGTGCTACAAGGAAGTACAGAGCCAGGCTATTAGCTACACCACCGGCGTACCTGCTATGTGCGGTGCTATGATGATGCTGACCGGTCAGTGGAACAAGGCGGGTGTCTACACCGTGGAAGAGATGAACCCCGATCCCTTCCTGGATGCACTGGACAAGCACGGTCTGCCCCGTCGTGAGAACCACGCTCCCACTCTGGTAGATTGATGGAACAGAAATTAGACCCCCGATTTTCTGCACTGGGACAGAAAACACCGGAAGCAGTCTTCGGAGGATTGCCCACTCCAAGCTATGTCATTGACGAAGAGCAGCTGTGCAGAAACGGAGAAATTCTGGCTTCTGTGATGAAAAACACCGGCTGCAAAATTCTCCTTGCACAGAAAGCGTTCTCGAACTATGATTTTTATGAGAAGCTGTCCGGGTATCTGGCAGGTACGGAGGCCAGCGGCCTCTATGAAGCCAGACTGGGCAAGGAAGAAATGCCGGACAAGGAAGTTCATGTATTTTGTGCCGCCTATCGGCAGGACGAGTTTGAAGAATTATTGGAGTATGCAGACCACATTGTGTTCAACTCCATCCATCAGCTTCAAAAATTCGGTCCGGCTGCAAAGGCAAAAGGGAAGAGTATAGGTCTTCGGATTAACCCTCAGTGTTCCACCCAGGAGGGGCATGAAATCTATGACCCTTGCGCCAATGGCAGTCGCTTGGGTGTTACCCGAGCGGTTTGGGATGCAGAGATGACCCCGGAGCTTTTAAGCCTTCTGGACGGTTTGCATTTCCACACCCTCTGTGAACAGGATTCCGATGCACTGGAAACCACGTTGGAAGCGGTGGGGGAGAAGTTCGGAGACATTCTGCCTAAGATGAAATGGCTGAACATGGGTGGTGGTCATCACATCACCCGTCCGGGCTATGACATTGCCCGACTGGAAAAGTGCGTGACAAAGGCGCAGACACAGTGGAATTTGCAGGTCTATCTGGAGCCGGGGGAGGCTGTGGCCCTTAATGCAGGCTTCTTTGTGTGCCGGATTCTGGACATTGTACGCAATGGAGATATTTCTGTTGCCATTTTGGATGCCAGTGCCGCCTGCCATATGCCGGATGTCATTGAAATGCCTTATATGCCGCCTCTCTATGGCGGGCAGGAGGGAAATGACGGCGTCTATCGGTATCGTCTGGCTGGCCCTACCTGTCTGGCTGGCGATGTGGTAGGTGACTATTCCTTCGAGCAGGAACTCCGTGAGGGAGATTTGCTGGTATTTGGTGATATGGCGATCTATACCACCTGTAAAAATAATACGTTTAACGGAATGCCTCTTCCTGATATTTGGAGACGAACCCAGACAGGGGAGCTGGAACAGCTGACCCAGTTTGGTTATTCAGACTTCAAAATGCGTCTTGGAAAATAAGAGACATTCTTACAAAACAAATGATAAATGGGGCTGTACAAAAAGCCCATGCAGGAAGCCCGGCTGTACGCAAATGTACA
>CAUWEI010000241.1:0-2804 GCA_963557675.1 uncultured Oscillospiraceae bacterium | reverse complement strand
TTTTCGGCAAAGTGGAGTCTGGTGGAGGAAAAACGCCGAAAAAGGACGAAATTTTCCTTGTAGGGAGGAAGTCGCTAAAAACTCTTGCACAATTTGGAGCGATGTGGTACAATAGGTAAGAATTTCTAAAGTTCAACTGCCCGGAGGGCAGAACAGGAGGGTTCCCCATGAGCCGGATTGAGAAAGAAAATTGCTATTTGGAAATGGCGCAAACCATTTCCCAGCGTTCCACCTGTAGGCGGTACCACTGCGGCGTGGTGATCGCAAACGAGGAGGAAATCATCGCCACCGGATACAATGGTGCCCCCAAAGGACGGGATCACTGCACCGATTTGGAGCAATGTGCCGAGCTGGAAGGGAAGCCTTGCCGTGGGGTACCGGCAGAGGTCAACGCCATTGCGGCGGCGGACCACAAAGCGTGCCGAGGAGCCACCTTGTACATGGCCTGTGTGAACGTACAGACCGGGGAGCTGGAAGCCAGATGTCCCGGTCCTTACAGTCAGGGGCTGATTATCAACGCCGGGATTTCCAGAGTGGTAGTGCTGACGGCTCCCGGTCGTTACGAAGTGTATAATGTTCCCGATTGGGTGTTTAACGACGACACCCTGCCCGGAGTGTAAAAAAGTCCCCCCCTTGGAGTCTCAGAAGAGGTCCCAAGGGGGGATAGAGGTGCAATGTATAAGCGGTATGGCCTTTCAGGCTATGCCGTTTTTTGTTTTTTATGCAAGGGCATTGGGGGAGTTCACCACGCCGATGAACAGGGGAAGATTGTCATTGGAGGTAATGACAAAGACGAAGGGCCGGTCGGCCACAAAGTCGATTTTCTCTTCCGGGGGCAGTTCGGCCGCTTCTCTGCCCATGACCGTATAGGCGGCCGCTGTGACCCCCTCTTCATCGATGGTGACCCGGGCATCATGCTTTACATAGGACAAGAAGGTGGGGTTTGCATCTGTGATGGGGCTGAAATCCGAGGAATCCGGGTCAAAAACGTGGGTAATGCCAAGATTTTCCAGTCCATAGCGCAGGTCCATCTGACTGGTAACGTCGAATTTTGGAATGGATGCACGGATGGAACATTCCTTTTGATTTTCCCACTGCTGGGGATTTTGCACCAGCTCCATCATGGAGTTCCGGGAAAGAAGCTGCTGGGGCGTTTCGCCCTCCTTGGGCAGGAAAAACCACATTTTGCCCCCGCTTTCCAGTCCTTGGGCAATGGCTCCGAAGTGGTCGTCCCAATAGTAGGTTCCGCCTTCCTCTTTGTTCATAAACTCCACGGTCTGATCTTCGGAGGGGCCATGAAATACGCCGGGGGCGGTTTTGCTGGGGCTAAATTCCGAGCTCCATTTGGATTGAAAGTACACGGTAGAGGCCAAGGCCAGGATGGTTTGGGGGTCAAACTGGATTTCCTGGGCCTGTTCTTTCAGCAGTCCTCCGGTCTGTGCATTGAGCCAATCGTGCAGGGTGTCGTTAAATTCCGCACTGCCCATGGTTCCCCGATAGGACGAGGCGTAATAGTTTTTTGCCAGCGTCTCCAAGGTGGAGGGAACAAAGTCAATGTCTTCATCGAGCCACAGGGAGTTGGCCAGCACACAGGAAACCGCACCGTCCTTGCGATAGGCGGCGTTCCACACATCGGCGGCCTGACTTCGCAGGGACTCCAAATCCGCACTGCCAAGGAGCTGCAAAATCTGCTGCCGACTGGTTCCATCCGTCACCTCTGCCAGCATACTCAGGGCCATGTAGACGTTCAGGGGGGAGTAAATCGGGTTTTCTTCCGGGCTGTCCACCAGAAATTCCGGCACGGTGCGGACGAAAAATTGCTGCAAGCCGTCTGCGTACCCATCTTCCCGGTGCTGGGCCTGTACGTCCTCGTTCCATGCTTCATAGGCCTGAGAATACCCATCGAAATCAAAGTCTCCATTGGCCAACCAATAGTCGTCATCGTTGGGATAGGGAGCCATTTCGGGATATTCGGCTTCCCAGATAGCGCAGGCGGTAGGAACCACCGGGTTTTTCTCCGGCCACAGCAGGACACCTGCCACCACCACTACCGCCAGACCTGCCGCAATGGCACCCCGCCACCATTTTTTGCGCCGGCCTTTTTGGGGGACAGTGGCATTTTCGATGAGGTCGTCCCGGATGTTGGTGATGCTGTCATAAAGTTTTTCGCTTTTCATATGGACACTCCTTCCGCTTCCAAAAAAGTTTTGAGCTGTTTGCGAAGCCGATACATTCGCTGGGCCAATTGCTTCGGGGTGCAGCCGATGGCAAGAGTTTGGAGAGAATCGCCGTACCAGTAGCGACGGATAAAGAGGTTGCGTTCTTCCGTGGGCAGAGTATCCAGCCAATGGCTGAGGAGGGAGGAAAGCTGCCTTCCGTCCACGATTTGCTCCACATCGGTAGAATCCGGGATGCAGTCGTCCAATTCCGACAGCATGATTTCCAGATTGGAATAGCGTTTTTGGGCGTGATTGGCCCGGAACCGGCTGATGGAGAGGTTCCGAGTGATGCGGCCTAAAAAGGCTTGCAGGGACCGGGGCCACTGGGGCGGCATTTGCCGCCATGCGCTGTGGTAGGTGTCATTGACACATTCTTCCGCATCTTCCCGACTGTCCAGGATGTTTGCAGCAATGCGGCGGCACAGCGGCCCGTATTTTGCATCGGTTTCGGCAATGGCCTGTTCCTTGCGCTGATGGTACAGGGCAATAATCTGCGAATCGTCCACATCGGCACCTCCTTTCTGGTCCGTAGGAATTGCCTTATATCAATAGAGTCGGAATTTCCGGGTCCATATTGCAGCGATT
>CAUWEI010000240.1:0-2856 GCA_963557675.1 uncultured Oscillospiraceae bacterium | reverse complement strand
CGGCTGATTTCTGCATAGACAGAAAATTTGACTGTATTTATTCCAACAAAGTTTTGTGCCATCTTTCCGCAGCGGAGCTGAAACAGTCTCTGAAATTACAAGCGCAACATCTGAACGACAAGGGCATTGTCTTTATGACGATGTGGTACGGAACGTATAAGGAAAAAGTTTACGAGGAGGGGCTGCGCTTTACCTATTATACGGAAGCGGACATCATAAAAACGATTCCGGCGAATCTATCTGTGGAAAAAATGCTGCGTTATACAGAAGAAGAACCCGACGATTCCTTGCTGCTGGTCTTGCGAATTGTATAGAACCCAAAATGGAGCGTATCGACTCGATACGCTCCATTTTTTGAGCACCGACTACGATGGTCGATGTAAGAGACTGGGGTGACACGCTGGGTCACTACAATCTGAGTCTTGTCCCTGAGAATCTGCCCAAGCCTTGCCCGCAGCTTGGATTCTGTCAGGAAGTCCGGAGCAGAGCGGCGGTCATCCAAAATGTAAATGGCGGCATCCTGGTTCCGTGCTCTTGCAATGGCAAGACGCTGTCGCTGTCCGTCGGAGAGATTGGAGCCGGAAAGCTCGATTTTGTGGCCGAATCCATTCGGCAGGCTTTCTGCAAAGTCTTTCACCTGGGCAATGTCCAGTGGATTCCAGTTGTAGATTGTTCTTGACAAGTGGGGGATTTGAGAATATAATAAGCATAAGATTAGAAGTAAATAAATGCTTAGGAGGTGACACCATGACCCAGCGAGAACGACAGATTTTGACCTGGATTCAGGAGGACCCCATGATTTCGCAGGAGGCTCTGGCCCAGCGGGCAGGCATTACCCGATCCTGTGTGGCGGCTCATATTTCAAACCTGACGAAAAAAGGCTACATCGCCGGAAAAGGCTATGTCCTGCGGGACGGAAACTACGCCGTGGTGGTGGGCGGCATCAACATCGACATCGGCGGCAAGGCCTATGCACCACTGGTGGAGCGGGACTCCAATCCCGGTCAGGTTCACATGAGTCTGGGCGGTGTGGGAAGAAATATTGCCCACAATATGAGCCTGCTTGGTCTGGAAGTTCGGATGCTCACGGCTCTGGGGGATGATTTCCATGCCCAGAAAATTAAAAATTCCTGCAATGATTTGGGCATCGACTTGAGTTATGCCCTCCATGTGCCAAACGGGACAACTTCCACTTATGTCTATCTCAGTGGCCCGGATGGGGACATGGCTCTGGCGGTGTCGGATATGCAGATTTGTGAGCAGATTACCCCGGCTTACCTGGCTTCCCGGCTCAATCTCTTGAACAATGCCAAACTGGTGGTGGCGGATGCCAATTTACCGCCCCAGTCTCTGCACTATCTGGCAGAATCCTGTACGGCTCCTCTGTTTGTGGACCCGGTATCTACCCATAAAGCGGAAAAACTGCGGCCCATTTTGTCCGGAATCCATACCTTGAAGCCCAACCGTCTGGAAGCGGAGCTTTTGACCGGAATACGGATTACCGACCGGGATACCTTGGAGCAGGCCACCAAGTGCTTGTTGGACAGCGGAATTCGCCGGGTGTTTTTGTCTCTGGGAAATGACGGCGTCTATGCCGCAGAGGGGGAAGAACGCCATTTGGTGCCCTGCTGCCCGGCGGAAATGCGAAACGCCACCGGAGCAGGAGACGCATTTATGGCAGGTCTCACCTGGGCCTGGATGGAGGGACTGTCCCTTCGGGAAACCGCTCAGGCAGGAGCCGCCGCCGGTGCCATTGCCATCGAGGCAGAAGAAACCATCAATTCCAATCTCAACGTCACCGCCCTAAGAGAGCGGATGGGACAAATTTTGTAATATGGAGGAAACTATTATGAATCTGAATCGCTTTTTGGACGTAAACCCCGAGGTTGCAGAAGCCATTGCACAGGGCAAGCCCGTTGTTGCACTGGAATCTACCATCATTTCCCACGGTATGCCCTATCCTCAGAACGTGGAAACCGCTCTCAATGTGGAGAACATCATCCGTCAGAATGGTGCCGTTCCTGCTACCATCGCCATCATCGGCGGTCGGCTGAAGGCTGGCCTTACCAAGGAGGAAATCGAGTACTTCGGTAAGAAGGGTCAGGCCATTGCCAAGGCTTCCCGCCGGGATCTGGCTGTCCTGTGCGCCAGAGGCGAGGACGGTGCTACCACCGTTACCACCACTATGATTATCGCCCACATGGCTGGAATTCAGGTCTTTGCCACCGGCGGCATTGGCGGCGTTCACCGTGGCGCAGAAACCACCATGGACATTTCCGCTGACCTGGAAGAGCTGGGCCGCACCCCGGTTATGGTGGTGTGTGCAGGTGCAAAGAGTATTCTGGACTTGGGCCTCACTCTGGAATATCTGGAAACCCACGGTGTGCCTGTCATTGGCTATGGCACCGAGGAGCTGCCTGCTTTCTATACCAGAACCTCCGGCTTTAAGGTTGACTACCGCATCGACACGCCGGAGGAATTGGCTGCTGCCTTCAAGGCGCAAAATGACATGGGCCTCGGCAGCGGTATGCTGGTGACCAACCCCATTCCAGAAGAATTCTCCATGGACCCCAAGGTAATTAACGCCGCCATCGATCAGGCCATTGCAGAATGCAAGGAAAAGGGCATCCACGGCAAGGCTACGACCCCCTTCCTGCTGGCTCGTGTGGCAGAGATTACCGGCGGTGACTCTCTGGCTTCCAACATTCAGCTGGTCTACAACAATGCCAAGGTAGCCGCTCAGACTGCAAAGGCTTATTGCAGCATGGACTAACCCATATATAAGAAACAGGTACTGTCTCAATGATATGTACCCCCTTTGCTGGACATCCAGTAAAGGGGGTATTTTCGTGCGCT
>CAUWEI010000239.1:0-2896 GCA_963557675.1 uncultured Oscillospiraceae bacterium | reverse complement strand
GATGCCCCCTGTAACATACAGGGAAGCATCCATCTGTGCAGTATAATTCAATTTTTAATGTGTCCAGGATTCTGGGTACATATCACTCCGCATCGGAGACTGTTACCCGACTTGTGCGTTTTTTGAGTCTTTCTCGCTTTCCACATTCTGCTTGGTGCCCTTATAGAGAGCTTCCGTAATGGCGGTTTTGTATCCGGCAAGGTCGAGGGGCGTGGTCAGAAGCTCCACCACATCCTCGGTGAGCAGTTCCTTGGGGTGCTCCTTATCCTTGAGGTTGTGGATGAGGATACTCTGATTCGCCAGAAGCGTGATGAGCCACACGATCTCTCCGATAGCCATTTCAAAGTTCTCGGACTTCATCAGCTTCTCACCGAGGTTTTCCAGACCGCCGTATCGACCGGCGATCTCTTTAGTTGCCTTGGTGGTAAGCAGGAGTGTGTATTCCTCGTCACCGATGGTGATGACTGCAGTTCTCTCGTTATCCATTGTGTGTTACCTCCGTTAACCCTGTTTTTCGGGTGTCGTGGTATAGGTCGGCTCATAGACTTCCTTATACCAGTTCGTGATAGTCGCAGCGGTCACATCGCCCTCCAGTGCCTCCGCTTTCCACGGGTGCTTGCCGCCTGCGTCTGCCTTGTTGCGGCGCAGAATGGTACCCTCGATGGTCGGCGTAGAAAAGGTAATGCTGTCGCCCTTGGTGGCAAGGTTCGTCGCCGGAATACCGAATTTCACTCGGTACAGCCAGTAATACTTGTACTTGCCGTTGGACTTCTTGGCACGAAAGCCCACCGCCACGGGATCACCGCCGTCCTCAGATGCGGAAATGAGCACCTTGTTTTTGTCGATGGTCGCACCCGTGAGGTCGGATGCCGCCGTAGAGCCGATATCGTCAATGCCGAGGGAGAGTGTGCCGGATTTGAATTCCTTCACGATCTCCGAAGCGCCGTCATCGGCATAGAGCGTCGCCTCCGCCAGTTCCACCGAAAGGTCAGCGGAGATGGCTTTCGCAAGCTGCTCCGGTGTACCGTAGGTTTCCTCACCGGCATCGTTCTCGGTGATTTTTGCGTAATACAGTCTGTCAAGACCGATAGTCGCCATAACTTATTCCTCCAGTTCGTAGATTTGCGCCACGTCAATGGCGTAGTGATGGTAGCCGGTCTCGGTCTCAAAGCCGATGTACCGGCGGTCGGTAATATAAAAGTCCGCACCCAGCAGGGCACGGACGATTGCATTTTTCAGTTTGGTGTAGCTGCCCTTCGAGAAGAGGGACAGCCGTGCCTCCTGCGTTTCGCAGCCGGGAGCATTATCGGCGTGAAGCTCGAAGCTGTCCGACAGCGGCGTAATCACCAGATAGGTGTCCGGGGCTTTGCCGGAGAACACACCCGTTTCAACGGGAACCTCACAACTTTTTGCGATGGTTTGCAAATCGGATAGCAGGCTCACAGCTTTTCCACCTCCTCATCCAGTGCCTTGGTCATGGCATCGATACACTCCTGCCGGGATGCCGTTTTTGCGGGCTTCAGAAACGGCTTTGCGGGCTGCCCGTGCTTGCCGTATTCGAGAATGTTGGCAAGTTTGGCATTGCTGCCGCCGTCCGAGCGAGGCTCAGCGAAACCGACCTTGATGTCGTGGTTACCGTCCCGATTCAGTCTGGACGGCGAAAGACCGAGCGCGCCTTCCAATTCTCCCGTGGTGCGGGATTTGAACTTTGTCCCTCTGCCGATGACGGAGGAGAGATTGCTCTTGACTCTCTTCAGCACGACTTCGCCACCGGCCTGCAGGACGGTATCCGCCACGCTGTCAAAGTTGCTGCCGAGCTTGGAAATCTTCAGAAGGAAATCCTCCGGCATTTTCATATCGCACTTAGCCAACGGTTGGCACCTCCTTTTTCGCCAGTACCTCGATGTACATTCCACGACCCTTTACATTCTCCACGGACACAATATCGTAGCGACAATCATCGCAGATGAGAAACTGGTCGGTAGTGACCGTCAGCCCCGGAATACACCGAAAGCGGAACAGGTCGGTCGCTTCGCTGAATGCGGCGAGGTTCGCCCAGCGCTGAGAGCCATGCCGACCTTCCCGGTACACACGGACGGAAGCGAGGACTTCATCCTCGGAATTGACCGTTGCATGAATTGCAATTATCTCCGGGCAGCGACGAGTGTATCGGCCACAGCCAACGCACATATGACGATCCCCGAAACGAGCTTTGTGGTCATGGAACTTATGCATTACCTTATAGCACATACGATCCGCCGCAGTGGAACGGAACTCGCGCTGGCCTGCCATCTGGTCAAAGCTCGCAATTTGACAGGATGCACTTACACGGCAATATTCCCCTACTCCAGGGTTATCACCGTAGGTCACTCCCGTGTGGTGAAACAAGTACAGGTAGAACAAGCAATGGTACATGCACCACAGGAAATGCAGCGACTGTTGAATTCATCCCACATCGGATGCTTCTTCAAGCGCTTGTGTTCGTAATAAACATCGGTAAATCCGCTGTTTCCGGCATAGATTTGTGCTTGAATCTCCTGAGCATTGATGTCACAGGGACGCGCAAAAATCAGTATTGGCTTGATCAGTGCTTTGCTCTCGCGATATTCGTCTTCTGTAAAATAGAAAATAGCTTGCTGAATTGGGGTAATAACTTCTTTTGCAGGATAATCGGGTTTTGTGTCCCATACAATGTCATTAAATTTTTCAACTTCACCATAAGAGATGATGTCTGTGTCAGAAAAACGCCCCTGGGCAATGAACCGTTTTGGTGCATAAATTTTATAGTCTTTTGCCAGGGTTGTCAGGAGCAGATCCGCCTGCATGGCATTCAAATTGCAGCTCATTTTTGCTCCCCTAAATCAATACTTCAAAATGGAATAAAACTGAATTTCAC
>CAUWEI010000238.1:0-2896 GCA_963557675.1 uncultured Oscillospiraceae bacterium | reverse complement strand
TTAGTGGTAAACTTATTCAGTGTCACTGTGGTCAACTATTAGAGTATCATTCACATGCTAAACGCTTGCGTATGGTTGTTACTGCACCGATTGTTAAAAAGAGTCACTACCGCACCTGTGTTCAGCTTGCCGGTAATAACCGGTTGTGTGCCATAACTTTTTCCGAAAAATGATTTCGAGTTTACTTCCTTTATGAGACTTAAAAGTATAGTACCGTTTTGTTCATTATAGATTAATTCGCCCGATATTGGTTCATCTAAAATTTGAAACATTCCTGTGTAATGCCTATCAATATCAATATTTTCCCACATAAATGGTTCTCCTTATTTCGTTTACACTCAATATTATTCTGTGTTTATATTATAACAGATATTGTCTTGTTTTTCAAACGACTTGCTTATATGTAAAACCGCCACCTTAGAACTTAATCTAAGATGGCGGTTTTCTGTTTCGTATTAGAGCATCACCTTGACGGCGAAACCGCCGCTGAAGAAATAGGTGTTCGTCCAATACCTGTTTGGTGGAGGCGAGGGGAATCGAACCCCTGTCCGAAAGCAACTTAACAAGAACTTCTCCGAGCGCAGTTTGTTATTTGCATTCCCTCATCCAGGCGGGAACAAACACCCTACTGAAATCGGTAGCTTCATTATGCATGGTATGGGCAAAGCTTACCATACGCACGGTCACCACTCAAATCACACCCGAGCCCGGCTCGTGGTCCTTCCGGGGCGGATGGGCGCCTAATTAGGCAGCCAGAGCAACGTATTCGTTGTCAGTTAAATTTAAAAGTTACCCGTTTTATCGTGGTCAGGCGCCACGGCTCGCTATTCCAGCCTCACTACCCCCGTCGAAACCAGTACGCCCCCATATATTACAGGGAATCGGGATTTGTAGACCAGTCTTCCCTACCAGGATGAATCCGTCCATCCTGGTAGGGCGGAATTTTTTAGAATCTGCCGTAGGGATCTTCCAGCTTGTTGGGCTCAGGGAAAGTCTCACCCTGAGTATCAACCGTAACCTTGGCAATCTTCTGCTCGGTCATAGGACGATCATTCCGGTCTGTCTTGACACCAGCAATACGATCCACCACTTCCATACCAGAGGTCACTTTGCCAAACGCAGCATACTGACCATCCAAATGCTTGGCATCGGCATGCATGATGAAGAACTGGCTGCCAGCAGAGTTGGGAGACTGCGATCTGGCCATGGACAAAACACCACGCTTATGCTTCAGGGGGTTGTCTACGCCATTAAACAGGAACTCACCCTTGATGCAATAGCCAGGGCCACCCATGCCAGTTCCCTCCGGGCAGCCACCTTGAATCATAAATCCGGGAATCACACGGTGGAAAATCAGGCCATCGTAGAAGCCCTTCTGAATCAGAGAAACAAAATTGTAGACAGACTGAGGAGCCTTATCCGGATACAGCTCTGCGGTAATGATGCCGCCGTCTTCCATCTCAATGGTAACAATGGGATTCATAAGGTTAGTACCTCTCTTTCATAGCACGATCAATCTGCCGTTTTGCATCTTTATCTGCGGCAGCTTGGCGCTTGTCGTATAACTTTTTGCCTTTGCAAAGACCTATGGACAGCTTGACACGAGAATTCTTAAAATACACAGAAAGCGGAATGATGGAATAACCATCCTGCTTGACTTTGCCAAACAGCCGGTTAATTTCCTGCTTGTGCATCAGAAGCCGCCGAGGGCGGCGAGGATCCTTATTAAAGATATTCCCCTGTTCGTAAGGCGAAATATGCATCTGATTAACAAATATTTCTCCGTTTTTAATTCCGCACCAAGCATCTTTCAAATTGAGGGTACCTGCCCGGATGGACTTTACCTCCGTACCGAACAGCTCAATGCCGGCCTCATATTCCTCTTCCACAAAGTACTCGTGGTAGACCTGACGGTTCTTCGCCACAATCTTAATGCCCTTGGATTCCAAGACCAGCACCTCCTCTTCCACTAGGTAATACCATTATAACACGCTTGTCAAGTTTCCAAACAGGAAGTTTTCCAGTCCTTCTACGGTTCTAAATGAAAAATCACAATGCTTTTCCATAATGTCTGCAATCTCCGGTGTTTCCTTACGATACCAACCCGCCCATGCAAAATCTACATTGCGCTTTTTGGCCATCTGGAAACCGGGCATCATATCATCCACCACAAGGAGTTCCCTGCTTGACAGCCCATAATGCTCCATAATATCATCCAGCGGCCAAGGGGACGGCTTTCTCTTATCCGCTTCCAATTCCCCATCATAAATCCGATCCGGAGCAAATCCGAAGTGTGCCAAATAATCTCTTGTAATGTTTTCTTTGCTGGAATGTGATACCACACATATTCGGCCACCTTCTTCCTTGTATCGGTTCAGAATCCGGTCCACGCCCGGAAAGGCTGGCGGCATATGGTGCATCACTTCATTTAACCAAATTTCAAATTGGCGTTTAAAATCTTTCTCCTGAAATTCAAAATGGTTTATGCACATTTCAAAAAAGCCTTCTTGGCAAGTCCACAGTGAAAACTCTCTTAGGGAAAGGGGCGTCCCCGGGCGCAGTTCTTCCAATGCTTTGCAAAATGAAGGATAGTTTACGGTTGCCTCACTGCGAACTACTGTATCATCGTGATCTAAAACAAGGCAAGGATACCTTAACATGGGAACCTCCTATGTCAGTTCATACCGCTTTGCCCCAGACTCACACCGTGTTACACCGCTTGGTGGTCTACAGAAAATGAACGGGCTGCTGTACAAACGAAATTTTACAAGTAATATTTTGACAGTATAGCACATAACACTCACACCTGGCAAGGAGGAAATTGGATTGACTATCCTAAACGCTGTAGGTTTGTCAATGATGTGTTACAGATTAGGAAAAGAAAAAAGGACAGTTT
>CAUWEI010000237.1:0-2999 GCA_963557675.1 uncultured Oscillospiraceae bacterium | reverse complement strand
GGAAAGTGGGGCGTCCGCCGTTTTATCCAAAGGCGACGCACTGTAAAAGTTCTAAAGACAGCTCAACAAACGCAGCAACCGCAACAAGCACCGCAAATACACCCTTGTTCTCCAGCGCAGAATGTCCCCCAACCGCCCTCGCAGAGCCGGTCACGCTCCCCTGCCCTTTCCCATTCCGTAACCAAAAAATCCAATATTACCATCCGAAAAGATAAACCCGATATTAAGTTGCCGGAACTTCCGGTCAAACGGCCATTGGGAAAAATTCGTACAGCATCCAAAGTGAATACAAAAGCAGCCGATGCCACAGCAAAAGGTGCTCAAGCAGCCGCAAAAAAAGCTGCGGTCAAAGCGGCCTCTGTCAAATCGGCCAGAGCAGCTGCAGACAGGGCAAAACAGGCTGCAGTCGCTGCAAAAGAAGCGGGTATAAAAGTGGCCAAAGCTTTGATGGAAGGTGCACGGGCTGCTGTTCGCTCTTTGCTGCTTTTGGTGGCCGGAGCTTCTGTCCCAATTCTAACCGCACTCATCATGATCTGTGCCGCTGCATCTATAGTCGGCTCTGTTTTCGGTATTTTCTTCCCTAGCAAGGGGGAATGGACCTTGCGTTCTGAGGTTAAAGAGATTAACCAGGACTATGAAGATAAGATTGAGGACATCAAAGCCGATAAGGAGCACGACCGACTGCATATGATTGGCACCAAGGCTACGTGGCCGGATGTGCTGGCCGTTTACTCGGTCAAAATGGTAAACAATCCAGACGACCCGGAAGAAGTGGCCACGATGACTAGAAAGAAGGCCAAGTTTCTAAAAAAGACCTTTTGGGAAATGAATGATGTTTCCTCTAACACCGAGAAGATAAGCGAATCCACCGTTGTAAACGGGAAGGAGCAGTTAAACACTTATACTGTCCTAAATATCGAAACCACCCATAAAACTGCCTGGGAGATGGCAGATCAACTGCACTTTGATGACGAGCAGAGACAGCAGCTAGCAGAACTGCTGGATGAGAAAAATCAAACTCTTTGGAACGACATTCTTTACGGAATCGGTAAAGGAGATAAAAACATCGTTTCCATAGCTCTTTCTCAAATCGGCAATATCGGTGGTGAGCCTTATTGGAGTTGGTATGGGTTCCAGGGCAGAGTACCCTGGTGCGCTTGCTTTGTCAGCTGGTGTGCCGACCAATGCGGCTATATTGAGGATGGTATCATCCCCAAATTTGCAGGCGTAGGAACGGCAGAAGACTTTTACAAGAAACGAGGCCAATGGGCCGATCGAAACTATGTCCCTTCTCCCGGCGACATCATTTTTTTCGACTGGGCAGAAAATGATGGGAAACCAGATGGATTTGTAGACCATGTTGGCCTGGTGGAGCGTGTGTCTGATAACATCGTCTATACCATTGAGGGAAATAGTGGTGACCGCTGTGTTGGTCTGCATTATGCCGTAGGAGATTACGAAATCTATGGATACGGAATTCCCCAATACCCGTAAAGCCATAGCACAAAACAGTGCCGCCCTCCAAGGCGGCACTGTTTGTATGCAGAAACAATGAAAGGAGATTCTCTTTATGCACAATCGAAAAACCATTGGCCAACTGGAGGAAGAAAATCGAATCAAAGTTGGTGCTCAGGAGTATGAAGGGCACAGCTTCCACGATTTGGAACGATATTGTGATGGAGTACGTCACATGATTATTTTTGATGTTCTGAGCTGCCACAGCCCTGTAGGCTATAAGGGCGATCGAATGCGGCTGTATCTGAACAATCATGGCTATGAGAAGGCATTAAAGGCACAAAAAAATGGCCATATCATCATCGTAAGCCATGCTGAAGTGAATCGTGGTGAGCTCAGCTACGATTCTAAAAACCACATTCGATAACATCTCACAAAATAGGGTTGCCCCGGCAGATCTAGCACATCTGCCGGGGCTTTGCAAAAAGAAAAAGAAAGGAATATAAATATGTCAAAGAACAGCTATGTTGCCGTCCCCAACACCATAATCACTGACCCGGAGCTGTATCCCAGCACCAAGCGGGTCTACGTGGCCATGCTGGCCTATAAAAGCCGGAAGGATACCCTGCATAAGACCGTATCTCAGCTGGCTGTGCGGAGCCATTGCAGCCCCTCTGCCGTTCAGCAGGCGATTGCCGAACTTACGAGCCGTGGTCTGGTGCAGCGCTCTCGTCGTTACCGCTATTCCGCAGTTCTAAAGCGCAAGATCTATGCTTCAAACACCTACACCTTGGCTAAGCGTGATTTTTCTGCCGGCTACACCCTGATTCCCCGGTCTCTCCTGACCCGTGAGCTGACTCATGCAGCCTTCCTGGTGGCACTGTATCTGTATATGACTGCTGGCCGGAAGGGCCGGGCCTATCCCTCCCTGCAACATATCGCAGATGCCCTGTATCTGGCCAAGTCTACGGTCTGTGTGGCCATAGATGCCCTCCGACTCCTCCAGGAGCTTTATCGGTATCATTGCCGCAAGGAAAATCACGCCTATTCCTGCAACAGCTACTACCCTACCGGATGGGTTAGAAATGGGTCTGTTCTGCCGGAAACTGCCCTATTTCTGTCTATAATCATACCAGAAGCCCCTAGTTTCGTCAATATGGGCAGGCCGTCCGATTTTCAGCAAACTACTCGTTATTAACAAGATAGCGTTAGTTTTTACCAGCTGAAAAGAAAGTATTAGTCCCCCTAAAGAAACCGTCTATCATAGGAAGACAACCCCTGGATTCTGCCGACCAAGGTAAAACATTGTCTCCTCTGTGCGTACATAAACCGGTTTTTTCTAGGCGAAGTATACCCTTTGGGATTAGAAAATATGTCCACGAAGTTATGAGAAAGACCAAATTAAAACAAATTTGAAAGGACAGATGTAACATGATGAACCTAAATTACCTGCACTCAACCCACAAAAAGTTTTTAATTGTTTCGATGCTGCTTATGGCCATCCTTTTGCCTGCATGCTTAAATTCTTTTGTTTGACTTAATGT
>CAUWEI010000236.1:0-3026 GCA_963557675.1 uncultured Oscillospiraceae bacterium | reverse complement strand
CTCTTGACTTTTGCGTGAAATTTTTTTAGATAAAATTTGGATTTTTTACGTCTCTTTCTGATTAGTCTCCCATTTTAAGGGGTATACTTTGGGAGAGGTGAATGTGATGCAGCAGCCTACCCCCCGAAAAGACCCTATGTACCCGGGAGAAATCACTGACAAAGCCATCTGTGCAATTTTTCAGGGAGCAGGGGACTTCGTCCGACGGGAAATCTTATGTAATGGGCATAAGGTTTATGCTTATATGATCGATGGCCTGGTTTCTGGTGCACAGGCTTCAGACTATATTTTCAGACCCATTTCCGATAATCTCAAAGGAGACAAGCTGGAGGAACTGTACCAGCAGGCACTCTTCGGAGCGGTGTATAACTCAGTAGCTTCTTCTTGTGAGAATCTGGATGACATTGCAAAAAAGTTAGTCAATGGATTTTGCGTAGTGCTTTTCCCGGATGTTGGAGCCGTGGCTTATGAGGTCAAAACAGGAGAAAAGCGTGGAGTCTCAGGCCCAGAGGTGGAAAACACCGTTAAAGGGCCAAAGGATGCCTTTACAGAGACCGTGCGAACCAATACCAGTCTTATCCGCCGTCATATGCGAACCCCGGATTTGCGGTTCTATGAAACGCTGGTGGGGCGGCGAAGTCTCACAAATGTGACGGTGGCCTATATAGAGGGAATTACAAACCCGGATTTAGTGGCCAAGCTGAAAGCTCGGCTGGATACCATAGACATTGACGGATTCCTGACCCCGGCTTCTGTGGAGGAATACGTCACAGGCTCCCGTCCTACAGCCTTTCCTATGCTGCAATATACGGAGCGGGCAGATAAATTCTGCCAGGGCCTGTTGAACGGTCGAGTGGGTCTCCTTGTAGATGGACTTCCGTTGGGATATTTGACCCCTACAGATTTAGGCACTTTTCTCACCAGTCCGGAGGATTTGGGTACAGACTATCTCACAGCCTCTGTTCTTCGGATCATCCGATGTGGAGCACTCCTTTTAAGTCTGCTTTTACCGGGCTTTTATGTGGCAATGGCGGCCTATCATCAGGAGATGATTCCGCTTCCACTATTAAAGGCTATGATTGAGAGCAAAACCTCTGTACCATTTCCAACGATTATGGAAGTTATAGGATTGCTCCTTGCGTTTGAGATTTTACAAGAAGCTGGCATTCATCTGCCTCATTCCATTGGACAGACGGTATCGATTATCGGTGGATTGGTGGTCGGAACAGCGGCAGTGGAGGCAAAACTGGTTTCACCGGCTGCTTTGATTACGGTAGCAGTGGCAGGGATTTGCGGCTTTGCACTGCCTGGACGGGATTTTGCAGCAGGAATTCGCTTGTGGCGATTTGCACTGACAATTTCCGCCAGCTTAGGAGGATTGTTTGGCCTGGCTGCTGGCCTCATTGCCCTGGTGATTCATCTGTCCAGATTGACGTGTATGGATATACCATATCTGTCTGCTCCGCCAATCTTCCGGAAGAGACTGGAAAAGGTGAAGTATCGAGACCCGAAGCTCAGGGCTCTGGATCAACGAAATCAGAGGTGAGATTGTGAAACATTGGATGATCTACCTGATTATGGGGTTGGTGATTGTGCTGACCGGACAGCTGCCATTTCAGGATCACGATGTAGGAACCTTACGTCCTGTAGAAGTTGTTTTAGCACGACTGGAAAATGGGAAGGTGTGTCTGTCCACAGACACCGGAGACAAAGGCAAGGGGGACACCTGGGAAGAGGCCCTCGATGACATGAAGGAGCGGGCGCCCGGATCTATTTTTCTGGGAACAGCGGGGTTTCTTCTGATTGAAGACCGGGAAATTCTTCCCGAGGTTATGAAGCAAGATTTGTTTAATCCCAGCTGCGGCATTTGTTATGTAGAGGATGCTGTGGATTTGACCGATGTGGGGACTTATTTACGGGCCCACGAGCCGGAAGCGAATCTGCGGCTCATTCGGACAGGGGAAGTGGAGCTTCCTATATTAAGAACAGAGGATGGAGGGTATCGCCTTGACCCATAAGAAGGTGCAGGCCAGAGCTTTGTGGGCCTGGGCTGTGGCAGGATTTACCGCACCGGCGGCCCAGGTGTTGGGAAGCATCAGTTGGCCTCTGGTGCTGGGCATTGGCCTTTTGGTTGGAATTGTTTGGGTCGTTGCTTCAAAGGTAACGGCTGAGGGCTGGCATGGGCCAAAGATTGTCTATGCAATGGAATATGTGGTGCTGATTCTGACGTTGACTCTGTGGGCTTCTCTCAGCAGTAAATGTTGGACGACGAATACAGCAGGGCAAACCATCCTGGTTGTGCTGTTAATCTTGTCAGCCTGTGCAGCGGAGGGAGGTATTCGGGCGGGAAGCCGATGTGGCAGAACCCTGTTCTGGGCTTTGACGGCAATGTTTCTTCTTTTGGGGGCATTCAGTCTGCCGAATGTGGAGTATCGATGGCTGAAACCCAATGATAATATAGATGTTGGAACCACACTATGGGTGTTTCTGCTTCCTCTGGTGACGCTGCTTCTGCCCAGAGAAGACGGAGCCAAATTGTGGCCATGGCCCACTGTATTGGTAGGGACAGGTTTTGCAGTTGCACTTTTAAGCCCAGGAGTACTGTCTCCACAAGTATCGTCTGTAACGGACGGGGCGTTCTTTGCTATGGTTCGAGGGATCAGTATTTTGGGTGTTGCAGAGCGGTTTGAGGCAGTTGTGGCAGCAGCTATGACCTTAGGCTGGTTCTGCTGCTTGAGTTTGCTGCTTGTTGCTGCCGGTCATATGGCTGGTCAGATTCATCCGGGCTGGGAGAGAAGAGGCGTCTGGATCGGTGCAATCCTGGCTTCCCTGGGACAGTGGTTCGGAGAGATCCCTATGGCGTGGGTAGCTCCGTATGTGGCTATTTTTGCATGGGTTGTGGTGCCTTTATTGGGCTGCGAAAAAAAGTCGAAAAAAAGTGAAAATAGGGATTGACATTTTCTGTAAACGTGGTATAATACAAAACACATCGCCCGTTTGTGAGAAGTTTAAAACTTGTTAAACGA
>CAUWEI010000235.1:0-3047 GCA_963557675.1 uncultured Oscillospiraceae bacterium | reverse complement strand
TACATTTGCGTACAGCCGGGCTTCCTGCATGGGCTTTTTGTACAGCCCCAATGCACTTCAGCAACACCCCTGAGATCATTTACGATCTTCAGGCATTATCCATCTGAAATTAGATGTGACGCTCCAGGAAGGAGTCCAATACAGGAATTCGGATGTATCCCTGCTTCAAAGAATTGATGCCCAGAATCAGGAACAGAATTCTGCCAGCATATTTCACGACATTGGTTAGGAACGAAGTAAATTCGCCAACCTTTGCCGCATATAGAGAACCATTAAAGATTCTCAGCATGCTGTCAATTACGTCCAATGCGCCGGGAAGCAAATTGATCAATGCACACAGGACGTCAATGGCCAAAGCTAAAACGATTGCCTTGACAGCTGTGCGGCGGAGCCATTCGTTGGTCTCAGAGAGCAAGACATAGCCAACCAGAACAATGAGAGCAACATAGCTGCCAAACATTGCCATGAAATAAGCGCATGCGCCCATGAGACCTGCAGTAATACCGAGTTTTGTTTTCATGTGTACCTCCATCTTTCCTCTTTTTAGTAATTTCCGCTTCTGCGGTATGCAAGGACGTGCAAATGTCCATAGCACCAAAATCGAGCAACAAGCGGTCTTGTCACGCAAAACGCTGTTGCAAAATAGCATAGTGATTATACAAGTATTTTCTCAAAAATGCAAGATAAATTCATAAACAGCACGTCCTATTTCTCTGTCCTTCTGGACAGGATTCCCCTTGTCCTCTTCCGCTTCGTGCATAGCCGCAGGATACCTGCCGTATACTTCCTGTAGAGGTGATAAATATGATTTCAGCTATTAGTGTATTTTTAATGGGAAGCCTGTTTTGCTCTCTCCGCCTATCATCAGGAAGCTTCCCAAAACCATTGACACGAGAGGAAGAAGCTCACTACTTAGAGTTGTCTGCCAAAGGAGATCTGGAGGCTCGCAATATTCTCATCGAGCACAATCTGCGTTTGGTTGCTCACATTATGAAAAAATACTACGCACAAGCAAGCGATCAGGAAGATCTGATATCGATTGGAACCATTGGTCTAATCAAGGCGATTTCCACCTTTCAGCCTACGAAAGGAATTCGCTTGGCCACCTATGCGGCCCGTTGTGTAGAAAATGAAATCCTAATGTACTTTCGCAGTCAGAAGAAAAGTGCATCCGATGTTTCCCTGTCAGATTTCATTGAAACAAGCGGTGATGGCACTGCGCTTTCTCTCATGGATGTAATTAGCGAAGATACCGACCTTGTCGATCAAATAAGCACACAGGAAGAAATTCGTCTTCTGCGCAACCACTTGAACATACTCGAGCCACGAGAACGTCAAGTACTGATTCTTCGGTATGGGCTAAACAACCACGCCGCCCTACCGCAGCGTGTAGTCGCACAGCAATGTGGAATCAGCCGCTCATATGTATCCCGTATCGAAAAAAAAGCTCTAGAAAAGTTGCGAACAGCTTTTGAAAGAGGAAAATAGTAGTCGCATTCAGATTTTCAGAATCAAGAAGGAGTTACATCGATGTGGTAACGCACTGTTCCAGCCGCAGACTGCTCTACCAAAATTGCGTATGTTACATCCATATAGCCTCCATCTTCCGTGAGGCTGGCATCAATCTTTTTTGCACACACACATACCATGAGTGCTCCAACATCTAGCTGATAGAGGGAGTCATGCCGAACTCCCTCCTCAAAAACCATACGTGATTCCAATGCGCCAGAGCGAGACAGAACAATTCGCCCCGTCGTAACTTCAAAAATCGTTGTTGCTCCCTGAAGACCAGTCAGGTCACTTTCTTCATAACAAATCTGCCAACCATCGTCCGTCTTGGCAAGAATACCTTCCGAAACCAGTTCCACTGCATCTGGTTCCTGCCCTTCGTAGTTTTGCTCCGCACGAATGGTCAAAATTACCTTTTTTTCCATAGTTAAGCCTCACAGGCCAACTGGATCAGCTGGTCAATCAGTTCAGCGTAAGGAATGCCACTGGCATCAAAAAGCTTGGGATACATGGAAATAGAGGTGAAGCCAGGCAAACTGTTTATTTCATTAAAGACTACCTCTTCCCCATCGTTTGTCACGAAGAAATCCACTCGAGAAAGGCCCTGACAACCAATCGCCTTATAAATCCGAACAGCTGCATCTCGAACCATCTCAGCCGCATCTTCAGAAATTCGTGCAGGGATATACGCAGTGGAGGTGTCGGTCACGTATTTTGCCTCATAGTCATAGAATTCTACACCAGAGTCAATCTCGCCGCAAATTGAAGCTGCGGGACTATCATTACCCATAACGGCAACCTCGATTTCTTTGCCGTCGATGAATTCTTCTATCAGAACCTTTTTATCAAATACAGCTGCCTCTTTCAATGCCATTTCCAGTGTGGCACGATCTTTCGCCTTTGCAACACCGACAGAAGAGCCTGTTCCGGCAGGCTTTACAAACATAGGATAGGAAAATTTCTTTTCCAGATTATCCAGCACACGTTCCATCTGATTTTTCATTTCCCAGTCCCAAACCAACTGCCATGCAGCTTGACGAACCTTAGCCTGATCCGCCACCAATTTGGTCAGAGTCTTGTCCATCGCAACAGCAGAAGCTGCAATGTGACATCCGACATAGGGGATGCCCGCCAACTGGAACAAGCCCTGGACCGAACCATCTTCTCCATTTTCGCCGTGAAGCACCGGAAATACAACATCGATAGACTCGGTTGTTACATTATTACCTTCAAAGATCAGGAGACCTTCTCCACGAACGGGAGAGATGATGGCAGAACGATTATCCGGATGCTCCAGCCATTGTCCAGAAGGAAGGGTACTATAGTCTGTACCCCCATAAAGAATCCACGCACCCTCTTTGGTAATACCAACAGGATAGAGATTGTATTTGGACTTGTCCATGTTGTTCAAAACAGACTCCGCAGACCGAAGAGACACTTCGTGTTCAGGGGAAACGCCGCCGAAAAGAACGCAGACACTTAATTTACTCAAGAAAAACGCCTCATTTCTTATAGACATAATACTTCCTATATAATAT
>CAUWEI010000234.1:0-3076 GCA_963557675.1 uncultured Oscillospiraceae bacterium | reverse complement strand
CTGTACATTTGCGTACAGCCGGGCTTCCTGCATGGGCTTTTTGTACAGCCCCTTCCTGTTTGTTACATTACAATTTCAAAAGGGCATTGAGGATTTCATGGGCGGCTTGGGATTTGGATTGAAGCGGCAGCTCCCTGGCCCCCTGCCTGGTAATCATGGTAATGACGTTGGTATCCGTTCCAAACCCTGCACCGGCCTGACGCAGAGAGTTGGCACAAATCATATCGCAGTTTTTACCGGTCAACTTTTTCGTGGAATTTTCCAGCACATTGTCCGTTTCCATGGAAAATCCGCACAAAATCTGGTGCTCCTTTTTGTGCTGTCCCAGATAGGCCAAAATGTCCTGGGTACGCTTCAGAGGAATGGACAGGTCTCCATCCTTCTTCTTCATCTTGGAATCTGCCGTGGTCACAGGGGTATAATCCGCCACAGCGGCGGCCTTGATTATTATGTCCTGACTGGGGGCTAAATCGGTGACAGCCTCAAACATATCCTGTGCCGTGGTCACAGGGACCGTCCGGACTCCCATAGGGGCGGGAACCTCCATGTGACCGTGCACCAAAGTCACCTCTGCGCCCCGGAGCATGGCGGCCTCTGCCAGAGCACAGCCCATTTTTCCCGTGGAGTGGTTGGTGAGGAACCGAACCGGGTCCAATGGCTCCCGGGTGGCTCCAGCGGTCACCAGAATTTTCTTCCCGGCTAAGTCCTTCGGGAAGGCGATTTCCTTCAAAATATGATGCAGCAGTACGGATTCATCCGGCATTCTTCCGTCGCCGGTGTCGCCGTTTGCCAACATTCCATGGTCCGGGGACAAAATCTCATAGCCGTGACGGCGAAGCTTGTCCAGATTCTCCTGTACAATGGGATTATGGAACATATTGTGATTCATGGCAGGGGCAATGATCTTTTTGCAGGGACAGGCCATCACCGTGGTGGTCAGCATATCGTCCGCAATGCCGCCGGCGATTTTGCCGATCACATTGGCGGAGGCCGGGGCCACTAAAACCACATCTGCCCGCTTTGCCAGAGCCACATGCTCTACGGAATATTGGAAGTTTCGGTCAAAGGTGTCGATCAGGCACTTGGTCCCCGTCAGGGTCTCAAAGGCGATGGGGTTGATGAAATTACAGGCATTTTTTGTCATCAGTACCTGGACATCACAGTGGAGCTTTTTCAGCATCCGGGCCAGGTTGGGCATCTTATAGGCGGCAATACTGCCCGTTACGCCCAATACCACAGTCTTATTGGCTAACATGGTGTTTCTCCCTTTCCATGGTCTGGCTTTCCAGCCGACTTTTCCACAACCCCTTTTGCAAAGAGGCTGTTTTTCTTTATCATACCATGTAAATTTTCGGAAAGCTATAGAAATTTTTAGAACTTATGGTATAATGGCCCTGGGCTAAGGCATTGGGCCGGAGCATTTGCGAGTATTCTCCCGAAACTCGACCGCTCCCGGAATGGTGCCAAGGCCTTATGTATTGTACCCTCCTCGTGAGGAATAATAACATTTTTGGAGGTTTCGTAATGAAACAAAACAACAAAACTCGTACCCTCGTCCAGCTCGCTTTGCTGACCGCCCTCATTCTCCTGCTTGCCAATCTGCCCTATGTGGGCTACATCAAGCTCCCATTCCTGGGCGTTCAGGCCACCACCATTCACATCCCCGTCATCGTGGGTTCCCTGCTTTTAGGGCCCAAATATGGTGCGTTTCTAGGCTTCGTCTTTGGTCTTACCAGCTTCATTGACAACACCGTTCAGCCCGGCCTCACCTCCTTCTGCTTCTCCCCCTTTATCTCCATGGGCGAGGGCTTAGGCGGCAGTCCTCTGGCTCTGGTGGTGTGCTTCCTGCCCCGAATTCTGGTGGGCGTGGTCCCCTATTTCGTCAGCAAGGGCATCCGTAAGCTGACCAAACAAAAGGCTCCCTCCGTGAGCTATCTGGTGGGCGGCGTGGCTGGCTCTCTCACCAACACCATTCTGGTTATGGGTATGATTTATCTGTTTTTCGGCACCGCCTATGCCGCCGCTAAGGCTGTGGCTTATGAAGCCGTGCTTGGAATCGTTCTGTCCGTGGTGCTCATCAATGGCACTACAGAGGCTGTGGTGGCCGGTATCATTTCTACCGGTGTCTGTTCGGCTCTGCACCACGCCCATGTTATAAAGGAGTAATCAATCGTATGATTTTAGCTGTGGATATTGGAAATACCAACATTGTCATGGGTTGCTTTGAAGACAACCAGATTCTGTTTCAGGAACGGGTGTGTACCAACCATCGGGCCACCGACCTGGAATATGCCGTCACCATCCGGACGGCCTTGGATATGCACCGCCTGAGTCGGGAGCAGATTGAGGGTGCCATCGTGTCCTCTGTGGTGCCTACCGTAACCAACACCTTCAAACGGGCCATTGAAAAGTACTGCGGCGTGAAACCCATGGTGGTGGGGCCGGGAATCAAAACCGGACTTAGTATCCACATCGACAACCCCGCCCAGCTGGGCAGTGACTTGGTGGTCGATGCCGTGGCCGGTATCCACAACTACCCCTCCCCTATGATTATTGTGGACATGGGCACCGCCACCACCTTCTCCGTCATTGACGCAAACCACAACTATCTGGGCGGCCTCATTACCACCGGTATGGCAGTTTCCACCGATGCACTGGCCAGCCGCACCTCCCAGCTTCCCCGGATTTCCTTTGACCCTCCCAGAAAGGTCATTGGCACCAACACCGTGGACTGCATCAAAAGCGGTATCATGCACGGCAATGCCTCTATGATTGACGGCATTGTGACCCGAATCGAAGAGGAAATGGGACAGCCCTGCACCGTCATTGCTACCGGCGGTCTGGCTTCTCTGGTGGCTCCTCTGTGCAAAACAAAGCTCATTTTGGACGATGACCTTCTGCTAAAGGGTCTCATGCTCATCTATCGCAAGAACTGCCCCTAATCCATAAAATCAACCGCCCCGCCTGCACAAAATAGGATTTGTGAGGTGGGGCGGTTGTATCCCCTCTCCGTCACGGCTGCGCCGTGCCACCTCCCCCGCAGGGGGAGGCTAGGAACGCCAAAGGCTCCCCCTTT
>CAUWEI010000233.1:0-3081 GCA_963557675.1 uncultured Oscillospiraceae bacterium | reverse complement strand
CCGAACCCGTTCCTACCGAGCCCGCTCCCACCGAGCCCGAACCTACTGAACCCGCTCCCACCGAGCCTCTTACCCCGTTTGTTGATGTAGAAGCAGGCTATTGGGCTGAAAAGGAAATTAGCGAAGTAGTCGAAAGAGGCCTATTTGTCGGTACCTCTGAAACTACCTTTGCACCCAAGTCTCCCATGACTCGTGGAATGTTCGTCACTGTGCTGGGCAGACTGGCCGGTGTGAATGTGGAAGACTTCACTGGTACCAGCTTTGACGATGTGGATACCGGAAGATACTATGCACCCTATGTTGCATGGGCTGCTGAAAATGGTATTACCAACGGCACTTCCGAAACCACCTTTGCACCGAATAAGATGGTTTCTCGTCAGGAAATGGCAGTGTTCCTGTATCGTTATTGCGAGTATGCAGGCATTACGCTGAAGAAGACCACAGAGGTTGACTTTGTTGACGCTGACGAAATCAGCAACTTTGCAAAAGAAGCCGTTCAGGTGATTTCCGAAGCCGGTCTGCTGAAGGGTGTCGAAGGAAACCGCTTCGCTCCTTTGAACAACTCACAGCGTGCACAGGTTGCTGCACTGATGGTACGTTTCATCGACGCGACCGAAAAGTAATCTGTCATATTGTCGTTTTCGGGCGGAGGCCGTCAGAGCCTCTGCCCGATGGGAGACAGCTGCAGGATGAACCGTCCTGCAGCTGTTTTTTGTAAAGGCAGAATGAAATGTTCAGAGCCCTGCTTCGATAAGATGCAATTATTTGCATTAAAATCACCCGGTAGGTAAGAGAAAAAAGATAAAGAAAAATTTTTAATACCACTTGACAAATAAGGTGGAATGGAATATTATCTTAGTTAGTCTTGGCTAACTCAAGCGACAGAGGGATTCCAATGTGGATTTTGCTTCTGTTTTTAGGTCGAGAGAAAAGAGTGTCTTATTTTTTTGAATAGGGGTTAGTAGAAACTAACCTATTGGACCATACAAGGGTTAGAATGGACTAACTAAGGAGGATGTACCTATGAAGGAGAAGCTGCGAAAAGGGCTTCGGTATGGATGGCCGCTTTTGATTTTTCTGTTGGCAATTGGCTGGTATGCGATTGATGCAAGACAAGATGCCGGGCCGGTTACCAGCTTTGCGCCGGAATTTGAACAGAAGCAGACCCAGGAAACAGTAGATGCCTCTCAAACCAAAGGAATCAAAATTCCGGGTTATTCCACTATTCCGATTGCAGCAAACGCAAAAGAAGTAGACATTGACCTATATAATCCGGAAGAAAATGAGGTCTATTTTCAGATTGCGTTTTATCTCAAGGATACAAAAGAGCTGATTTTTGAATCAAAGCCTCTGAAACCAGGTCAGCATTTGTATAAGATTTCCTTGACGCATCCTCTTGAGGCAGGGGAGTACCCCATCACCATTCAGTACAGCACCTTTAGCACCGATGGAAGCTATACGCCTAAAAACGGAGCTGTTGTGGACTGCGTCCTCAGTGCTAGGGAGTAATTTCGGATTCTTCACCTTGGTGTGAATCAAATATTATTTAATCTATTTTAGGAGGCACAAAATGAAAAATATGTTCAAGCGCATCGCAACAGCCGCTCTTGCAGTGGCCTTGGCTGCAAACATCGGTGTTGCAACCGCATCCGCAGCAGACAGCACAACACTGGAAAGCGGTACCTATGAGGGAACCGTCCACTTCTACAAAGACAAGACCACAGAATTTACCGACAAGAGCTACAGTATGTGCGATGCTCTTTTTGCACATACAGCGGACATTACTCTTACAGAGAAGGAAGTAAAGATTGATGTTTATGCCGTTTATCCTGTGCCATCCTTCCCGGATGGTGGTAAAGATGGCACATTGAAAAATATGGTCATGACCATCAATGGAACCAACTATGAAGCAACTTCCGATATTACAAGCAAGCCCGAAAAGACCTTTGATACGACCAACCTTGGCTTTGGCATTAAAGCCGGCGACAAGCTGCCCACTCAGAAGCTTACGTTCACTCTGCCCCGCGAGGCGGTTGACCAGCTGGAGAAAGGCGTTGCTACGAAAGGTTTTGTCAATGTTGTAATGAACATGGATGTTAAATTTGTAGTTCGGATTACCGATCTCACCTCCAATTCGACCCCCACTCCTACTCCTACCCCGGACGAAGAGACCCAGAAGGGAATGACTGTGACGGCTGAAGTAGCGGCACCTGCTGCAACCTATACGGTTACGATTCCCGAAAGCATTACCTTGGGTACTTTGTCTTCTAAGGAAAACACCGTATTTGACTACGAAGTAAAGGTGGCAGCCGCCAACATGGGAAGCGGTTATGTAGAAGTCTCCACTGCTGCTGATGGCAAACTCACCAGCGGTCAGAATGAACTGGCCTTCACCAATAGCTTTGGAACGCAGAAGGCCAGCGCAGATGCTACACTCAAGGGTAGCTTCACGGTAGCAGCTGAGGCCGTGAAGGCAGCGGCTGCCGGCAACTACACCGGTACGGCCAACTTTACCATCCGTTATTTTGCAGGAGAATAATTAAATAGCTCAGGCAACGGTCACAAAGAATTCCTGCAGAAGGCTTATATTCTGTAGGAATTCTTGTGCTGTTGCGGATTGACCTGTAATAAAGGAGACCTTATGAAAAATATCAGGAAACGAATTGCCTGTATACTTCTGCTTGTTTTCTGTATATCCAATGTTGCTTCGGTGCTGGCGGCGTCGGAGCCGCACAGAGACCAGAAAACGCAAAGCACCATTCTCCAAGCAACCGTTGCAGCGGCCTCCGCATCCTATTATGTGGAAATTCCAGAGGACATCTCCCTTGGCACACTTAACAGCGGCCATGACATGAATTACGATTATACGGTCCGTGTAACCATGGAAAACAAGAAGGACACAGACCAGGTAACAGTTTCTTCCGAAGACCAGATTTCATTGCGACTTTCCGAAAAGAATCTAGAAAAAGAAACAGATTTGCTGCCCTGTTACAACAATTTTAAGACCCACACTTTCACCAAAAGCGAAAGTGCGGAAGGAAGACTGACCATCCACAAAGAAGACATTGCAAAGGTTTCACC
>CAUWEI010000232.1:0-3082 GCA_963557675.1 uncultured Oscillospiraceae bacterium | reverse complement strand
GTCCTTTTTTCTTTTCCTAATCTGTAACACATCATTGACAAACCTACATATTTTAAATTTTTCTATCCAGCCTCTCAGAATACTCTGCCCGGAACTGCTGGAAGGTTCCAGCATCCAAATGATCACGAATTACCTGCATCAGGTTATTATAGAAATATAGATTATGCATAACACTCAACCGCATAGCAAGCATTTCCTCTGCCTTAAAGAGATGGCGTAGATATGCTCTGGAGTATCTCTGACAAACCGGACAATTACAATGGGGATCAATCGGAAGTGGATCTGTCTCATATTTGGCGTTTTTAAGATTGATGGCACCATCCCAGGTAAAGAGTCGGGCGTGACGCGCATTTCTAGCAGGCATAACGCAGTCAAAGAAGTCAATACCACGGGCAACGGCCTCAATGATATTCGTTGGCGTACCAACGCCCATAAGGTATCTGGTCTTATTGGCAGGCATATACGGCTCTACTGCCTCAATAATATCATACATCTCTTCTGCCGTCTCGCCTACTGCCAGACCACCAATGGCATAACCGGGCAGATCCAGATCCGCAATCCGCTTCATATGATCGATACGAATATCTTTGTAGGTACCGCCCTGATTGATGCCCCAAAGCATCTGATGCGGGTTTACCGTGTCAGGGAGGCTGTTCAGGCGGGCGTTCTCATTCTTACAGCGAACCAGCCAGCGGTAGGTGCGCTCCACACTCTTGAGGACATAGTCCCTGGGGGAAGGATTTTCAATACATTCATCAAAGGCCATACAAATATCAGAACCCAAATTGGACTGAATTTGCATACTTTCCTCCGGGCCCATGAAAATTTTATGTCCATCAATGTGGGAAGCAAAATAGACGCCTTCTTCTTTAATCTTCCGCAAAGAGGACAAGCTGAACACCTGGAATCCGCCGGAGTCTGTCAAAATAGGGCCATCCCAAGTCATAAATTTGTGCAGTCCACCCATCTGCCGAACGATTTTATCTCCGGGGCGAAGATGAAGGTGGTAGGTATTGGAAAGCTCTACCTGACAACTAATATCTTTCAGATCTTTGGCACTGAGGGCACCTTTAATGGCACCTTGTGTGCCTACGTTCATGAATACAGGAGTCTGTACTGTTCCGTGGGCGCAAGTAAACACACCACGGCGAGCACTTCCCTCCTTTTTTAGAAGTTCAAACATAGTTTACCTCACTTTTTTGGGTTTTCCAGAACATAAAGTTTTGACTCTTGTACAATACCATTCTGGGTTTCATATCGTATATTCTGTACATAGGAAAAGCCGCTTTTCTCAATCACACGTCGGGACCGATTATTTCCCAGGAAGTGGCATACCGTCAAATAGTCATAAGACAGAATGTCAAAGCAATAGGAAATCACTTTCTGTACGGCTTCTGTAGCCAGGCCCTGGCCCCAATAAGGCTTTCCAAGGACATAGCCGATCTCCCGGCCATAGCGTTCCCCTTTCACAGGGTCTACCGACAACTCTTCCATACCAAGAGAGCCAATGACCTTTCCATCCCCTTTTTGAACAATGGCGAAGGTCTTCTTCCCTCTTATAAAAAGGTTCAAAATGGAACGGGACTCGTCTATACTTTCATGGTGCTTCCAGCCGGCACACTCCCCCACTCCATCTACGCTGGCATACTCAAATAAGTCTTCTAAATCCGATATTTGCCAGGGACGCAAATACAACCGATCTGTCTCCAAGCAGAGATCTGTCACATCAAATGGAGCTAACATAATCTGTCTCCTTATCCAATAAACATGGCATCGCCAAAGCTAAAGAAGCGATAGCGTTCCTTAACGGCTTCCTCGTAGGCATGCAGCACTTGTTCCCGTCCGGCGAAAGCCGAAACCAACATCACAAGGGTGCTTTCCGGCAAATGGAAATTGGTAATCAATGCATCCATTGCTTTAAACTGATAGCCGGGATAAATAAAAATATCCGTCCATCTGCTCTTTGCCTCAAAGGTGCCGTCCTCATTCACCAGAGACTCCAAAGTTCTGCAAGAAGTAGTTCCTACGCAGACAATGCGTCCTCCCTTTGCCTTAGTTTCGTTAAGGAGGTTCGCGGTTCCCTGCTCAATCATACACAGCTCTGAGTGCATATGATGTTCGGTAATTTTCTCCGCCTTAACAGGCCGAAACGTGCCTAATCCAACATGAAGCGTGACAAAGGCAGTTTTTATGCCATTAGCTCGAATCTTATCCAGCAGTTCCGGTGTAAAATGTAAACCGGCGGTAGGTGCAGCAGCAGAACCCAAATGCTTAGAATAAACCGTCTGATACCGTTCTTGATCTTGAAGCTCCTCTTTGATATAAGGAGGCAACGGCATTTTGCCTAACTGTTCCAGAACTTCCAGAAAAATCCCCTGATAATGGAACTCTACAATACGGTTTCCGTCTTCTTTGGCTTCCAATACGGTAGCCTTCAGCTTTCCCTCACCAAAGATAACTTCTTGTCCAGCTCGCATCTTGCGGCCCGGTTTGCAGAGACATTCCCATTTATTCTCTCCAAGATCCCGCAAAAGCAACACCTCTACTGCACCGCCCGTGGGCCGAACGCCCAGCAGTCGAGCAGGAAGAACACGAGAATCATTCATCACCAAGCAATCGCCCGGCCGAAGGTAATCTACAATATCATAAAAATGGCGATGCTCAATGACACCGGTCTCTCGATTCAGTGCCAAGAGTCGAGAGCCATCCCGCTTTTCCAGTGGAGTCTGAGCAATCAATTCCTCTGGAAGGTCATACCAAAAGTCATGTGTGCTAAAAGAACAGCCATTTGAATTGCTGCTTGCATTCTTGTTTTCCAACTTATTTAATCTCCTCTACGTACTAGTAATGCACAAATGTTCTTGCTTCCTGAAAAACATTTATATCAGAAGGCCAATGTGTTTCTGCTCATCTTTCAAATCCAATGATTCTCTTCTCAAGGCAACCATTGACCATTTATCACGCATTTCTTCATTATATCATGCCGAGGCATAAAAATCTACAGCAATCTCCTGTTATAATTCAGTTCATTTGTAGGTTTGTCAATGATGTGTTACAGATTAGGAAAAGAAAAAAGGACAGT
>CAUWEI010000231.1:0-3097 GCA_963557675.1 uncultured Oscillospiraceae bacterium | reverse complement strand
GATAAATCACTATGGATTTTTTATTAAGTGTCCAACTTCATTTTACAATCAACCAACATAATTTTTTTACAATACCCCCTTGAAATTTTTTATAATGCAGCTATAATAAGTCTTAGCACTCAAGAGCAAAGAGTGCTAACATCATCAATATCATCAAAGGATGTGTTTTATAATTATGGAAAAGCAGCAGTTTAAGGCAGAGTCCCAGCGGCTTCTGGATCTCATGATTAACTCCATTTATACGCACAAGGAGATTTTCCTCCGTGAAATCATCTCCAACGCCTCTGACGCCATGGATAAGCTGGCCTACCTGGCACTGACCGACGAAAAGGTCGGTCTGAACCGGGATGACTTTGCAATCACCATTAAGCGTGAGCCGAAATATGGCATCCTCACCGTATCCGACAACGGCATCGGCATGAGCCGTCAGGAGATGGAAGAGAATCTGGGTACCATCTGCAAGTCCGGCTCTCTGGACTTTAAGCAGCACATGGAAAAGCAGGAAGCTATTGACATCATCGGTCAGTTTGGTGTAGGCTTCTACTCCGCCTTTATGGCTGCTGAAACCGTTACCGTCATTTCCAGAAAATACGGCTCTGATGAGGCCTTCATGTGGCAGTCCAGCGGTGCCGATGGCTATACCATCGAGCCTGCACAGCGTGAAGCTGCCGGTACCGACATCATCATGAAGCTGAAGCCCGATACCGAGGACGAGAAATACAGCCGCTTCCTGGAAGAATACGAGCTGCGTAACCTCATCAAGAAGTATTCCGACTACATCCGCTACCCCATCCGCATGGAGGTCACCAAGTCCCGGATGAAGGAGCAGACCGAGGAAGAAAAGGAAGCAAAGAAGGAGCCGGAGTACGAGGACTATACCGAGATTGAAACTCTGAACTCCATGGTGCCTCTCTGGCAGAGAAGCAAGAAGGATGTCACTGAGGAAGAGTATCAGAGATTCTATCGTGAAAAGTTCTTTGACTACGAAAAGCCCGCTGCACATCTGCATCTCAGCGTCGAAGGTGCCGTCACCTATAAGGCTCTGCTGTATATCCCCAGCCGTGCCCCCTATGATTTCTACACCAAGGACTATAAGAAGGGCCTCCAGCTCTATTCCTCCGGCGTGCTGATTATGGACAACTGCGAGGATCTGCTGCCCGACCACTTCCGTTTTGTCCGTGGTATCGTGGATTCTCAGGATCTGTCTCTGAACATCAGCCGTGAGCTGTTGCAGCATGACCGCCAGTTGGCCTTTATCGCCAAGAATCTGGAAAAGAAGATCAAGGCTGAGCTACTGTCTCTTATGAAGGAGCACCGGGAAGACTATGAGAAGTTCTATGCTTCCTTTGGCCGTCAGCTGAAATATGGCACTGTTGCAGAATACGGCACACACAAGGATGCCTGCCAGGATCTGCTGCTGTTCTGGTCTCACAAGGAAGGCAAACTGGTAAGCCTTCAGGAGTATGTAGACGCCATGGCAGAGGGTCAGGAAAAGATTTACTTTGCTCCCGGCGAAAGCAAGGATCGTCTGTCCAAGCTGCCACAGGTGAAAGCTCTGGAAGACAAGGGCTATGATGTTCTGCTGTTTACAGAGGATGTGGACGAGTTCATTCCCCAGACTCTCATGAAGTATGCAGAAAAGGATTTCTGCAATGCCTGCACCGATGATCTGGGTCTCCAATCCGAAGAAGAAAAGAAGCAGACGGAAGAAAAGGCCGAAACACTGAAAGAGGTTCTCACCTATGTGAAGGACGCTCTGGGCGACAAGGTCAAAGAAGTTCGTCTCTCCACTTCTCTGGGCGATTACCCCGTAAGCCTGGTGCCCGATGCCGGTATGAGCTTTGAGATGGAAAAGTATATGAAGCGGAACAATCCTGAATTTGCCTTCACCGCAGGCCGGATTCTGGAAGTCAATGCCGAGCATCCCGCTTTCAAGGCATTGGAGGGCTATGTCACCGCCGATCCTGAGAAGGCTGCTGACTACGCAAAGCTTCTGTACAATCAGGCTCTGCTGATGGCAGATCTTCCTCTGGAAGACCCCATGGCCTATACCGAACTTGTTTGCAAGCTCATGAAGTAAGATAAGGCATCTGAACCATTGAAACGCAAGGCTCCCTGCATCCTTCGTGTGCAGGGAGCCTTTTGTTCTTGCTTATTCCAAACGGCTGCCTCCGAAAATCGGATACAGCCGTTTCTGTTATATTATGCCTCAATAATCTGTACCGCTACACATCTCGGACCACCCTGGATAATAAATGCAGGACTGAGCAGATGAATCTCAAAATCAGCCCCCGGTATAAACTCCTTCAAACTATTGAGAATCTGTTCTGCCGTCTGTTTGCAAGCCGCATGGGAGATATACACCTTCCAGCCCTCTCCTACCCCACGCTTTTTCAGCGCTCCCCCAATGTACTGAAATACATGGGAAAAACCACGGCGAATACTGGAAACCGTAATACGCCTTCCATCCTCTGTCTGGGTCATAATGGGCATCAGCTTGGCAACCTGTCCCACATAGGACACCAGATGAGACAGTCGGCCGCCACGGCGCAGATACTCAAAATCCACGGGCACCAGATAGCTCTTAGCCGTCTGAGCCTTCTGCTCCAAACGTTCCAAAATCTCCGGAACCGTGGCTCCCTCTTTCACCCACTGCACCGCCTTTTCCACCAGATACCGATGAGGGCCGCAGAGCGTCCGGCTGTTAAATACGTGGATTCTATCTCCATGGTCACAAAGTCTTGCCGCCGTAACCGCACTGTCGTAGGTTCCGGAAAGTCCCTGCGCCATCGTGATGTTGAGAATTTCATCCTCCGGATATTGCTCATAAAGGGCCGCCACTTCACCAATAGCAGGCTGACTGCTGGTAGGGATGCTGCCTGCTTGCAGCAGTTCCATAAACCGCTCGGAATTTATTTCATCATATTCTCGATAACTTTTCCCATTGATTGACACAGACAGTGCAGAAACATTAAATCCCGCCTTCTGGGCTTCTTGAGAAGAATACATTGTGGAAGTATCTGATACAATACGAATCATAGTCGATTTTCCTTCTCTGGTGTTTGGTCTCAAACGTTGATATAGCAACAATATATCG
>CAUWEI010000230.1:0-3112 GCA_963557675.1 uncultured Oscillospiraceae bacterium | reverse complement strand
CCCGGAGGGGGAGGCTTATCCTCTCCGTCACGGCTACGCCGTGCCACCTCCCCCGGAGGGGGAGGCTTATCCTCTCCGTCACGGCTACGCCGTGCCACCTCCCCCGTGGGGGGAGGCTAGGAACGAGGGAAACGGTTTGAGTTATTCTAATAAGTCTAACATCTGTGCCAAAGGCTCCCCCTCCGGGGGAGCTGGCAAAAATCTCTGATTTTTGACTGAGAGGGGATATTCTATCATATTTCTGCCGCACCCTCCAAAGAAGTCGGGCAGTACAAAACTGTTGCGTAAAAATAGGACTTACAACGTTAGGCAGCTGTAGCACCCCTTGGGGCCTCTTCTTCGGAGCGGTCTCAAGGGGGATTTTTTCTATTAAGGGCTGGAAAAAATTTCCCAACCCCCCCTTGACAAAATTGTATGACTGTATTATTATCTTAATACAGATACACAACGAAAGGAGGCAATGCCATGTCGTGGATCTTGGATTCGAACCGGCCTATCTATTTGCAGCTCCAAGAGGAAATGGAGCTTCGCATCGTCACCGGGGTCTATCCCCCGGGCAGTCAATTGCCCGGAGTCCGGGCCTTGGCGCAGGAGGCTGCCGTGAATCCCAACACCATGCAGAAGGCGTTACAGGAGCTGGAACGGGCGGGCCTTGTGTTCGCACAGCGAACCAGCGGTCGTTTTGTGACGGAGGATACGAAAATGATTGACGAACTTCGATTCCGCCTTGCTTTGCAGCAGGCAAAAACCTTCCTCGAAGGAATGAGAAAGCTGGGCATTTCCAGACAAGAGGCTTTGGACTTGGTGACCAAAGCGGAAAAGGAGGTATCGCAATGAATCGCAGATGGCTCTGTTTGCCTTTGGCTTGTGCGCTCTTCCTGCTGTCCGGTTGTCTCTCCCTCAAGAAAACACTGGATACCCCGCCCTCTAAAGAGAACGTCGAGACCACTTTTCAAACCGATGCAGAGTACTTGAAAATCGTATGCGAATATTGTGTAAATTCCGGATACAACCATTTTTTCATCAAAGATACCGGCTTTTCCGCTTTGGCTGATTTGGAAACCGTGCAGATTGAAGACCAGAATGTTTGTGCGGCAATCCGCTGTCTAAGAGAAAAAGGTTATAAAGCCTTCACTAAAATAGATAATACCTTCTCTGCCCCCCTGTGGTACGGAAAAATCGGCGATATTGAATGTGGCGTTGCCTATGCAATCCCCGACGCCACTCAGCCAGGGGTGCAGTTCATGACGCAATGCCAGCCCCTTTCGGAAGATGGATGGTTCTATTATGTGGCAGACTACCACCTGTGGAGAAACGAAAAGGACAGCACAACAAAACCAATCGGTTAAAAACCATCCCTGCCCCTGTTACATATGGAGAGGGGCGCAAAAACGACTGCTCGATAACTATCAGAAGGAGGAATTGCAATGACCCCTATTTTGCAGTGTCAAAATCTTCGCAAACGATACGGCCACTTTGAGGCCCTCCATGATTTGCCCCTTTCCATTGAACCGGGCCGTATCGTGGGTCTGTTAGGCCCCAACGGTTCCGGTAAATCTACCCTCATTAAATTAGCCAACGGCCTCTTGGCTCCCACCTCCGGCTCCATCCTCATCGACGGAAAACAACCTGGACCTCAGACAAGAGCTTTGGTTTCCTATCTGCCGGAGCGGACTTATCTCAACAACTGGATGAAGATTTCCGATGCTTTGGCCTATTTTCAGGACTTTTACCCGGATTTTCGTCCCGAACGGGCAAAACAGATGATTCACAATCTGGGCATCGATGAAACCAAAACCCTGGGAGCCATGAGCAAGGGCACCCGGGAAAAGGTTCAGCTTATTTTGGTCATGAGTCGGGCCGCAAAGCTGTACCTCCTGGATGAACCCATCGGCGGCGTAGACCCTGCCGCCCGGGACTACATCCTCAATACCATTTTGAATAATTATGAGCCGGATTCCACGATTATCCTCTCTACCCACCTGATTTCCGACATCGAACGGATTCTGGATGAAGTCGTATTCATCCAGAACGGAAACCTCCTGCTCCAGTCCAGCGTGGAGGACATTCGGGAACATCAGGGCAAGAGCGTGGACGGCCTGTTCCGGGAGGTATTCCGATGCTAAAGAAACTTCTTAAACACGAATACAAGGCTACGGCCCGGTTTTTCCTGCCCACCTATGGGGGCTTTGCCCTCCTGCTGCTGGTGCAGCGGCTGAGCCTGCTGTGGGCCTCTACCATGCGCCACGACCAGAGCTTTCTGGGACAGCTGGCCCGGATTGTGATGAATCTCTTCTCCTTTGCCAGCGTGCTGGCCCTCATTGCCCTGCTGCTGTGCCCCATGATTTACGGCATTACCCGGTTCTATAAAAATATGCTCAGCGACGAGGGCTATCTCTCCTTTACCCTGCCCGTCACGGTGGGGCAGCACCTGATCAGCAAGCTTTTGGTAATGCTGAGCTGGCAGATCCTCACCTTCTTCGTGGCCGCCGGCTGTGGAGTCCTCTATTTTCTGTCCGTCCATCCGCAGGATGTGCAGGAGATGTTTTCGGACCTTGGATTTGTATTTCAGACCATATTGGATGTGAAGGGCTGGGGCGTTCTGGTGGTGGTGCTGCTGGTGCTGGCGGTTTTGAGCCAGATCACGGAAAACATCATGCGGCTGTACAACGCCATGAGCATTGGACAGTACTCCTCCAGCCACAAGCTGCTGGCCTCTGTGGCCGTGTACATCGCCCATAATATGCTGCTGGGTCTGCTGGTGCAGATCCCTGCGACCATCTACTTGATCGGCAGTCAGTTTTCGACCCCTATGACAACGCTGGTGCTGAACTCCTCCAGCTCCCTCCCGGTCAAGAGCTGCCAGATGCTGTGCCTCTTCTTGGCAGGTGGTATTGTGGCAAATGTTGTGCTTTCCACCGTCTATTTCTTCATCAGCCGATATTTCCTTACCAAAAAGTTGAATCTTGCTTAAGCCAAAGCCCCGAACAGAGGATGTTTGTTCGGGGCTTTTCAAAATTTTTTTCAAATCGCTGCAATATGGACCCGGAAATTCCGACTCTATTGATATAAGGCAATTCCAACGGACCAGAAAGGAGGTGCCGATGTGGAC
>CAUWEI010000229.1:0-3116 GCA_963557675.1 uncultured Oscillospiraceae bacterium | reverse complement strand
ATCCGAACCTACATCATTCGAGCCGACGAGTCTCTGGCTGCACTGGGATTTACAGAGCACAGCTTTGCCCATGTGATGCACGTGGCGGAAATGGCAAAATATATTCTCCAAACCTTGGGCTACGAGGAACGAACCCAAGAGCTGGCCCGGATTGCCGGCTATCTCCACGACATCGGAAATCTGGTAAACCGTTCCGAACATTCTCAGTCCGGTGCCATTATGGCCTGGAGTATCCTAAATGATATGGACTGCGATCCTGCGGAAATCGCCACCATTGTGACGGCCATCGGCAACCACGACGAAGGAAACGGCGTGCCAGTCAATGAGGTAGCCGCTGCCCTGATTCTAGCAGACAAGGCCGATGTGCGCCGGAGCAGAGTCCGGAATCGGGATATTTCCACCTTTGACATCCACGACCGGGTAAATTACTCGGTACAAAAGGCCCAGCTGAAAATCAACGAGGAAAAGACCCAAGTCCTGCTTCAACTGACCGTTGATACGGAGTTTGGCTCCGTTATGGACTACTTTGAGATCTTCATGCAGCGGATGATCCTCTGCCGGAAGGCGGCGGAACGTCTGGGTCTGCAATTTAAGCTCATGATCAATGAGCAGCCCCTCATATGAGAACCTGCCATATTTTCTGTGCCGGAGGGTTTACCGGTCTGTTGGAACAGCCCCTTCCGCAAGACCTGATTCTGGCGGCAGATGGAGGCTTGCAGCATCTGGAGGCGTTGGGTCTGCCTGCGGATGGAATTTTAGGGGATTTTGATTCTCTGGGCTATGTGCCAACGGGTCCACAGGTAGACCGCTATCCGGTGGAAAAAGATGACACCGATTCCATGCTTGCAATCAAGGTGGGCTTGCAGCAGGGATGCAGACGATTTCTGATCTATGGTGCGCTGGATGGCCCTAGACTGGATCACACCGTTGCTAATTTTCAGGCATTGTCCTATCTGGCCAGCCATGGAGCAGTAGGATACCTTGTGGGAAATACCAACATTGCCACCGTTCTTTCGGAAGGCCAACTTCGCTTTGAACCCCAGGCTGCGGGAATTATCTCTGTTTTTTGTCAGGGAGGCGCAGCCCGTGGGGTTACTTTGCGTGGGCTTCAGTACCCTCTGGAGAAGGCGGAGCTTACCTATGATTTCCCTTTGGGAGTCAGCAACCACTTTTTAGGACAGCGGGCAGAAATTTCTGTAGAGCAGGGGCATCTGCTGATTTTGTGGGACAGAGAAAACGGTCTGCCCGAATACAGCAAGAGGAAGGAATAGAGAACCATGGCGAAACAGAAAAAAAGTTCCAAAGCGGCCCCTCTACGGCAAGATCTGGCTCCCTATGACCCGGACCCTGCCCAGGGCTTGACCCAGGAACAGGTAAAGGTCCGAATGGAGGCGGGATGGTCCAATGATCCCGGCGATCCGCCGTCTAAGACCGAAAAACAAATTATCAAAGAAAATACCCTCACCTTTTTTAACCTGATATTTGTGATTTTGGCAGTTCTGCTGGTGGTGGCAGGTTCTTACAAGAACATGGTATTTCTGGTCATTGCCGTTGCAAATACCTGTATTGGCATCTTTCAGGAAATTCGCTCTAAGCGAACCGTGGACAAGCTGACCCTCGTGGCAGAAAGCTCCGTAAAAACATTGCGAGATGGTGTTTTTATCGGGGTTCGGCCCAGTCTGCTGGTGCGTGACGATATTATCGAACTGTCCGCAGGCGACCAGATCTGTGCAGACGGTGTGGTTCGTACCGGTGAAATTCAGGTCAATGAATCGCTTATCACCGGTGAGGCGGATGCCATCATTAAAAAACCGGGTGACGAATTAAAATCCGGCTCCTTCGTGGTGGCAGGACGAAGCAGAGCCCAGTTGACGCAGGTTGGACCGGATGCCTTTGCCGCCAAGCTTTCCGCTGCCGCCAAAAAGGACGTCCATGCCACACAATCGGAAATGATGCGGTCTCTGGATCGACTGATTCGAGTGGTAGGCTTTGCACTGATTCCGGTGGGCTGTGTGCTGTTTTACAGACAGTTCCACACGTTGGAAATGCACTTTACAACGGCGGTGGAAACCACGGTGGCGGCCCTCATTGGCATGATTCCGGAAGGCTTGTACCTTTTGACCAGTGTGGCTATGGCCGTATCTGCCATGAAGCTGGCACAAAAACGAGTATTGGTGCAGGATATGAACTGCATTGAAACCTTGGCCCGTGTAGATGTACTGTGTGTGGACAAAACCGGAACCATTACGGAGTCCAAGATGGAGGTGCAGGACTTGGTGCCTCTGGACCCGGAAAAAGACAGTCCGGAATATCTGGAACAGGTACTTTCTGCCCTGTATTCCGGAGAAGAGCCGGAAAATGATACGGGCAAGGCTATGGCAGAACGATTTGCCAAGGCCGATCCCTGGCGGTGCTGGAGCCGAATCCCATTCAACTCCCAAACCAAATGGTCGGCGGCTCAGTTTGACAAAGAAGGTTGGTTTGTGGTTGGCGCACCGGAATTTGTGCTGGGATACAAGTATTCCTCCATCGAAAATTCCGTTGCACCTTGGTCCAGTCTGGGCTGCCGGGTGCTGTTGGTGGCACAATACACCCAGAAGCCGGAGGCAAATCAGGCCCTTGATCCAGAGGCCGTTCGGCCTATGGCTCTGGTGGTTCTGACCAACCGGGTCCGGGCCAGTGCGCCGGCTACCTTCCGGTATTTTGCCAAAGAAGGCGTTTCCATTCGGGTGATCTCCGGCGACAACCCCGTAACCGTGTCCGAGGTGGCACGAAGAGCCGGAATTGAAGGTGCGGAGCGGTACATGGACACCACCAGACTGAAAACCAATGAGGACTTTGACAAAGCGGTGAAAAATTGCGTGGTCTTTGGTCGCGTCACCCCGGATAACAAAAAGCTACTGATTCAGGCACTGAAACGGGCCGGTCACACAGTTGCCATGACCGGTGACGGCGTCAATGACGTGCTGGCTCTGCGTGAGGCAGATTGCGGCATTGCTATGGCCTCCGGTAGTCAGGCCGCCAGCCAGGTTTCTCAGCTGGTGCTGTTAAAATCGGACTTTGCAGCCATGCCCAATGTGGTGGCTGAGGGCCGACGGGTCATTAACAACGTACAG
>CAUWEI010000228.1:0-3128 GCA_963557675.1 uncultured Oscillospiraceae bacterium | reverse complement strand
ATTGAACTTATTAACAAAATTAAAAAGAACCGTAACGGTGATGATTCTGCAATCGGATCGATGTCAGGCGGAGAAAAGAAAAAGATTCTTCTGTCCCTAATTCTGGGGCAGACTTCCGATGTTTTAATCTTGGACGAGCCTTTTGCCGAAATTGACATGGAATCCAAGGAAATACTGGCTGAAATCATACTGAACAGTATTCCTGATAAAATCGTAATTCTAATTACCCATGAAATCCCAGAGATTTTAAAGAATCACACAACGGTACTTAATATGAATGCAAAAAACGGTCTGGTACCAGTTTCATAATCATGGAAGGATAAATATTAGGAGCATTTTACATGAATAAAATTGTGGAAGAAGCGATTTGCAGCATACAAACGTTAGAAGATGCCGTTCCAGCGGGAAAGCACCTTGCAACCGGAGAAATACGAAAATTATCTGCTAAATTATTTTGGCAGATGAGCGACAAAAGCTTAGATGCAGTGCTTTCTGTATGCGAGCAATTATTAAAACAGCGGACATGGGCGATGGGTGTAATCGCATTTGATTTTGCCTATCGGGTAAAAAAGCAATATAACAATGAAACCTATGACCTGTTTTTTCGGTGGCTGAAAGATTATGTGCATGGTTGGAGCGATTGCGACGATTTTTGTACCCACGCATTTGGAGAATTGCTTCGGCAGGACAAAACACTATTTACAAAGATTCTTACATGGACAGAAGATTCGGACTTTTGGGTAAGAAGAGCTTCTGCGGTCATTTTAATTCCTTCCATTGCGAAAAATGATTATGATGGAATCCTGCCATTGGAAATCGCCGCTCGCCTAATGACGGACCCGCATGATTTGGTTCAAAAAGGATATGGTTGGATGCTCAAAGTATTGTCTCAGACAGATCAAAATTGCGTCGAAGCATTTTTAACAGAATATCACAAAACCATGCCACGGGTGGCATATCGTTATGCCCTTGAAAAGTTTGATAAAACAACAAGAACCAAGTTGATGAATCTGTAGCAACTGCATTCTAAGCAGTCGATCCGAAACAAGCAGACAATAACAAGATACCGAGGACGGTTTTCAGGAAACCCTCCTCGGTATCTTCATATAGAGTCAATCTATTTCACCAGTCGGTACATCCGGTTTGTTTGCTCGTATTCTTCATAGTATATTTCATCGTATTTTGCTACTGTAAAATACTTGCTCAGAATCTCGCACCACTGTTCTTCTGTATTATTCCAGAGGATCAAGCCATCATCTAAAAGATTCCCTTCAATCACCTTGATGTTCCATTCTTCAATTTGCTGCGCTGTTATATGTGGATTTAGTTTTACAAGCACTTTTCCGCCCGGAACCAATACCCTTTTCACTTCTTCCAGTAGACGAAGCGCATCTTCCGGATACAAATTATCCAAAATATTAGAAAGCACAACTGCATCGATAGAGCCGGAAGCAAGCTTCTGCACTTGCTCAATGCTGCCGCATACAAACTGGAATTCCCCGCCATTCATACGTTGGCTGCGAAGCTCTGCATTTTTGATTGCTTCCTTTGACAAATCAATTCCGATATGCTTTTTCGTACCATATAAGCAGCACCAAAGCAATATGACTCCATTTCCGCAGCCAAAATCCAAAACCGTATTTGTCCCCTCTGTAAGCCACTTTAGGCCCGCATCAAATACGGGATTTCCGCTTTCTTTTTTCGATGGAACCACACATTCACCTTTTTGAAAAATCTCATCCCAGGTCTGGATGACATGATCATATCGATTCATTTTATTTTCCTTTCGGCCACTCCGTTTTATTGACAAAAAACAGGCAGTACCAAGCTTTTCATCTTGAAACTGCCTGTTTTGTCCGCAAGTCTGCGGTACTTGTTTACTCCATAATGGTTCCGTCGGGATGGAACAGAGGAAGCTTCTCCAGATAAATAATATCCTCCCGATCCTGAGCCTCACCCTCAGCCAGAATGGCCATCCGGCCTACAATCTCGCCGCCGGCCTTCTCAACCAGGTTCTCCAGAGCTGCCAAAGACTCACCGGTGGAAATCACATCATCCACAATGAGAATCCGCTTGCCACGCATAAGTTCAGCGTCGGCAGTGTCCAGATAAAGCTTCTGTTCCTTGGCGGTGGTGATGGAATGGACCGTGGACTCAAACACGCCGGTCATGTACAGCTTGGGACCCTTCCGGGCCAGCATGTACTTCTTGTCCCCATTCTGCCGGGCCATTTCGTGGATCAGGGGGATACCCTTTGCCTCAGCAGTGATGAGGTAATCATAAGCAGGGGCTTTTGCCAGCAGATCCCGTGCAGTCGCTACGGTGAGCTCCTGGTCGCCAAAGATCACGAAAGCACCAATGTAGAGGCTGTCAGAAACCTTACAGATGGGCAGATCCCGCTCCAGACCCGCAACTGTCATATGATATACCATAATTATGCTCCTTTAATCAGAAAAATAAGGGCTTTACACCCTAAATGACTCATTTGCACTTGTATGAACATTATACCACTCCCCCCGAAAATGTCAACTAGGTTTCCGCCAGAATATTCCTCATCCAGGCCGCTTCTTCCGATTCCTATTTACTTCCCGACAAATCAGTGGTACAATAGCCTCAAGTTTCAAAAAGGAGTCCCAAATATGCAGAGAATCATTCGGATTTTGCAGAAATTTTGTAAAAAGGGCGACTTAGTCCTATTATTTTTATGTCTTCTAACAACCGGCTTTGGCTGTGTGGTCATTGCCAGCACCACCAACTATATGGGAAGCAGCCGCTTTCTCATTGTTCAAATCGGTGCAACCGTCCTGGGAGTGTTATCCTACATTCTGCTAACCAATGTAGATATTGACCGTCTGGCGGAACGGCGTGAGGTGCTTTTTGCAGTAGATGCTGTATTGCTTCTTATGCTGATCCCCTTTGGCACCGATGGCGGTACCGGAAACCGCAGCTGGCTGGACATTCCCGGTTTCCCCGTCAACATTCAGCCTGCTGAGATCTGCAAAATTATCTTTACCATTCTTTTGGCAAAGGTCATGCAAAGCCATCAGAACAACATTTCTTCCCCGAAAGCCGTCTTTCCCATGGGCTTTCACCTGGTTTTCCTGGTTGGCCTCAATATGGCACTGTCC
>CAUWEI010000227.1:0-3162 GCA_963557675.1 uncultured Oscillospiraceae bacterium | reverse complement strand
GCAGAAGACCTGAGAAAACAGGCGCAGGTGGACGATACAGAGGCACAGATCTCCTTCGAGAAGGCAAAACAAGGCTTGCCCGGCGCAGTGACCGGATATTTGGATGCCTTTCGATATTTGAATGCCAAGGCGTTTCCCAACCATTTTAAGAAGTATGTAGAGGAAAATCGGGAGGTGTTGGAGGCATTGCCTCTGGCGGCTCAGGTGCCCGGTGCTCCTTTGGAGGAATTGGCAGATTCCTTGATGAAAGATTTACAGACTTGGAGCCTCAGCCATAAGAAATCCACCCGGAGTTCGGACAGCCTGTTAAATGATGCAAAAATCACAATCTGTCTACTCCTTGTTCCGGCGATTCGCTCTCTTGGGGACCCTGCCGGAGAAGCGTTCTGCCAGATGCTTCACAAGAAATGGTTGGAGCAATATCCTAAAAAGGTCTTTTCTCTTACCAGCTACGAAAACATCATGGGTGGTTTTGAAAATAGGAGACTGTGTTTTATCACCACCGCAGTATGCCAAATGGCAGGAAAGCCCGATGATTGCCCGGAATTAACTGCATTTCGCCATTTTCGAGATACCTATATGAAGGAACACAGCCCAGAGCTGATTGACCAGTATTATGAGATTGCACCGGCTATCGTAACGGCCATTGATTACACAGACTGCCCGGAGCGGGTGTATCCGGAGCTGTGGGAGACCTATCTCTCATCCTGCTATGAAGACCTGAAGAAGCACAGGTGGGAAGACTGTCAAAAGACCTATACCGAGATGGTACAGACACTTTCCAGTCGATATTTGCCCGGAATGGAAAAATCCAAAGTACAGTAAGAAAATAAACGTGGAAAAATCAAAAGAATGTGTTATAATATGGGGTAGGATTTTATCAGCAGGAGGCAGGCATGGAGTTTCCAGGTTTTTTGGGCAACGAACAACTAAAATGTAATCTATCGGCGGCGGTGGATCGTCAGCGAGCTGCCCACTTTTATTTGCTTTCCGGCCCGGAAGGTTCCGGCAAACGGACTCTGGCCAGACTTTTAACAGCGGCACTTTTGTGCAGAAGCGAGGGCGCAAAACCCTGCGGTATCTGTAACCAGTGCCGGAAGGCCCTGAATAACCAGCACCCTGACCTCATTACCGTAGACGACACAGAGCATAAGAATATCCCGGTCAAACTGGTTCGCAGTGCCAGAGAGGATTTGTTCATTCGCCCCAATGAGGGCAATCGGAAGATTTATTATGTACCAAAGGCTCAGAATTTGAACCTGGAGGGCCAGAATGCCCTCTTGAAGGTGCTGGAAGAACCGCCTGCCTATGGGGTGTTTCTGCTTCTTACGGACAATCCGGACAAGCTTCTTCCGACGGTGCGTTCCAGATGTGTGGAGCTGAAGCTCCAACCCCTGCCCGTGGACGTTGTGGAGCGGGAACTGCAAAAGGAGTTTCCGGACTCGACCCAGGAAACCCGGGTGGCTGCTGCAAATCGAAGCGGCGGTTGGCTGGGACAGGCGAAAACGCTTATGCAAGAGGGCGGTGGCTGGTATCCCCAGACCATCGAATTTGTAGAAAGCTACTGCACCAAGAATCATCAGCGGCTTTTGCGGCTGCTGGTTCCCATGGAGAAGATGAAGCGGGAACAGGTGGCACCGATTTTGAGCCAATGGCGGGATCTTTTGTCCTCCGCACTGACCTGCCGGGCAGGACTGCCCCCCATGGACCCGTTCAGCCGCCAGCTGGCTATGGGACGTACTTCAAAGGACCTCACCCATGGGGTGGAGACATTGCAAAAGAGCTTGGAGTACTTGCAGGGCAATATTTCGGTGGGTGCGATCTGCGGAAATCTGGTCTGGCAGCTTCGATGATCTGCCTGCTGTTTAGTCCATATATGTGCCCATTTGAGGCAGAAGGAGAATACCATGAACGAAGAAAATCAGAACTCTCCGGTCATTGCCGGTGGACCTATGGCGCCGGATCAGAATACCCCGGTGGACGTTGTAGACGTTCAGTTCCGGGCAGGCTCCAAGGTATATTATTTTGACCCAGCAGAATTTGACGTGCCTACCGGTGCTCATGTAATTATTGAGACGGCCCGTGGCCCGGAATACGGCATCTGTACAGCCGGAAACCATCAAGTTCCGTTTCGGGATATTGTGCCGCCTCTGCGTAAGGTCATGCGCCTTGCTACGGAGAATGACGAGCGCACACTGACCGCAAACCGGGCCAAGGAGAAGCGGGCCTATGAGATTTGCCAGCAGAAAATTCAGGAGCACAAGCTGGAAATGCAGCTGGTGTCTGCGGAATATGCGTTTGACGGCAGTAAAATTCTGTTCTTCTTTACAGCAGACGACCGGGTGGATTTCCGGGAGCTGGTAAAGAATTTGGCAGGCATTTTCCGCACCCGCATTGAATTGCGGCAGATCGGTGTCCGGGACAAGGCCAAGATGATTGGCGGTCTGGGCATCTGCGGCAGACCCTTCTGCTGCTCTCAGTTCCTGGAAGACTTCCAGCCGGTGTCGATTAAGATGGCAAAGACTCAGAATCTGAGCCTCAATCCTACCAAGATTTCCGGTACCTGCGGCAGATTGATGTGCTGCCTCAAATATGAGCAGGAAGCCTATGAAGATTTGTTGAAAACCAGCCCAAAGGCGGAATCTTTTGTAGATACGCCCGATGGCCGTGGTACCGTTGTAGAGGTCAATCTCCTGCGTCAGAGCGTCAAGGTTCGTATGGAAGAGGAGCCTGAAAATATCAATGTTTATCCCAACGCAGAAATTTGCGTTCTGCGAAACGGAAAAGCAAAGAAAAATGATCCTCCCATCCCGGCGGATTTGGCTCCCATTTCCGGAAATGGGAAACGTCCCAAGCCGGTTATGACTTCGGAAGAGCCTTCTATGCACTTAGACCCCATTCGCTTCCGCTATCGTCCCGATGATATTGTGGAGGAGCAGGAAGAGAATCAGGAGGAACCCAAAGTAGAAGAGCAGCGACGCCGAAAGAAGCCTGTTGAGCGGAAACCGGAAGAGCAGAAGCCCAGAGAGGAGTCCCCCAAGGCCAATCCGGAGCCAAACGCCCCCCAGGGAAAACCGGAGCAGTCTCGCCGTCGGAATCGGCCCAAACCCCAGAGACCTCAGCAGTCTCAGCCGGCACAGGAGGAGGGGGCTCCGAAAACGG
>CAUWEI010000226.1:0-3170 GCA_963557675.1 uncultured Oscillospiraceae bacterium | reverse complement strand
AGGATATGCTGAGAAGTTCCGGAGAAATTGGGAAAAATTTTCATTTATGTAAAATGGGTATTTACTTTTGCATGAATATCGTGTAAGATAGGCCACGAACAGAGTAAGATTCTTTGCGTGAAGTGCTGCCATAATGGGGAGTTGTCTGGCGGACGAAGGGCTTTGCCTGCGATAGAGAATCTGCACCCGCTGTTGCATATTGGTGGAAACCTCCTGATGGAAACCTCCTGTATGTAGCATCGATACTCGGTTGGGCAATGCGGCCCGGACTGCCCGGTATCTGCCTACCCCACTGGTACGAAATCTTAACATTATTTCTCCCCATCGGCCAAACTGGCTGTATGGGGATTTTTTTGTCGAGATGCCAGGTGGTAAATGCTGGAGATTTGGAGCTGTGCCCGAATCAAAAGGAGGAAAAATCCATGAAAACTCAAACGAAATCAACCACTCTCTACGCAACCCCATTTTGCAAAGCATATTGGGTAGATGCCTTTGCAGAGCTAAAGAACACCAAAATGCTGGTTTTTGCGGCCCTGATGATTGCTCTGCGTGTGGCAATGAAGGGTCTGGCCATTCCATTGGCACCTAACTTGAAGATTAACATTGCGTTTTTTGCCAATGCGTTGGGTGCTATGACCTTTGGTCCGGTAGTAGCGGCTCTGGCGGCCATGGTTTCTGATACACTGGGATGTATCCTATTTCCCAATGGCCCGTATTTCTTTCCGTTCATCTTCACTGAGATTGCGGGCAGTGTGATTTTTGCACTGTTTTTGTACCGTGCAAAGGTGAGTGTTTTCCGGCTGACCATGAGCCGGTTTTGCATTGATTTGTTTGTGAACATTATCATGGACATTCCCTTGATGAGTTTGTACTATAAGATGATACTGGGAAAGAGCTACACCTGGATGCAACTGCCGAAAATCGCAAAGAATCTATGTATGTTCCCGATAGAGGCTATCTTCCTGGTGCTATTTATGTCGGTAATGCTGCCCATTATGTACAAGCTGCGACTGGTCTATTTCTCAGGTTCGGACCTGAAACTAACTAAAAAGATGGCGGCAGGTCTTCTGGTGCTGTTTGTGCTGGCGGTTACCTGCACCGGTTCTTACCTTGTATATAACTACAATAGTTCCAACCAGGCCAGTTGGCTGGAAAAGGAAGACAAGATTGAACTGAATACTGCTTTGACGGAAATGGCCCTTGCCAAGGGAGAGATTAAAGAAGGGCAGGTCTGCATTGTATCACGGGTAAGTAAAAAATTGATGAAAGACGAAGTCCAAATAGAGTTCAATGTCTATGACGTGGCAGACGGAGCAGAGCTGGACAAGATTATGGCCTATCGCTCTAAGGATGCCAAGGGAGATAAAGCATTGACTCAGACCATGGAAGGAAATGCAATGCTCCTGAAAGACGATATGGGAAAAATCTTGGACCTGTCCATGAAGGAACAAGAATAAGAGATATTAAGAGCACACGGATATGTTCAAGAGCTCATAAAACAGTTATCGGCAGTACCCGAAAAATCGGGTACTGCCGTGTTTTATACGCCGAAGATTTTGCGGTTATTATGTTGCAACTTTATATGAATTCCCTTTCTTTTTTCCTTATGAGCCGAAACTGATATGTACCCCCTCTACTGGATGTCCAGTAAAGGGGGTACATATCATTGTTACGGTTGGTCGCCTTTGGTTTGTACTTTATGAAAGTTGCAGAAATAATAAACTGATATAGATTAGGAATAAGTCATTCGATTGGTGTAGCTTTACTCTGTGACTGGATGATGCGAATTGCAATCTTGAATCGTCTGCATGAACTTCATAACCACAACGCCACCATCTTCGCTGTTACTCAGCTGGATTTGTCCAGAGTTGTTTTGGATAACCTGTGATGCAAACCACAGGCCCAGTCCATTATGTCCGGTAGATGCTCTTGCGCTGTCTCCACGCCATAGCCGCTCTGTGGCATGAAGGATTGCAGGCTTGCTGAAGCCTGGGCCTTCATCACACACAATGACCTTCCATCCGCCTTCAACCATAGAACCTTTCACTGTGACGGTTCCACCTTCTGGTGTATATTCAATAGCGTTCTGTACCACATTACCGATTGCACGGAGCAGATGGTGCTTTTGTATTGTTGCACAGCCACTTAAATCATTGACAGAATGTAAGTGAATTTTCCTTGCCTGTGCTGTTGGCTTTGCAGTCTGGCATAACTCCTCAAAAGAATTTTCTAACGATACGCTTTCAAATGCTTCGTCCTCACCACGGGACGCTTCCAGCAAGCTTCCTACATACTGCTTTGCCCGACTGTTACTTTCCAAAATAGTTTCTACCATTTTGCGATGATCTTCCCGCAATTCATCTTCTAAAAGAAGTTCCGCATTGCCGCCAATCAAGGTAATCGGAGTTTTTAGATCATGAGCTAGTGCAGCCATTTCCGAATCTCGCTGCTGTTGAGCAGCCCACTGAGAGCTAAGGGAACAATAGAGTGCCTGACGCATCCGTTCCATGGCCCCCAAAGCCTGGTCGAATTCCTTGATTCCGGCGTGTGGGATTGTAAAATCCAATTCCTGAGCGCCTACCTTTTCGCTTACATCACGGAATAGCTGTAGTTTTGCAACGAATCGACTGCGAAGCCACAAAGCGTTCAGCAACCAACAAAGTACGCATGCGAGTCCAAGCGTTGTCCACCATAGAGATTCAAAAGGGGGCAAAGAAGCACGCCACACCGGGTTTGCAAATTCCTTTCTGAAATGCCAGCCGAAAATCACATAGCTTCCATCCGCATAGGTATGCCGCAATGTATTGACACTGTTTTTATTTGCTTTCTCTAAAAGGGAACTGCGTTTTTTACCCTCCACATTGCTGATAGTCAGATTTCCTTCCTGATCAAACAAGGTATACTCGGCCAGAAAATGATCATCCGGCATCACAAAGGTATCCGGGCTTTGAGAAATCATTTGCTCGACCTGCTGGTTGGACACATACCCTGGGTAGACAATTTCTCTGCTTTCGACATAGCTCAGGGCAGCATACCATAAAACACAGCAAATCAGCATACAGACCATCGTTGTGAAGCCAGAACGTAAAAGGATAAAAGAAAGGCTTACGGAAGATTTTCTTTTTTCCATTTATAACCCACCCCCCAAACAGTTTCGATCGGGCTGAGTC
>CAUWEI010000225.1:0-3188 GCA_963557675.1 uncultured Oscillospiraceae bacterium | reverse complement strand
CTGATATTCAGGTTTTAAAATACAGTTAAGCGTCCCTTTGTTGATTGTAAACTCGGGATTTCCCATAGAGCCTGGAGCAACTTCATATTTATCAAAGGGAATGACAAGTTCACCGTTTTCGCTAAAATAAAAGTTCTGTTTATCCGAGATTTCCCACATATCCTCCTTATCTGTAAAGTATACCAGCGTGTTGTTTTCTTCCGTTCGCTCTTTCATCTGCTTCATAATGTCCTGCTTAATAACCTTGTCAAAATCCGATATGCGGAACAGATCGGAGAATGTTACGATTTTCCCGGTATTTCTGTCGATGTTGTAGATTTTATAATAACTGTTACTGCTGCCAGTCACGCTGTTAACAGTCAACTTCAAGGTAAACCAATTTTCTCTGTTCATAAGGACCTCATAATCTACAAAAATTGCGCCGTGACCTTTATCACCCACAGCTTCCAGCTCTTTATAAAACTGCTCTGCCAGTTCGGTGGTAAATTCGTCTACATCCTTGTTGATCTGGTCGGCAGCTTCACTGTATCGAGGATCGGATATATTGGGGACATCAATATCCATTTCGTGATTGGGATCCGAATAAGAATAATTTCGGACGGTAAACACACGAATCAAATCTCCATCCGCAGGGGTGCATCTCGAGCCCTGTGCATAGACTGCGCTGAAGTTAGCCATTACCAGCACCAAAACACATAGCAAGCAAGCTGCAATTACCACAACAGGGGACCAAATTCCTAAAGCTTTCGATTTCTCTGTTTTACTTGGCAAAACAGAGCGAATGGTCACCATTTTTCTTTTTACGAATTCTGATGTTTGTATGTTTTCCCCATCTAATAATTTGTGTGATGCTTCATCAAATCCTTTTTCTTTCATTAGAATAAATCCTCCTTGTGCAGAGACTTACAAATCATCCTTTGTGCTCTTGAAAGCTATTTCATACATTGAATCGTACTGATCTTCAAAGTCCAAAGTTCGGCACTTTTCGAAGCATTTCGATACATGTATTATGTGCAGTTTTAAGAGTTCAAAACTTAAATGAAGGACTGGTTTTTAATTCAAGAAAAGGCTATGTGCATAAAAAACGAACTGACAGCTGATAATTACGTCAACTGTCAGTTCTTATTTGGTCCGAGTGACAGGATTCGAACCTGCGGCATCCTGCTCCCAAATGTCCTCATAGCGTGGACAACGGGCACTTTGTAGCCATATTGTGCGGTATTCGCTCCAAGGGCATTTGCTCTTCTGCCCTGTTTAGAAGTGTTGTGTCCATTGTCCTCTTTCCGCAATTGGGTACAAGTTTGGGTCATAAACCCGCAAAAACGCAGCGTTTTACAGCTGTTAGCAGGATTTGAATTTCAAGAACAAATGACTTTTTCACGGAGGAGAGAAGAATGACACAGCAGTGGCATTTACCCAAAACGGCAACGACACTGTGTGCCACGCAAACACACGCATCTTATCTTTGTGGGTCACGGTTTGGGTCAAAATTCTGCATATTTTTGAGTCATGTGCGATTTTTTAGAGTGCAGAATCTGCACCGCTGAAAACAAAGAAAAAGCGATTGCTCAATCCTTCTCGTAGGGAACACGGAAATAGTCCAAGTACGCCTTGAACTGATCCTGTGCTGTCAGACAGGTATCCCGCAGATAACCTCGTTCCCTGTCCCATTCATGCAGACCACGATAGTAGAACATTTTCAGCTCTTCTGTAATGATAAAGGGTACAATGTTATTTCGCAGACACTCTTTGAAAAGGAGCAGGCGACCCACTCGTCCATTGCCATCAGGCGATACCACATTGAGACCCCGCAAGAAAACGATAGTTAATTTCCACTCTTTGCTTACGATCTTTGCCGGTTCCCTCTGCCTGATATACATAAATACTATCAATCAGCTCCACCAGCATAGAACGGTTCAGTTCTGTTACTGTTTCATACTTACGAATTGTTTCCAAAAATTGATTGGTACTCTGTGTTTTCTTTTCTTCCGCTCTGATTTTAGTTCTTAATTCGTCTCTTTTTTGAGCAAGTTCTTTCTGCTCACTTTCATAAGCTGAGGACATCTTTTCAAAGCGTTCATCAGAAATCTTACCGAGTGCATTCTGCTCAAAGAGCTTCATAATCACACTATCAATTTCTGCAATCCGTTTTTCTGCTACTTCCAAGTCTTTCTCGAACTGTTTGATTTTCTTACTGCCGCCTTTTTCGCTCAATTCGTGCATTTCCTGTATAAACTGATCTCCTAAGGCTTCCATATTCTTAATATGCTTTTGAATATCACTCATAACAATCTGTTGCAACGCCTCATAAGAAATGGCATGTGTTGTACAAAGATTGCTATTCCTTACATAAGTTCTGCAGCGAAAGCGAGGCTCCCTTCCATTTGGATTAGAAAACGCCATGTTGCGACCACAATCCGGGCATTTCACAAGACCCACAAATATATTAGGACGTCCTGTTTTATTCGGCTGTTTTTTTACACTGATGAATTTCTGCACCAGTTCAAAGGTTTCTTCATCAATGATCGCTTCGTGGGTGTTCCGTACTATGATCCATTCTTCTTTCGGAACTGCAACCGGCTTCTTATTCTTAAATGATTTGGTCTGTGTCTTATGAGAAACCATATGTCCCAGGTACACTTGATTCTCCAAAATCATCTTCACATTCTTTGCTACCCAATCCGTTGGAAACTTAAATCCTGTACTTGTTTCCAGAGTGCCGTTCTTCATTGCCCTGTATGCTCTCGGAATCAGAACACCATCCTCGCACAAGGTTCTCGCAATCTGATGAACGCTGTTGCCCTGTTTCGATAATTCAAAAATTCGTTTGACAATAGGTGCTGTATCAGAATCAACCAATAGCTTTCTTTTGTTCTCTGGGTCCACCACATAACCATAAGGTGCAAATGAACCGCAGAACCCACCACTCAATGCTGTTGTCTTTTTTACGCTTCGGATTTTCTTTGATGTATCACGAGCATAATACTCATTCATAATAGATTTAAACGGCATCATCTCGTTTTCATCAAATCTTGTATCGACATCATCATTCAAAGCAATAAACAAAATATCATTATTAGGAAAGATTTCTTCCACATAATACATGAACATGGCATTGTTACGTCCAAAACGTGACATATCTTCTTGTGTCAAGTAGGGACTAAAAAAATTTTGAGAATTTACAAGCC
>CAUWEI010000224.1:0-3217 GCA_963557675.1 uncultured Oscillospiraceae bacterium | reverse complement strand
CACGGAAACCGGGCCTTCCGGCATCCGGCGGACGATGTCAAAAAGCAGGCGAGCGGGCATAATGCAGGCGCCAGTTTCCAGAATATCTGCTTCGGCAGATACTGTAATTGCAGTTTCCAGGTTAAAACCGGTCAGCTGCAAATCCATTCCGGCCCGGAAGAAGATACCTTCGATGGCAGGAAGGGTGCTCTTTTGCGCCACAGTACGGCTGGCTACCGAAATGGCAGCCACTAAAGAACTTTTTTCACAGGTAAACCTCATAGAGCGTTCTCCTTCGATCCAAAATTCTCTCTATTTTTATAAACAGAGAGATAGAAATGTAGTAGCAATAGTAGTAGAGGAAACTTATGTGGAAAACCGTCTCAAGCCCTTGAAAATCAGGGGCTGCGTGTCCACAGAAAATTGTGGACAAAACGATGGTTTTCCACAGGGGTTGGGGAAAATTTTTGTCGGATCAGTTGTCCACAGAAAAGTTTTCCTTTATCCACTGTGGGCTGTGGAAAAGTATCTGGGTATACTGCCCCTATATCCACAGCCGCTGTTGAAAAAATCGGCTCTTACAGAGAAGAGTTAATATTGGCGGTAATATCCCGAACAGTGGCCTGAAGGGGAGAGGAGGGAGTTTTCAAATTCATCTCCACTTTGCGGATGGAGTGCAAAACGGTAGAGTGATCCCGTCCAAATTCCCGACCGATTTCGGGAAGAGACAGATTGGTAAGCTGGCGGATGAGGTACATTGCAACCTGCCGAGCTTCGGCGGTTCCTTTGTTTTTCAAGGTGCCGCGAATGACCGATTCATCAATGGAATAGAACCGACTTACCTGATTGATGATGAGCGAGGGGGTCGGAACGGCGTTGCCTTCTACCTTAAACATATCACTGATGGCACGGGAAACATTGGGAAGATCCAAAGGCATATCATTGAGGTCCCGATATGCCAAAATTTTCTTCACGGTACCCTCAATTTGCCGGACATTATTGGTAATATTGTTGGCAATGTAGTCGCAAATGTCGTCACTGAGGTCCAAACCCAGGGAAACGGCCTTGTTTTTTAGGATTGCCATACGAGTTTCGTAGTCCGGGGGCTGAATATCGGCCAAAAGACCCCATTCAAAACGGGTCCGCAGACGATCTTCCAGAGTCAGCATATCGCTGGGTTTCCGGTCGGAAGTCATAACGATCTGCTTGTGTGCTTCATAGAGCTGATTAAATGTGTGGAAGAATTCTTCCTGGGTACTTTCCTTACCGGCGATAAACTGAATATCATCGATCAGAAACAGGTCTGCTTCCCGGTATTTGTTCCGGAATTCTACGTTTTTACCAGTCTGCAATGCACTAATGAGTTCGTTCGTGAATTGATCGCCTTTGATATACACTACCTTGTAATCGGGATTTTTTCTTCTTAATTCGTTGGCAATTGCGTACAAAAGGTGGGTTTTACCAACGCCGGCAGGGCCATGAATAAATAGAGGGTTATAAATTTGACCGGGGTTGTTTGCAACAGCAATGGCTGCACTGTGAGCGAATCGGTTGGAGGAACCAACCACGAAGTTGGTGAAGGTAAATTGGGGGTTGAAGCTCATGGAAGTATTGCTTTTTCCCTTGGACTTATAAGCTGCCAGTTCCTCGGGTCCGAATACTTCCAGACTCACATCGGAGTTAAAAATCTCCTTCATGGCATCTTTAATATAGTCGGTGCAACGCTTCAAAATAATCTCTTTGCGAAAATCGGAGGCTGTGAATAAAATCAGCTTGTCCTCAGTGAGCTCCACCACTTCTGCGTCTTCAAACCAGCTGGAAACAACAGCGGGAGTCAACCGATTCTCCAAATGATTCAGAACCTTTGCCCAGACATAGGCGGATGAATACATACAACGGGGCTCCTCTCTCTATGATGGTTGTGGTATAATTGTGGATAAGATGTGTACAGAAAAATTGAAACAAATTCTCACCCTATATACTAACATAGGGAATCAAAAAAAACAAGGCACATGGGGGTAGACACAGTACTTAAAAAGAATTCCACAGGTCCTGTGGAATTTATTACAATCCCCCAAAAATGGCCTGAAATAGTACTCTGGAATGAAAAATCCCATCGTTTGGGTTTATTATGGGGGAGCCGGTTCCATCCAGAAAAGCTGTGGAAAATAAAGCAAGAATTCTTGTGGAACATTGTGGAAGAAGTGGGTTGCGTGGAATTGCTTCTGAGCGGTACATTAAATAATGAGTTGCTGCGGAGCGGAAAGTTCTTATAAAACGGTGTGAAAAAGCCCCACACGGAGACCGTATGGGGCGGGAGAAAGAAAGCAAAATTTTATTTCAAAAGGGAGGTTACTATGTAAATATATGTATCTCTATTTAACCGGGATGCCGTATACATCTTTTAATGCCGTTGCCAATAAACAAAAATCTTTCGCAATTGGAAAGGAAAAACTAGGGCAGTTGCTGCAAGTAGCGATAGATGGTGGCCTCAGAACAATTGAGGCGTTGTGCCACTTCTGCAATGGAGCCTTTTACCAGAAATACCCCACGACGGTCTAATTCGCGGACAATCTGAATCCGTTCTGCGGCGGTAAGATGGTCAATTGGTATTGCAAAAGAAGTTAAGAATTCATCGAGGACAGACTGAATGATGTCTTTGATGGCGATATGGACTCCCTCATAGTGACTGACAGGTAGGGACGAGGTATGCTGACTTTTTGAGGAATCATTGGATTGAGCAGCATGGAAAGTAGAGGCGGTTCCATTGATCAGACAATCTAACATTTCTCGCATCTTTAACAACGGCTCGATTTGATGATTGACGGTCAAAAAGCCCACAAGCTCCGTGGTCCCTTCCTTAATAAAATAGGTAGAGGAACGAAAATGTTCGTGCCAAGGAGATAAAGAATGATAATTCAGGACACTGTCCTGGGTTTTATAGGTACCTTCTGTTATAAAAGAGTACTCCATGTCCCCAATGGGATTACCGGGTTTGCTGCGTTCTGAAAGAGGATGTTCTACATAAAGAATTTTCTTTGTATCACAAAGCAAAATTTCAGCATCAGGATTGAATGCCTGACGCAAAAAAGGGAGTGCTGCGGCAATTTTTTCAAAATTGTACATAATTAGACATCTCCATAAAAGAATGAACGATCAACGAGAATTATGGTCCGATAAAACGAGGATAACTTTGTTTGGATTGAAAGAAAACATATTGTATATTCTTATGAAGGTT
>CAUWEI010000223.1:0-3224 GCA_963557675.1 uncultured Oscillospiraceae bacterium | reverse complement strand
GAATCTCCGAACCGGCGACTTTTTATACATGTGCTTTCAGGCATGCACGGACTGCGCCAGGACCTTCCAGCATCTCCTGCAGGAAGGCCTGAATCTTACCAGCCAAACCAATTTCGTACAAGTCAACAGCAAATAAAGAATCGTTGGAAAGAATCGGTTTCAGCACCTCATCCGTTGCAGATTCCGGGTTGCCCAACTTAACGGACGAAAGCTGCTTTTGCAGTTCCTCCAGCATAGGATCGCTGGAACATTCCATTGCAGTACCAGTATCATCTACAGCCAGCAAATAGCGCAGCCATCCCGCAATGACCAATGGAATATAATTCAAAGATGCAGGGTTTAAGTCTTCCCTGGCAGCGTAACTTCTGATGGTCTCACCAAATCGGATCGCTACTTTCTGGCTGGTGTCGGTTGCAATCCGCTGAGGCATATCCGGGATAAAAGGATTGGGTAACCGCTTGTTAACAACTTCAGCAATAAAGTCTTTGGGACTTAAAATACCAGGATTGACCACAACAGGAAGACCTTCCTTATATCCAATACCTTCTACCAGGGCTTTGAGTTCTGGATCTTCCATCTCAGCAGCAATGGAAGTATACCCCAACATGCAGCCATAAACCGCCAGTGCTGTATGGAGGGGATTAAGGCATGTGGTAACCTTCATTTTCTCAGTCTGATTTACAGTGTTACGGTCAGTAAAGTACACACCTGCTTTTTCCAGAGGAGGTCGTCCATTGGGGAAACTGTCCTCAATGACCAGATACTGAGGCTTTTCTGCATTGACAAAGGGGGCCACAAAGGTATTCTTGGAGGTAATTATGGGTGTCATATTGGCAATGCCGCAGTCTGCCAATGCGTTTTCCACCACCTTAGCAGGTCTTGGCGTAATCTTATCAATCATAGACCAAGGAAAAGACACATTTTTCTCGTTACGGACCCATTCCGAAAACCCTTCTGGAACAATCCCCCGGGATAGTCACTGATCCACCACGGTCATAATGCAGTTACGCAGCTTTTCACCATTGTGAGAGCAGTTGTCCATACTGACTACAGCAAGAGGAGCTTTACAGGTGTTGTAACGCTCCAGAAGCATGGCAGTCACAACCGACATAGCATGGCTACAGTTAGTCGGGCCCTTTTCAAAATCTGCCTGAACAAATGGCAAAAATTCTCCCTGAAGGTTTTTAAGGGCATACCCTTTTTCGGAAATGGTGAATGAAATCATCTGCAAACTTGGATTTCGGAACATGGACCTGAGTTTTTCCATTTCATCAGGGTACATGCTGCCCACTTTCAGGCCCTCAGCAACAGAAGCAACAATTTCTTTTTTCATGGTACCATCAGGGAGAAGCAGCACAAGCAAACTCAGTGAGTCATGTGCATTGTAGATCCTGTCAATATTGTCATAATCAAACGTATCGGCTGCGACAATACCGCTTTTTACCAGTCCCTGGTTGAGCAGATCATGCTGTAGTTTGGCAATAAATCCACGAAAAATATTTCCTGCGCCAAAATGAATCCATGTCGGATTTTCTTTTGTTTCAGCACACATTTCTTTCCAGTCATAGTTTGGCAGGGCAACGCCTGCTGCTTTCCAGCCTGCACGATCTTGCAGGCCATCATAATTCAGCATCAGCATGGTATTTCTTCTTCCTCCGGAAATCTGATTTTAGTTTTTATTTGCTTTGCAGATGGCTTCCCAAAGGCCATTGAGATATACCGCACCAAGTGCACGGTCATACAGGCCATAACCAGGACGGCCAACCTCATCCCAGATCATACGCCCATGGTCAGGACGGATATAAGTATCGGGACATGTGTCATAGACTGCCTTCATAATTTCATACAGATCCAGATCACCAGCCTCGGACAGATGGGCTGCTTCACGGAATTTCCGATAACCCAAATGCTTGACGTTGCGCACATGAAGGCAGCCAATGCGATTCATTTCGCCGAAGTGACGGATAATGGCAGGCAGATCATTTTCAGGATTGGAACCCAGTGAACCAGTGCAAAGGCACAAGGTATTGCAAGGAGAATCGTGCAAAGCAATAATTTTATCAAAATCATCCTGACTGTGAGCAATTCGGGGCAGATTGAAAACAGGCCATGCAGGATCATCGGGATGCACTGCCATCTTTACTCCACATTCTTCACAGGTGGGAATAATGCCATCCAGAAAATACTTGTAATTGGCACGGAGATCATCCGCAGTGATGGCTTTGTAACGAGAAAGCGTTGTTTCCAATTCTGCAAGGCGTGCAGGTTCCCAACCAGGCAGCGTGAAACCATTGGTGCTTTCCATGGTACTGCGGACCAAATCCAAAGGAGTCATAGTACCAAGCTCTGCCTCGTCATAGTACAGCGAGTTGGACCCATCTTCCGGAATTACTTTAGCAAGATCTGTACGCAGCCAGTCGAACACTGGCATAAAATTGTAAACAATGACTTTAATCCCGTATTTTGCTAAATTGCGGATGGTGGTGCAATAATTCGCAATATAAATATCTCTGGAAGGAAGCCCCATTTTGATGTCTTCGTGGACATTCACAGACTCGATGACTTCCATTTCCAATCCAGCTGCATGGACCTCATCCACATAACTTTTGATTTCCTCTTCGGTCCAGACTTCACCGGCAGCTTTCCAGTCTAAGACTCCCATCAAGCCGGATACACCTGGAATCTGCTTGATCTGCTTCAGAGAAATGCTGTCACTTTGGGACCCATACCAGCGGAATGTCATTTTCATAGTTTATATCCTCCATAGAGCTGATCGTATTTTAATTCCATTGGCTGGGGTTAAATTTCGTCAAAATCCCAGGTCAGTGTGTTGCCGGTAAGACGGCACGCCAACGGGTCCACATCATCCGCATCCGTTCGTACAGAACTGATCAGTACGGCACCATTTCCGCAACGGAGTGCAAGCAACGGCGTACCACCAATTTTGTAATAATCGGTAGGTTTGGCAATATAGTTGTGCCATTGCAGTGTTTCACCCAAGGCGCATACATCAGGGTCCATACGGTCTACGTCGTACCATCCGTTTGCCACATAAGGCACACGCTGTTTGTTTGCAAACCAGCTGGTGTCCAGCTCGTCGATTCCGTTAAACAGCGAACTTTCCGGTATGTTCATGGTCATTATTTCCATACAATCCTCAGTGTACGCAATAGTCAACACACATCCGTAGAAGGCGTACCATGTCCTTGTTACCACCAGGGAGG
>CAUWEI010000222.1:0-3259 GCA_963557675.1 uncultured Oscillospiraceae bacterium | reverse complement strand
CTTCCTGGGTGGAGGCAGAACGTCCCATTTTCGTATATGGAATTCTGCCATAGGCCACCAGCTGTTCCACCGTCAAATCTCCCGGAGCTGTGTTGTTTTGGTGGACAATGGCCACCTTTCTTGCAAAGTCCCGAAGGTTCAGTTGATGAATGGGGATGGAATTCAGGAAGATTTCGCCCTGAGACGGTGTCAGATTCTTTGTCAGCAGCTGGAACAGCGTGGATTTGCCGCAGCCATTTGGCCCAATGAGGGTGGTAATCTTCCCTTTTGGAATCTGCAAGTTCAGATTGTGCAGAACCAGCTTATTTTCATAAGCAAAGGAGAGATTTTTTACTTCAAAGCTCACTTTATTATTTTCCATAGATCCCTCCGCCTTTCCGAAGCAAAATAACAAAGGCAATGCCGCCCACAATCGCCAGAATCACCGACGCATTCATTTCATAGGGGCGAATGATGGTACGGCCCAGCGTATCTGCCAGCAAGAAGAGAAACGCACCTGACAATGCAGAAAAAGGCATCAATAGGCGGTGCTCACTTCCCACAAAGATTCTGCCGATATGGGGCACCAACAAGCCAATGAAGCTGACTGGGCCTACTACAGCCGTGCAGCCACCCACCAGAAACACTGCGGTAACACTCACCACAAAACGAACAACATCAATATTCACGCCAAGACCACGGACGGTTTTATCTTCCAGTCCGCACAGATTGCACCATTTGGCACACAAGAACGCCAGGACCAGTCCAATGGCGGAAACCACAAAAAGCATCCGTACATCGCTCCAAGTTTTCATGGTAATATTGCCTTCTACAATGGAGGCCACACCGGACAAATTGCTTCCGTTCATGGAATTGACCGCTTCCGACAAGCCCGAAAACAGAGACTGCATGGCAATGCCCATAAGGATAATGCGAAGCGGAGATAACGCTCCCTTCCAAGCCAATCCATAGACCATGGCAAATACCAAAAGACCACCTAAAAAGCTAAATACCGGAGCAGCAAAATAGAGCTGAGGAAAAAGTGTGGTTGCCAGAACCGCCGCAAATCCGGCACCGCTGGAAATTCCCAAAAGTCCGGGATCTGCCAGAGGATTTTTCAGCACCGCCTGAAACAGCACACCGGCGACCGCAAGCGAAGCACCTGCCATCACGGAAATCAGGATGCGAGGAAACCGCAAATCATAGACCGACGCAACATCTGCATCGTATTCTACGAAAAGTCCACGCAAGAGCTGAGGAAAGGAAAGCTTGATACTTCCCAGATTCACCGATGTAAAAAACAAAAAGGCCAAACCCAAACTTACACACATAAAGGAAAGGGTAATCTTTGCCTTCGATTTTTTCTGCAATGACATTACATACCTCCTGTGATAAGCGGATTGCGATACAGCAACTCATCCAGATATGCCAGGGCTTCGGGATACTTAAAATTGGCACTCATCCCAAAGCACTCATGGGGCAAATCATAGACCTGATTGTTTTGTACAGCGGAAAAATGCTTCCAAATATCATTGGTCCGAAATTCTTCCGCAAACATCTCCATTACACTCTCCGGCATGGCATGAGCAGTCCGCAGAATGACATCCGGATTCTTTTTCAGCATATCTTCTGTGTTGACATTGAGAAATTCATCCTTTGTTCCTGCGTATACGTTCCTTCCCCCTGCCATCTCCACCAGACTTCCAACATAGGAATTTTCCGTTGCCACTACATAGGAACCGGGCAGACCCATCAAAATCAGTACCGTGGGAGAAGGCTTGTCCTGGTGGCTTGCCTGATAATTTTGATAGTACTCTTCAAACTCTGCTACCAACTGACTGGCCCGCTCCTGACAGCCAAAGAGTTTGCCCATATCCGAGATGGATTTATACATTCCCAGTACGCTTTTTAGATTCAGGAATCCATATTTCACACCTACTGCATCGTATTTGGGCTGTAAATCGCTTTGCAGACTGGAAGGGCTTAACACCCATTCCGGAGACACCTGGGAAAGAATCTCCATATCCGGACTCATGGGACTTCCCACAACGGGGGCATTTTTATAACGCTCCGGCATCTGTGCCAAGTCACTTTTGGGAACGCCCACCAAATCCAAGCCCAGTTTGTCACAAATTTGTACAATCGACACGCTGGTAGCCACAATAGTTCCAGAACCACTAACGGCTGTACTTTCCGTAGGCTGGCCCTGCTTCTGATTTACGCAACCTGTGAAAATCAGGCAGAAACACAGTAGAAGAAGTACAACTCCTTTACTTCTGCTCATCTCCGGATTCCTCCCAATCATCTTTCCACTATTCATCCGAAAAATCGGCTTCTTCCTCTGGCTCCTCTGCGAATCGGGCCGCAATGGTGGCCTGCTGTTTCTTCTTTCCCATTGCATTGCAAACCAGCGTTTTAATCCCCCAGAAGGCCAGGCAAGCTAGAAGCTGCGCACAAAATACCAAGCAGAAGAACATAATCCAGACATTTGTGGTAATGGCTACTTCTTGAACTTCTTGGGATTCTTCCTGAGACTTTCCCGTTTCAGGAGCTTTTCCTGTACCTCCGATTACCAACCCCACTGTGTCATTCCAAGAAGGTTCCTTTCCTACCTGCTCCGATCCATTCTGAGGCGGCTCTGGTGCCTTTTGGGTCTGCTCCGGTACTGTTTCAGGCTGGGCAGCAGGTTCTACAATCTGTTCTGTCTGAGTAAAGCCACCCAGGTTTCCTTCTACAAATTGATCCAAGGTCACAAAGAATACCACTTTCCGATCCATAACATCCACCATGCACTCTACCCGAACAATCGAATCTTTTCCGGGAATCTGCAATCTTACATCCCCGACATCGTCTCCCGCTGCGGTATTTTCAAAGGTGACCTGCTGCCAGGTGCTTTCCCCTGGGTTCTGCACTGAAAATCCCATCTGGGAAATGTTATTCATCAAGTGAAAGCGGAGGGACAGATAGTAAGTACCATCCGAATTTGCTTCAACTAAGGCCTGCTTGTCTACGACGCTTTCCACCATTCCCTGCGCCAGTGCTTCACTGCTTTCTCCACCGGAATCCTCTATGGCTCCTGTTTGCGGATGTCTATAGTGTGCCGTCGCTGTGGCACTTTCACATGGAAGCGTTTGGGCACATACACTCATACACAAGCTGCAAATCAACAGCAAAATCAGTATTATACGCCCTGCAATGCGCTTGCCCGTGTGATTATTCATATCGATTCTTCCTTGTATTATAGAGTAGTAGTTTTTAGAGTCCCTCTCCAAGGACTTGT
>CAUWEI010000221.1:0-3292 GCA_963557675.1 uncultured Oscillospiraceae bacterium | reverse complement strand
AGGCCCGATTCGGGACCTCTGAATTTTAGTCGGGGCCATTTTTGTACAGCCCCCTTGCATTTATATTCCTTTATCCGTGTAATACTGGGCCTGTGCATTCCAGAGCTCGTAATATTTCCCGTTTTCGTCGGCTACCAGCTCTTCATGAGATCCCTGCTGAACAACTACCCCTTCATGAAATACCGCAATCTCGTCACAGAATTTGCAGGAGGACAGACGGTGGCTGATGTAGATGGCTGTTTTATCTCCGGCAATATCATTAAACTTACTGTAGATTTCCGCTTCGGCTACAGGATCAAGAGCTGCTGTGGGTTCATCCAGAATGATGAAGGGTGCATCCTTGTATAGTGCTCTTGCTATAGCGATTTTCTGAGCTTCTCCCCCGGATACATCCACACCAGACTTCTCCAAGTCTTTGTAAAGATACGTGTCCAGTCCATCGGGCATTTTATCCAGTCGCTCGCCAAATCCAGCTTTTCTCAAGCATTGCTCTGCCTTTATAGGATCATACTCGGAAGCTCCCGCCACATTTTGACCAAGCGGCAGAGCAAAAAGCTGAAAGTCCTGAAAAACCACGGAAAAAATGTTCATATAGTCGTCGTATCTGTACTTTCGGATGTCGATGCCATTAAGCATGATCTGTCCTTCCGTAGGGTCATACAATCGGCATAACAGTTTAATAAAGGTTGTCTTACCGGAACCGTTCATTCCCACCACAGCCAATCGGCTGCCTACTTTGAATTTCATGTTTACATGGCGCAAAGCCCAGGTCTCTGTGCCGGGATACCGGAAGGACACATCTTTGAATTCCACATCATATTGGCGGTCAGAGCGTTTTTCGGTGGTCAAACTGCCCTGGTACATGGGATTTGGAATATCCAGGAATTCTTTAATGACCTTCAGGAATTTGGCATTTGCCGGCAACTGTCCCACAATCGCAAAAAGGACCGAAATTGCGGTACAAAACTTCGTCACTGCTCCTACATATTGGGTGACTGCACCGATTCCAAACGCTCCTGCCCAAGCCTTCACACATACAAACAGATACACAAACCCGATCATCAGTGTGGAAAGGATGCCCTCCCAAATAGCCAGAGATCCCATCTGCATCATAACTTTATCCCGAAAATTTTTCGTAGCTTCGATGAGGGACAGCTTCACCACTTTATGTTGGTCGTACATCCGAACATCCAAGGCACGGTCTTTTTTAGCCAGTTGCAGATTAAAGTTCAGCACACGGGTGACATGAGAAAGCAGAGGAAAGCCACCCCAAAACTTTTCGGATTTCTTTGCACCAAGCAGCGGAAGTCCTACCGCACAACCCATAAGTATAAATTGCCACTTTTCCCTCCGTCATAGCGTCATACTTGCGGTATATATCATCCTCCGCAATAGGGTCAAGCGCTGCGGTTGGCTCATCCAACACAAGAATGGGGGCATCCTTGTATAACGCCCTTGCCAGCATCAGCCGCTGGGTTTGACCACCAGACAGTTCTACTCCATCGTCATAAATGGTTCTCCCCAGGTGAGTCTGCAAACCGGCGGGAAGCTTTTCTATCATGTCAGACAAACCGGCATCTTCCAGGCAGCGGTTCACTTTGTCACTATTAGCAGTTTCGTCACTTTGTGCAACGTTCGCCTCAATGGTAGTTGCCAGAATGGAAAACTCTTGGAACACGGCCGCAAAAAGTTTGTAATACTCTTTGCGGTTATATTTCCGAATGTCTTTTCCGTTCAAAAGGACCTGACCTTTCGTTGGATTAAGGAAGCCACAAATCAACTTTACCAGCGTGGTCTTACCTGCACCATTCAAGCCGACAATTGCCAGCTTTTCGCCTGGATGAATTACGAGATTCATGTTGGAAATGGTATCTTTCTCTGATTCCGGGTATCGGTAGGAAACATTTTTCAGCTCAATGGTATAGGCGGATTCATGCTTCATAGGTTCCCTTTCCTCAAAGCAGAAGGGTTCCGGCCACTCCAGATACTCTCGTACCTTACATATATCAAGACTTTCCTTATGAAGCTTAACAAAGCCATCTAAAATACTGGTTAAAAATTCCGTAAAACCCGTCACCGCAGAGAAGAACAGAAGAAACTCCGCTGCACTGATTTCCCCTCTGACTGCCAACACTATGAGGTATAGATAGGCGATGCCGTTACGTAGAAAAGTTAGCAGTGCATCTGCCAGATTCGCCAGAAAAATTTTCTTCTCCTGTCTGGCATAGAACCCCTTCATTAAATTCAGGTTCTTTTCGTAAACTTCCTCCAGCCAAGAGCGCATTGAGAAGATGCGAATATCTTTGGCAGCATGAGTGTTCTGTGCCATGTCCGAAACGTAATTCAGGTAGGAGTGATAGCGCATTGCTTCTTCTCGATGTGTAAAGCTCCACTCACTTGCTTTGCGGTTGACTAAATAGCTGATGACAGACGTTACAACCACCGTGAGCAACAGGAACGGATTCAAATTAGACAGCAATATCAGATAGAGAAAGAACGCGAGAACCGAAATAGACAACTCAGTAATCGATTTCCAAATTTGCTGCACAGCATGGGGCTCCCAATAGGTGTCCAATGCCTCCCACCGCCATTTGTTGCATCGTTCATCCAACAGATTAGGATAGGATGTGGTAGCTGCCTTCTCTACATATTTCTTAAATAGGTGCATTCGTGGTATACACTGATAAAAATCTTCACACTCAGAAAGAAACTGTTTTGCACTCCAAAGTACCAACATTGCAAGAAGAAAACCACCAAGGGTCAATAGCAGTTCGCCTAACGATGCGGCGCCTTCAATTTTTGATAAGACGGTAGGCGCAAGAAATAAGTCAATTCCAGTTAGTAATAAGCGGACTAAAACTGTACTAATAACAATGAGCAATAGTTTCTTTTCAGTTTTTCTGCTCAACTGAATCATGTAGCAGACATTTTTCCAGGTACTGTATTTCGGTTTTTCTTTTGATTTCATTTTCTCTCACCTCACAGCCATATCTTAACATAAAAATTCGTCCCTGGAGCATTCCGGGGACGAATCGTTCAAATTAGGGGACGAATTGCACAGCTTGACGCTGTTCTCAAGTGTAATGGGCTACGATTGCAAAAAGAGAACATCCAAAAGATGTTCTCTAATGTGTCGGCATTATCTATCTTTCTGACTAGGATGAGTATTATCACACGGAGGTCGGCTTTTTTATGCAGGTATAAAAAAAGAGAACATTCAAAAAGAATGTTCTCCAATGTGTTGGCATTACCTATCTTCCCGACCAGTCACCCGGTAAGTATTGTCGGCGCA
>CAUWEI010000220.1:0-3319 GCA_963557675.1 uncultured Oscillospiraceae bacterium | reverse complement strand
TCTGTGCAGTATAATTCAATTTTCAATGTGTCCAGGATTCTGGGTACATATCACAAGACAGTACCTGTTTTCTTTAATCTCCGGTAATGGTGGACAGATAGGCGATAAAACCGCCGGAAAGAGCATCTAAAAGATTTTCCTCATAGCGAATCAGAGGCGTTTCGCCGGGGATCAGTTCTACCCGGATGGGAAAATCTTTTCTGGGGGCATCGGGGGCCAGAAGAGCAGGCTCCAGCATAGCTAAAATCTCATCATCTTCGGCATCTTTTCCCAGCTGGGCCAGAACGTTGTCATAGACCTTGCCGAAGTCAATGTTATGGATGGTGACGTCCACAAAAACGGAATAATTTTCCTGAGCTGCATGGCCTACCTCGAAGGTCATAGTCTGGCACAAAATCGCCATATACCCTTCAAACTCTGCTTCTCCAATGGTGGTAGTCATCTCATTTACGGTGGGGTCCATGTCCCGGTAACGCTCAAGGAACTCCGTGACGGTGGCCTCATATCGTGCGGCATCTTCTGGAGTCAGGGGAGCGGGTTCCGTACTGCCGCAACCTCCCAGCAACAGAGCCAACGCCCCAAGGATACATAAAATTCTAAGTTTCATGGGAACCTCCTGCTGTTTTTTACAATCGTATCACAGCTTTCACGGAAATTCCACAGTTTTTTTCATAGAAGAGAAAAAGGGAGTTCCTTTTTCTGTCAAAATCCGCTATAATAGAGAAAAAACCGCCTGACACAGGTATGAGAGGGAGAATAATGATGGATGTACTGGTAATCGGCATTGCAGGAGGTACCGGAAGCGGCAAGACGACATTGATGAAAAATCTCATTGGACAGTTTGGTGACCGAATTACGGTTCTGAGCCACGATAACTACTACCGTCGTCACGATGAGCTGCCCTATGAAGAGCGATGCAAGCTGAATTACGATGAACCCGCAGCCCTGGAGACCGAGCTGATGGTAGAGCATCTGGCCAAGCTCCGTAATGGGGAATCTGTGGATTGCCCGGTGTACGATTTTACGGTGCATAACCGCAGTCAGGAAGTTCTGCATCTGGAGCCTAGAAGTGTCATCATGGTAGAGGGTATCATGATTTTTGAGAACAAGGCCCTTCGGGACCTCATGGACATCAAGATTTTTGTGGACACCGATGCAGACATTCGTCTTTGCAGAAGAATCAAGCGGGATGTAAATAAGCGTGGCCGTTCGATGGAGTCTGTACTGGAGCAGTATCAGCAGACCGTCAAGCCCATGCATGACCAGTATGTGGAGCCAAGCAAGAAGTTCGCAGATTTGGTTGTACTGGAAGGCGGAAAGAATCTGGTTGCGCTGGATATGATTATGAACCGGTTACAGCGGCATCTGGAACAGAATGGATAAACGAACAAGGGACGTATTGCCGGAAGGGAAATGCGTCCTTTTTTGTCTGGATTGGAATGGGGAGACATTGCAAAAAATGCGGTTTCGTTTGCGGCTTGCGTGTTCAAAATGGTAAATTATGGAACTTGACACACAGTGGTATTCCGGGGACAATGGAAGATAGAGAACCATGACAGTGCCTCACACGCACGAGTTATTGCTATATTTATTGAAAAGAAGAGAAGAGAAAGAAAAGAAAGAAAAGAAGCCTCCTCTCTAAGTATAGAGAGGAGTGTACGGGTGTGCTGTACGGGGGCACACGCCCACCCATATAGGCGTTACGCGCGTAGCGTACACAATTGCAAGCAAGGCAGCGTAGGGCGGAACGTTTGAAAACATCTCAAAACAGACCTTGTGGACAACATCAAGGGAATCTGCTTTGAAATTCCGGACGGTGCAGCCCAAAAGCAAGGGGGAAACGGCTTGTCAAAGGAAAATAAGAGGAAAGATACAAAATGGAAGTTGTTCGGTTGGGAGAGAAACAATCTGTAAGGCTCTCAGTGGCCTTAGAATCGAAGAACACACCCTTGTGCATGAAAGGATACTGGTAATAAACAAATGTTCGGATACAGAGCGACAGAGAGGTTTATAGAAATCAGGACCTTAGATGGGAAAGCAGGGGACCTCGGAATCGCTGCACCGCCTTTGTGGAGCAATCAAAGAACATTTCCTTGATTAGAGTTGAAAATGATACAAACGATGGAGCAGAAAGCGCAGGATTTGCACACTTTGTTTTGAACAAAAAGAGACAGCCTCGATGCTTCGAGACTGTCTCTCATTTCATTAAGCGTGAATTCGGGTGCCGGTCTCGCCAGCAATGCCCTCCCGGGCCTTACTCAGCTCCGTAATCAGAGCGGTGCGACCGGGGGCGGACTGTGCAAACTTAACGGCGGCCTGTACCTTGGGCAGCATGGAGCCGGGGGCAAATTCGCCCTGGGCAGCATAGCGTTCAGCCTCTTCGATGGTCAGCTCAGACAGCCACTGCTCATCGGGCTGACGGAACCGAATGGCCACCTTTTCCACAGCGGTAAGGATAATGAGGAAATCGGCGTTCAGAGACTCAGCCAGCAGTTCTGCGGCAAAGTCTTTATCAATTACGGCAGCGGAGTCCTTGAGCTGGCCTTCTTCGTTCCGGGCCACGGGAATACCACCGCCGCCACAGGCCACGACGACCTGACCGGCATTTACCAGAGCCTGGATGGTGTCCAGCTCCACAATGGCCTTGGGCTTGGGGGAGGCCACCACACGGCGATAGCCACGACCGGCATCTTCCACCACGTCGTAGTCTCGTTCCTTCACCAGACGCATGGCCTCTTCCTTGGTCATAAAGGCACCGATGGGCTTGGTGGGATGGAGGAAAGCGGGGTCCTTGGGGTCCACCTCCACCTGCGTCAGCACGGTGGAAACAGGACGGTAGATGCCACGATTGATGAGCACCTCCCGCAGGGCATTCTGTAGGTCATAACCGATATAGCCCTGACTCATAGCCACACAAACAGCCAGAGGACAGGGGATGTACTTTGCTGGATCGGAACGGGTCAGTTCCGCCATAGCTGTCTGGATCATACCCACCTGGGGGCCGTTTCCGTGTGCAATAATGACTTCGTTTCCTTCTTCAATCAGGTCTGCAATGGCCTTCGCAGTGTCGCGAACGGCCTCATACTGTTCGTCCAGGTTGTTGCCCAGTGCGTTGCCGCCCAGGGCTACCACAATGCGATGGGACATAGGAACGCCGCCTTTCGTGATTCAAAAAATAAGGACCCCGGACAGCGAAAGAATCAATGCCCGGGGTCCTTATCTATTGTACCAAACACATGCAAAAATGCAAGATAAATTTCCATAAAATTCAGCTACGCAGTAAAAAACCACATTATGTACAATTTTTACATGCCAAATT
>CAUWEI010000219.1:0-3322 GCA_963557675.1 uncultured Oscillospiraceae bacterium | reverse complement strand
CGGTCGCACAGAGCGGGACAGACCTCGTCGGTAGAGCCGTCGTCAATGAGCAGAATCTCGCAGTCTGTGCAGTCACAGGCCAGGATGGAGTTCAAACAGGATTCCAGATACTCTTTCGTATTGTAAACGGGAATAACAATGCTTAACAACATGACGGGGACCTCCTAATATTTTTTGATTTTTACCAGGTAGTAAATTCCGGCAAAAATTGCGGACAGGAAGATAGAGGCATTGGGTCGGCGCAAGACACCTGCGGTATTGTACACATGGGCCAGACACAGCAGCAGGGCGATACCGTAGGAAGCAGCCTCCATGGTGTAATACTTTTTGGCATCTTTCACCAGGGCCCAGATGACCAGATAGAGGAAGTAGGCCATAAACAGAAGCATCACGATGAGGCCAACGATACCAAACAGGAAGTAGATACCGTGGAAATCGTTTTCTACGTCGTAGATGTTGTCACCTACTGTAAACCGGGCCAGATTCAGACCGAAGAGATTCGAGCTTACAGGAGAATCATCCATGAGCATACGGGCGAACATGATTTTTTTCGGTCTCACGTTGCAGAAATCATAAATGTCAATGGAGTAATCGAACATCTCCACCGTCTTTTCAATGCCAAAGATTTCCACAAAGTCCTTTACATAGAATTCATAGACCGGGGTAAGTTCTTTGATGAGTTTGTCACGCTCTTGTTCAGTGAATGTGTCGTCCTTGCCGCTTTCGTCCTTCTTTTCGTTCTCCTTATTTGCCTTTTTGTCCAGGCTCTGCTTGACATCGTCTAAGTTGTCACCCAACTGAGAATTGATGTTCTGCTGGCGGTCCGTCTGAATGGTCTCATTCACGTGCATATGCTTGTACATAGGGGACAGAGGCATGGCCGCAGTGAAGGCCACCATGAGAGCAAGCAGGAATACGCTGATCTTCCAATCTTTTCTCTGTACCAGAAGGATGGACACAGCCAGGCCGATGCACAGCACATAAATGCCCAGATAGGCCAGACGAGTACCGAAGTAGAACAGAGCACCACAGCCCAGAATAGCGGTGAGACAGAAGGTAGTCAGGCTGCGATCTTTGTGCTGTAGCTGCCAGGCCAGAGAAATGGGGACCAGAATGCAGAGATTAGAGCTTTGGGAGTTGGTGTTGTTGAACCAGCCCAGAACGCCTAAACCATCGGAATAGGTGTGGGGGTCGGTATTGGTGGCGGCACTGATGACTTCTACTGTGAGCATAATAAGCAGTGCCACTGTCATACCAATCTGCATGCCGTCAAAGCTTTTGGGATTGGCCCGCAGGAAGGAAATCAGACAAATTGCCGTAAGGGGCATCTGAACCACACGAATGTAGTTGGTAATGTCGGCGAAGGGCTGCAAATATCCGGTAGGAGCCTGCATACAGGCCCATACGTGTCCAATGCCGATAACGGCAATGACACCGGCTGCGGTGTAATAAATCCATTTCCGGTCGGAAAGGAGAAAGCCCAGCAGGAGGGTAAGGCCCAAAACGCCAAAGCGCATCACCAAGGTAGGAAGGGAGGAAACGCCCCACTCCTGAAACCAAAAAGAGATGATGTCCATGATGGGCTGACAGATGAACAAGGCGGCGGTGAAGGCTGGAAGATGCTTTTCCAGAGAAGTTTTTAATCTCATGTATATAAATCCTTTCTACTCCTAAGTTCTGAGTAAACTACGGCTAAGGCTCTTTCGTTTCGGACTGTGTCAGATAGAAGATGACAGCCAGAATAATGGAAAAGTAAATAGAGGCATTTGGCCTTCTGAGAACACCGGCGGTAGCCCACACATGGGTCAGGCAGGTAAGGAAGCCGATGCCAAAGGAGGCAGATTGGAGGGTGAAATACCGTTTCCAATCCCGAATGAGGGAGATTACAATTTTCACGGGGAACCATGCCAAAAATACGATCATAAGCAGCACGCCCACGGCTCCACACTGGAAGAACACGCCAAACAGGTCATTTTCCACATCGTAGATGTAGCCTTCCCAGGTCAGGTCCTCAAGCTCCAAACCAAACAGCAGGCTGCTAACGGGGCTGTCCTGCATGAGCAAGGTGCAGTAGTTAATACGAAGCTTTCGGACGTTAGACAGATCGGAAACACTGGTAGAGTAGTCGTAAAGCTCTGCTACTCGTTCCAGACCGAACTTATGGACCAGACCGCCCAGATAATTCTCATAGGCACCGACCAGAGGAGCAAGCTTAGGATTGTCCTTGTAGGGATTTGTATTGGGTTTGTTGAGCTTTTTGTCCGAGGTTTCGGTATCTTCTTTTTCAGGCTTTTCCGGATTTTGTTTCTCGGCTTCTTCCTCCTCCAGTTTTTCTTCCTTTTCCAGCTTCACTTCCTCTTCCTGCACCAGATGATTAATGTCAGCCTGCTTAAACTGGGCGTTTTGGGCGACTGCCATCTGATTGTGGTACATGGGAGAGAAGGGGAGAGCACCCAGGAAAAGGACGGAAACAACCAGAAGAATCAGAATGGTCCGTTTTTGCTTACGGTCTATAAACAGAAGCGTGATGACCAGGCCAATGCCGGCGGCAAACAGGCCCAAATAAGTAAGACGGGTACCCAGACCGTACAAAACAGCAAGATTTACAATTACGATGGAGGTAAAGAGGACAGGCCGCTTCTGATACCGTTCAATGGCCCAACCCAGAGAGATGGGAACGGCAGCAGCCAGAATGGCACTCTGACAGTTGGCAAAATAGAACCAGCCTCGGATACCAAAGCCGCTATGGGGATAGGTAGGGGGATTGGTTCCGGTGACCACGCTTACCAGCTCTACCAGAGCAATAATGAGAACATTCCAGAAAATACCTTTGCGAAATGCGGGCAAAACATCGGAATTGGCTCGAAGGAAGCTGATAAAGCAGATGGTAAATATGGGCAGCTGATAGATGCGGAGCAGGTTGCCAAGGTCTCCGACAATGCTGTCGTATCCTGTTTGAAACTGGGCCAGGATGTGACCTATGGTTACAAAGCCCAGAATTCCGGCACCGATCCAGTAGATCCGGCGGCGACGGCTTACATAGTATCCGGCAGCGACCACCACACCCAGCATAAGAAAGCGCATACCCAGAGTAATGGCATTGTTGATTTGCAGCTCGTCCACCCAGTAAGATACCACGTCCATGAACGGTTGGCACAGACATAGAACGAACACGAATAGTGGCAGCTTGCTGAAATGTGACGGGGGAGAAATGCGTTGAGAATCCATTAAAAAAACCTCCAAGAACTGTTCCTTTGTATAACCGATGGACTAAAATAGAATATCCTTAAAATTGTATCACATCTACCGGGAAGTGTCAATA
>CAUWEI010000218.1:0-3325 GCA_963557675.1 uncultured Oscillospiraceae bacterium | reverse complement strand
GACTATACCGGCTCGATTTTCTTAAAGGATACAGAACTTCGACAATTGAGCAGAGCCAGTTTGACCCAGAGCATTTGCATCATCAATCAGGAACCATTTCTTTTTGATGATACCTTGTATAACAATATTTGCCTCTATGAGAGTGTAGACAAAGAAATGGTATTAGATGCGTTACGCAGGGTAGAACTGGAGCCTTTCCTGACCACAATGCCCAAGGGGATTGACACCCCTATGGGAGAAAATGCCGGGGTAATATCCGGTGGTGAAAAGCAGCGAGTGGTCATTGCTCGTGCCTTGGTTCGGAAAACTCCGATTTTGCTCTTAGACGAAAGCACCTCCCATCTGGACCCCTCTACGGTAGCAGAGATTGAGCGATTGGTATTGAGCTTGGAAGGAGTGACGGTTTTGCTGGTTTCCCACAATGCCACAGAGACAGCCAAGGCTCTGGCCGATCAGGTGTTGGAAATGCGAGATGGCACGCTCCATTCTCTGAACCTAGAAAGTAAAAGGTAATCGATATTTCATCGACAAGTAGAATCCCCCGAAGGCAGATCACTTTCGGGGGATTTTCATAGAGTTTCTATAAAAGTAGAGGTTGAATCTGGATTCCTTGCAGAGCTAAGTCCAGAGTTTGGGGAATCTTAGTGAAGTCTGCCACTAAACTGGTAGGCTTTTTAATGGGATCGTCCTGCCGAAAAGGAACGAAATAGAGGTGTTTTCTGGGCAAAAGACGACCAATGTTTTCGGCAGCGGCTGCCAGACCGTCATTGGTGGAAACCGCAATAATGACAGGCCGTCCGTTGCGAAGATGGCTTTTTGCTGCCATAGTAACAGGGCCGTCCGCAATGCCGTGGGCAAGCTTTGCCAATGTATTTCCCGTACAAGGGGCAATCACTAAGGCATCCAATAACTTCTTGGGGCCAATAGGCTCAACTTCGGCTATAGTGGTAAGGGCCTTATGGTTACATAGCGTTTCCGCTCTGGATAAGTGGCTTTCGGCGGTTCCAAATCGAGAATCAATCGTGCATCCTGCCTGAGAAAAAATGGGAATTACAGTTTCATAAGAGGCAGTCAAAGATTCCAATGCACTCATCGCTTTTGCGTAGGTGCAGAAGGAACCGCAAAAGGCAAAGCCGATGGTTTTATTTTCCATGGGGAAATTCCTCCTTTTTAGAAAGATAGCGGTCAATGGCTTGTGCCAGACAGAACCCTGCGGTTTTCGGGGCGGTTTTTCCGGGAAGACCACTTCCTTGAATGATGGTGCGGCTGCCGTCGCAGTCAAATCCACCGGGGGGAGAGGCTAATTCAATCAAAATGCAGTTGGGATTCGTTTGCTGTAGCTGTTGGGAAGAGAAAATAGGAACGGGAACGGTGTTGAAAATAACGGAAAATGGAGAAAGAGGTTCCAGATTTGCAATGGGAAGGGGAGTAAAGCCATAGGTGCGAATCATAGCGAGATCTTTAGGCTTTCTGGCGGCTACAGTGACATGAGCCCCCAAAGCAGCCAATTTTTGACTGAGCAGTTTTCCGATTCGTCCCCAACCAGTAACCAGGATAGAACATCCATCCAACGTGACAGGAAGCATAGGCATGACTAGTTCCAAAGCACCTTCTGCGGTAATGGCTGCATTTTGACAGGTGAGAAGTTCGTCTGTTAAGAGGTCGTAAGCGGTAACATCGGAAGGGGGAGAAAACTGCTGTAGCTTACCGCCGAGAACAGTCATTCCCGGCTTTAGAAGCTTTAGAAAATCCGGGACAGATGGCCCGTTGAGGATATGTCCGGCTTTATCAAAGGCAGGCATTGGCAGGATGATGTGGGAACAGTCGGGAGACTCTGAAATGGAGTACCCCATGGATTGCAGAGCGGTTTTAACCCATGGAGTCCGACCGTCGTGCCCAAGAAAGAATAGGGCTGGTTTCATAGTTTTCATTCCTCCTTTATAGCTTACCCTATGCAGAAGGTCTGAATCCTGTGTGTACGGTCTTGTATTTTTGGGAAATATAAGCTATACTAAGAAAAAACAGGAAGGAAGGTTGGGACTGTGGAACGTTTGGGATTTATTCAGGATATGTTGGACGTAAAAGTTTTGATTCTGTATGTAGCCGGTCGGCTGAGAAACCCTGTGACGGTGCAAGAGCTTTATGAATTGGCCTATCAGGATGACAGACTCAGCTATTTTGATGTGTGTACCGCTGTGCCGGAGCTGGTGAAATCCGGTCATTTGCAGCAGGTGGGACAGGATCTGTATATGATTACAGATAAGGGAAGAAGCAATGGCGCTGTTACGGAGGATTCCATTGCATATCCCGTACGGGAGCGGGCCAAGCAGGCGGTAGATCGCTTCAACAAGGAGCAGAGAAGAAGCCGATTTGTGAAGACGAAGATTGTGCCCGGAGCAGGTGGTGAGGTTACGGTGAAGATGCAGCTGGACGATGAAAAAGGCCGCCTGATGCGTCTGGAACTGATGGCTCCGAACCAGCCTCAGGCAGTAAAGATCAGCAGAATCTTTAAAAAGAATGCAGAACTGATCTATAACCTCATCATGGCAGACCTTCTGGACGAAGAAGAAAATCTTGACGAATAAATTGGAAAAGGCCCCTTGTCGCTAATGGGAAATCGTGGTATAGTGTTGCTATACCGGAGAACCGGTGATACGAAAGGAGCGACACGTTATGAAATTCCAATATAGTGAAAAGAAAGTTCGCCTTCCCGAGAAAGTCCATGCTTACGCTGAAAAAAAGGTGACCAAGCTGGATCGTTATTTCGATGGTGATGTGGAGGCACTTGTCGCTTTTTCTGTGGAGAAGAATCGCAACAAGGTTGAGTTAACAGTCCATGCCGCTAATACATGGTTCCGTGCCAGCGAGAGTACGTCGGATATGTTTGCATCCATCGATGCTGCTGTGGGTACCATCGAAGGACAGATCCGAAAGAACAAAACCCGCTTGGCTCGTCGGCTCCGTCAGGATGCTTTTGTCCGCTCTGCTAATGCGGATGAAGTTTCCTTCATTCCGGATGTGCCGGAAGAAGAATACGAGATCGTTCGTATGAAGAAATTTGAAATTAAGCCCATGACCCAGGAAGAGGCAATTCTTCAGATGAACCTGCTGGAACATACCTTCTTTGTGTTCCGAGATGAGGATAATGGTGGGGCTTTCGCTGTTGTCTATCGCAGGAATAACGGTGGCTATGGTCTGATTGAAGATGTTGACTGATTCTGAATAAAATTGTTGAGCGGTGGCCTTGTGGCCGCCGCTTTTTCTGTACGATAAAAAAGTCGAAAAAAAGTGAAATTAGGGGTTGACAAATTCGCTGGACGTGGTA
>CAUWEI010000217.1:0-3383 GCA_963557675.1 uncultured Oscillospiraceae bacterium | reverse complement strand
CCTTTGCGGTGTGAATACAAAGAATACATAGGAGGAAAGCGATATGTCTAATTTTGTTGAGGCTTATCCGGAAAGAGTTGTAAATATTAAAGTTATTGGTGTCGGCGGTGCCGGCAACAATGTTGTAAACCGTATGATCGATTCCTGCGTGGATGGTGTGGAGTTTGTCGTTGTGAATACCGATAAGCAGGATCTCAACAAGTCCCAATGCCCCAACAAGGTGCAGATTGGTGAGAAGCTCACTGGCGGAATGGGTGCCGGCTCCAAGCCCGAGATCGGCAAGAAGTCCGCTGAGGAGAGCCGTGCGGCCATTTCCAAGATTCTGGAAGGCACCGACATGGTCTTCATCACCGCTGGTATGGGCGGCGGCACCGGTACTGGTGCGGCTCCTGTGGTAGCAGACCTGGCTCACGAGGCCGGTATTCTCACCGTTGGCGTTGTGACAAAGCCCTTCAAGTTTGAGGGTGCCAACCGGATGCGTCAGGCAGAAGCCGGCATTGCTGCTCTGTCTGAGAAGGTGGACTCCCTGATTATTATTCCCAACGATCGTCTGAAGTACGTCACCGAGCAGAAGATCACATTTGCTAATGCATTCGGCATTGCAGACGATGTGCTGAAGCAGGCTGTGACTTCCATCTCTGAGTTGGTTGGTTACTCTGAGCGTGTCATCATTAACCTGGACTTTGCCGACGTTTCTGCGGTCATGAAGGACGCTGGCCGTGCTCATATGGGTGTGGGTATTGCTTCCGGTCGGGAGAAGGCAGAGCAGGCTGCTATGACTGCTGTAGCCAGCCCTCTGCTGGAGACCTCCATCAACGGTGCTACCGGTGTGCTGGTGAACGTCACCGGCTCTCCTGAGCTGACACTGGACGACGTAGAGACGGCTGCCAGCATCGTGCAGGAGGCTGCAAACCCCGAGGCAAATATTATCTTTGGTGCTACCTACTCGGATGAATTTGAAGATGAGATGCGGGTCACTGTAATTGCTACCGGCTTTGGTGAGAAGATGGAGGAGCCTGCGCCCGCAGCAAAGACTGCTGCAAGCAAGCCTTCTTCTGTTTCTTCTGCTTCTACTGCTGCCCCCGGACGCAAGCCCGTCGCTCCCGTGGATGACGTGGACGACATCGACGAAATCTTCAAGATCTTTAATCGCTAAGAGTTAAGCGGAAATGGTCCATTCCAGCGGCGCACCACATGATTTATGTGGTGTGCCGCTGTTGATTTGGCAGAAGACTATATCAAGGTGCAGAATTAGTATGATATGAGCATACAGTGAGTACAACTGTACTCTCATATAGAGATATTCATAGAATGTTCAAAAGTTTTTTAGAAAAACATGGAAATACCTCTTTACTTTTCCGGTTTCATGCACTACAATAAGAATGAGATTCATACAGTAATACAGTTGAAATTTAGACTAATTGATATGGAGGATTTTTTATGAATAGCAGAAATAGAAAAGCAAATCCCAATAGCCCCCTGTATAACGCCATCCTGACTCTGAAGACCCCCGAGGAGTGCTACAACTTCTTCATGGATCTGTGCACCGTTCCGGAGCTCAACGCTATGGAGCAGCGCTTTGAGGTCGCCCAGCTGCTGAATCAGGGCATGATCTACAACAAGATTCTGGAGATCACCGGCGCCAGCAGTGCTACCATCAGCCGTGTCAACCGTTCTCTGAACTATGGCACCGACGGCTATCGTATGGTCATCGACCGCATGGGAGACGAGGACGAGGAATGAGCGCATATGAGTCTCTGGCCGAATCCTACGACCGGTTGACCAATGACGTTCCTTATGAGAAAATTCTGGCATTTGCCCAGTCGCTTCTGGCAGAACGGGGTCTGAGACCCCGTTCTGTTCTGGATTTGGCCTGCGGCACTGGTGCCATGTCTGTGCTTCTGGCACAGGCAGGATATGGCGTGATCGGGGTGGATATGTCCGAAGAAATGCTGACCGTGGCCACGGAAAAGGCCTGGGAGCTGTCGGACAACCGCCCTTTCTTTGTACGCCAACGTATGGAACGCCTTCGTCTGCCGGAGCCTGTGGATCTGGTTCTGTGCTGTCTGGACAGCATCAATTATCTTACAAACCCTCAGGACTGTCAGGAAACCTTCCGTCGGGTGTATGAAAACCTGACCCCTGGCGGAGCCTTCCTCTTTGACGTGAATACCCCGGAAAAGCTACATAATATGGACGGCCAGGTGTTCCTGGACGAGGACAAGGACGTTTATTGCGTCTGGCGTGGAATGTTTGACCAGAAAGAAAACATCTGCTACTATGGCATGGATATTTTTCAGCGTCATGGAAAGCTGTGGGAGCGAAGCCAGGAAGAACATCGAGAGTATGCCTATTCCATGGAAGAATTGAAAACCTATTTGGAACAGGCCGGTTTTCGGGGTATTACTCTTTATGGAGATTTGCGGCACGAGGCCCCCAAAGAAGGGGAGCAGCGGGTCTATTTCATGGCAGTGAAGGAGGAAACAAGCAATGTCTGATTATCTTGTACGAGCCATGAGCAAAGATGGCTTTGTAAAAATGGCGGCTGTGGTCTCTACAGAGATCGTCCGCCGGGGAGCCCAGATTCAGGGCAGTACCCCCAATGCCACAGCGGCCCTGGGACGGCTTCTGACGGCTGCAAGCCTGATGGGTAACACCCAGAAGGTGGAAAACGGTTCTCTGACCTTACAGGTCAACGGAGGCGGCCCTGTGGGCACTATTTTGTGTGTCTCCGATGCCATAGGCAACGTCCGTGGCTATATCCAGAATCCTCAGGTGCCGCTCATGGAGCAGCGGCCCGGCAAGCTGGATGTAGGTGCCGCAGTAGGCACCAACGGTATGCTGACCGTCATCCGGGATCTGCAAATGAAGGAGCCCTATGTGGGAAGCGTGGAGCTGGTCACAGGCGAGATTGCGGACGACATCACCAGCTATTTCGCACAGAGCGAACAGACCCCCACAGCCTGCGCTCTGGGCGTTCTGGTGGACCGGGACCAGAGTGTAAAGGTGGCTGGCGGTTACCTCATTCAGCTGCTGCCTGGTGCGCCGGATTCCGTTGTGGATCTTCTTGAGGCAGGTATTCAGTCTGCCGGTGCGGTGACAACCATGCTGGAAAACGGAATGACCCCGGAGGAGATTTTGAAGGCTGCCTGTTCCGGTATGGAACTGGAGTTCTTGGAGACTACCCCCGTGGAGTATCGGTGCTACTGTAGCCGGGACCGGGTCCGTGGGGCACTGGTGAGCCTGGGCAGGGAAGAGCTGGAACAGATTGTACACGATGGGGAAACCGTCCACATCGGCTGCCAGTTCTGCGATGCGGATTATCAGTTCGCACCGGAAGAAGTGGAAAAGTTGCTGGAAACTCTGTAAAGATAGAATAAATG
>CAUWEI010000216.1:0-3427 GCA_963557675.1 uncultured Oscillospiraceae bacterium | reverse complement strand
ACAAAATGTAGGCCATAGATAATCCATATAAAAAAGCAGCAAAGGAGAATAAGGAATGAAGTACCCTGCAAAAAAGTAGGCAGTGAACTATTTGTAAGAGTTGATACTGTAATGAATGACTTACAGATTTCAAAACCTTTTGCCTACCGAATGATCGCTGAATGGAATGAAGAATTAAAAAAACAGGGTTATACGACTATTTCTGGACGTATTCCCAAAGCCTACTATGAGAAAAAAATCTATGGCATGACTAAGGAATAAAAAAGCAGCCCTTCCGCTGCCAAGGAAGGACTGCTAAGACGTGCTGGTATGTGTTTGTCTAAATACATTCTACCACGTTTCGAGAAAGGAACAAGGAGAACGTGGTCATGCCGAAAAAGAAAGGAAGCGCACTAACACCGTTCTCGCATTACGAAAGTAAGAGTAAGAGCGGTAAAGAAAAAGGATACATACGTCTTACACCTTCTCAGTTCTATTCAGATGCAGTTATGGATTTATCGGCAAATGCCCATAGGGTTTTAATTTGTATGAAATTTCAGGCAAAAGGAAACCGTGAGTTTATTTACACTTACGAAAATGCGACACAGGATGCATCCATCAGCAGACAGACGTTTGTTAAAGTCATAGACGAATTGATTCAGATGAAATTGATCGAGCGAATACCGACCAAGGCATATGCGCCATCTAAGTTTCAATTTATCGAAGGATGGAAAACGTACCATAGTCCCAGAAGAGATTTGCTGACAGGTGATCGCAGGCCGAAAAACTGGAAGAAACCGAAACCACAACCAAAAAGGAATCAGAAGGAATCAGAGGACGAAACATTTTCTGAATCTAAAAAATAGACAGTACATGCGTCTAAAAAATAGACGCTACAAGAAAGGCAGGAAGCCTTATCGTCTAAAAATTAGATGCCATTGTCGTCTAAAAAATAGACGATATCCAGCGTCTAGAAAATAGACGCATATATATGTATACCAGTATATCCCCCGTAAAAGAAGGGGTACAGGAGGTGTTATTGTGAGTGCCAGCAAAGATACACAGAGGGGTACATGGAAGGTGTACATCCGATATACAGACTGGATGGGACAAAAACAAATCAAGACGAAGCGAGGCTTTGCAACCAAAAAGGAAGCATTGGCTTGGGAACGGGAGTTCTTACAGTCTCAGTCAAAGGATATGAATATGAGCATGAACGCTTTTGCTGAGATTTATATGCGGGATATGGAGCCACGGCTCAAGCACAGCACGTTTATGAACAAAAAGTACATCATAGAGAAAAAGATCCTGCCATACTTCGGAACACGCTCTCTGGCCTCTATAAAGGCCTCTGACGTGATCCAGTGGCAGAATAAACTGCTGAATGCACGGGACGAGGATGGGAACGCCTATTCTCCTACCTATCTTCGTACAATCCAGAATCAGCTGAGTGCCATTTTTAATCATGCCAAGCGTTTTTATTCCCTGCCAGTGAATCCGTCAGAACAGGCGGGCAAAATGGGCAAAGCAAACGCAAAAGAGATGTACTTCTGGACGCAGGATGAATTTTTGAAATTTATTGCAACTATGAAGTCTAAACCCACATCCTATTATGCCTTTGAGGTTTTGTATTGGACAGGAATTCGAGAAGGTGAACTTCTTGCGTTGACACCTGCTGACTTTAATTTTGCAGCAAAGCAACTGACCATCAACAAAACATTTCAGCGTATTGGACGGGAAGATTTTGTGACCGATCCCAAAACTGAGCAAAGCAACCGGACAATTTCATTGCCGGATTTTTTGTGCGAGGAAATGCAGGATTTCATTGCTTCCCTTTATGGAATCAAACCCAATATGCGAATCTTTAATGTGACAAAGAGTTATTTGCATCACGAAATGAACCGAGGCTGCAAAGAGAGCGGAGTGAAAAGAATCCGAATTCACGACTTGCGACATTCTCATGTAGCACACTTGATTGAATTGGGATTTTCGCCCGTGGCGATAGCCGATTGATTGGGACATAAGGGTATTTCAATTACATATATGTACGCTCATCTGTACCCGTCAAAGCAGTATGAACTTGCAGATAAATTGGCGGAAGATCGGACAAGGGCAAGCGCGGAATTACAGTTAGAAAGTGGTGACGAAGATGTATAAAAAAGAAACTGGTCAGCCTCAATCCACAGAAAAGAAAAAGACAGAGGGACGCAAGCGAAAACTCAATATGAACATCTGGGTATCCGAAGAAGAACGAGATTGGATAGACCAGCGTGTAGCACTTTCCGGTCTGTTAAAAAGAGACTTCTGTGTTCAATCTTTGATGCATCAGAAGGTTATCTGTTATGGAAATATTCGTGTGTCGGAAGAAATGAAAAAGCAGCTGAAAAACATCGAAGATCATTTGGAGAATTTGAAATCTGCCACTGACTTGGATGTGGACAAACTGGAACAATTACGGATGATCCTAGAACTCTTTCATGGCTTACAGAAGGCAGACCGGCAGTTGTAATTCTCTTTTTATCGCTTTCCAGTACCATTGCAAAAGCATAGAAATTACATATAGCAAGCAGGGGAAATTACTCCCACTCCATTCTGTAATTACCCGCTTGTTAGCCGCTGCGCTGGGGCATAGCCCCCTAAGACCCCCGTTTGCTTTTTACAACCATACGAAAAAATTCCTCACCGTGAGGACTTTCGAAAGGAGCGTATGATTATGGCTGAATCTCACAGACTCAGATCGCATAAACTTCAAGTTTGGCTGGTGGAGGAAGAGCGGCAATTACTGATAAAAAATGCGTATGAGCATGGCTTGCCTCAAGCTGATTATGTGAGGAAACTGATTATGTGCGAGGGCCTTGTGCGAGGGCTGTGGACGATGGACAAAAGCATCGGCAAAGAATTTCTATATGAAATCAACCGTATCGGGAACAACATAAATCAAATTGCGTACAACACAAACTATCAGCATTTTGCAAGTCACAACGATTGTGAAGCGTTAGAGAAATCATATTATGAGTTACTGGGTCTTTTAGGACAGATTCCATTTCTACAAAAAGATGAAGTAGAAGAATGGAATCAGCGTGTATCGGCACTGCTTCAAAAAGAAAGCGAAATGTTAGAGGACGGAATTAGGTCGCAATCCTGGGCTTTGACCGCATTCGAGGAGAAGTGAAGATGTATCTGGTAAGGTTCGTTCGTCGAGATCGTAAGCCCAATGAGGAACATTTCTACAATAATCGACAGGATGCTAGCCACCATCTGAACCTATTTCAGTATGATGATTCAGTCAGTGTCATAGGCACTCTCCTTGCCAATTTGTGGTCTCTGTTTTTCGGATTAAAGCCCTTCGCTTTTTTTCGCAATCATGTTTCTAAAAAAGCACCTCTGCTTGTAATCAAGCGGAGGTGCTTTTGTTACTCGCAATATTTTACATTGTTGTATTTACCTC
>CAUWEI010000215.1:0-3434 GCA_963557675.1 uncultured Oscillospiraceae bacterium | reverse complement strand
CTGTACATTTGCGTACAGCCGGGCTTCCTGCATGGGCTTTTTGTACAGCCCCTAATTTTCCTACAGAGAGAACTCAATAGCTTCCCTGACATTTCTAACACGGATAAGCTCCAAGCCGCTTGGAGCCACAAGCATTTCTGTTCCACTCTTTGGGATTACACAGCGGGTAAAACCCAGTCGTGCAATTTCAGACAACCGCAGAGACAGATGAGATACTGCACGGACTTCTCCTGCCAGTCCGATTTCTCCGATTGCAGCCAGATCCTGAGGAATGGCAACATCCCGGTAGCTGGAAGCTACCGCCAGAGCTACCGGCAAATCTGCGGCAGGCTCGTCCAATGTCAGACCACCAACCACATTGATATAGCCATCAAAGGTGCCTAGATGCAGTCCCCCACGCTTCTCCAGAACTGCCATCAAAAGAACTGCACGGTTAAAGTCAAAACCATTCGATGTCCTGCGTGGGACATTAAAGGTCGTCTTCGTAACCAAGGCCTGGACCTCTGCCAAAAGCGGCCGTGTGCCTTCCATGATGCAAGCCACACAAGTCCCTGGTGCATGCTGTGGGCGACCTGATAAAAGCATCTCGGAGGGGTTCGGAACTTCTCGGAGACCTTCATCACCCATTTCAAACACGCCAATCTCGTTGGTGGAACCAAACCGATTCTTAACGGCTCGCAGAAGCCGATACGTTCCGTTTCGGTCTCCTTCAAAGTATAGCACGCAGTCTACCATATGCTCCAAAACTTTTGGGCCTGCAATAGCACCATCCTTATTGATATGGCCTACTACGAAGACGGTAACCCCTTGGCCTTTGGCTACCTGCATCAAAGACATGGTACAGTCTTTGACTTGAGAGATACTGCCAGGGGCCGATTCATTGCTTTCATTGTAAAGTGTCTGAATGGAGTCTGCAATCAAAATGTCCGGTTTAATCTCCTCGACTGCCTCCAAAATGTCGCCTAATCTGGTTTCTGAAAGGATCAAAAGATTTTCGGAATTAACTTGCAAACGTTGGGCCCGAAGCTTTAATTGCCGCTCACTTTCCTCGCCGGAGGCGTATAGTACCTTTCTCTCCCGGCACAGGCAATCACAGATTTGCAAGAGCAATGTAGACTTACCAATGCCCGGAGCACCGCCAACTAGAACAAGAGAACCGTCAACCGCACCACCACCTAGCACCCGGTCCAGCTCCCCCATACCGGTAGAGTAGCGCACCTCAGTCTGGATATCTACCTGAGACAGCGTTTTGGGCAGTCTATGGCTGGCCCCTACTGGAACTCGGCTTGTTTTTCCTTGCACGCCAGTCCCCTTTTCTACGTGTTCCTCCAGCGTATTCCAGGCACCGCATGCAGGGCATCTTCCCTGCCACTTCGGTGTTTCATTTCCGCATGATGTACAGTAATAGACGGTCTTTGTCTTTGCCATAGTTGCTCTCCTTTGTGGTTCATTGCTCTCATTATACATAATCTTAGTGTAAGGCACAAGGCTTTTTTATGAAACTGCATCAGAGGAGTTGCTTTCTAAATAAGATGCAAGCGTGGTCGCCAGAACACAGCAAAGTTTTTTCTGATATTCTGGCGTTCTCAGTAGACGTTCCTCTTCTGGATTGGATAGAAATCCACATTCTACCAATACGCCAGTACAACGGATATGCTTCATTAAATATACCCCTTCAGCAGGTTTGGAGGTCCGTCGTGACCCTGGGTTCAAGCACTGCACAAGCTGCTCTTGTAACTGGGTAGCCAAGGCGTTGCTCCCTTCTGTAGGCGCATAAAACACTTGCGCCCCACTGTACTTCCCTTCCGGAAATTGATTTTGGTGGATGCTGACCAGAAGCGCATTTGCAGTTTCATTTACCATCCGTACTCGCTCTTTCAAGTCAGATACCTTTTTTTCTGAAATCGTTTTTCCCTGTGTGTAAACAGAGGTATCCGTTTGACGGATCATTTTAGTTTCATATCCCATAAAGTGGAGAAGATTTCGGAGTCGTAGGGAAATATCCAGATTTATCTCGCTTTCCAGGACTCCGGTGCAAGAGGCTGCCCCCCCATCTTCCCCACCATGCCCTGGATCAATAACCACCGTATGGGATCGATAGACTGGAATCGTTTCGGCTAAGGCCGTTACGGTTCGGTCCATTACTGCCGCCACCCCCACAAACAGAGAAATTACCAAAACGTACACATACAAACAACGCTTCCTATATCTTTTCATACCAACCATGTCCATCACCTCTCTGTATTCTATGGTAGAACAACATACCAAATTCACAAAAATGGTATGTTGACAGTTCAATTTCTCTGTGGTATAACCATTGTAATTTTATAGGAGGATAGGAACATGGTACAGAGGTTTGAGGTATTTGTTACAACTGTGAATATGATTTACCGTTCGATTCAGCGAATCAAAACCAGAGAAATGACGGAGCTTGGGTTAAAAGGAACCCACGTAATGTGTTTATTTCATCTGAACCAGTATCCGCAGGGACTAACCGCCTCCCAGCTTTCGTCTTTGTGTGTGGAAGATAAAGCCGCTATTTCCAGAGCAATTGCGAAACTTGAAGAAGAAGGATTCGTAACGTTAGAAGATCGTGGAGAAAAACGTCGGTATCGAGCGAACATTCTACTAACGGAGCTTGGTCAACAAACGGCTACACACATGATTGGATCTATAGAAAACGCCGTAATGAAGGGCGGCGAAGGACTGACACAGGAAGAGCGAGAAATTTTTTACAAGGCACTTGCTATGATTTCTGAAAATCTTAGAAACTATAGCAAGGAGGATGCAATCAGTTAACGGAGGAATGTCTATGAATTCAAACCAAATTGCTGCAATTGTAGAAAAACAGCGAGCTTATTTTCATTCCGGAGCCACGCTTCCTAGTTCCAAGCGAATTCTAGCACTAAAGCGGTTAAAGCAAGTAATCCGTTCCAACGAATCCGAAATCGTACAGGCATTGAAACAGGATTTGGGAAAGAGTTCCGTAGAAAGCTACATGTGCGAGGTAGGACTTACTTGCAGTGAGATTTCTTATATGATTGGACATCTTGAATCATTTGCAGCTCCTCAGAAGGTGCCCACTCCCCTGTCCCAATTCTCTTCTAAGAGCTATGTTCTTTCCTGCCCGTACGGAGTAACGCTCATCATGAGTCCCTGGAATTATCCGTTTCTTCTTTCTATGGAGCCTCTTGTAGATGCGATTGCTGCAGGAAACACTGCTGTTTTAAAACCAAGTGCCTATGCGCCCCGCACCAGTGCAATGATTGAAAAGATTATAAAGGAAGCTTTTTCTTCCCAAATGGTTGCTGTGGTGACAGGCGGACGAGAAGAAAATACGCACTTGCTAAATCAACATTTTGACCATATCTTTTTCACTGGAAGTCAGGCGGTGGGAAAAGAAGTGATGACTAAGGCAGCCGCACATTTGACTC
>CAUWEI010000214.1:0-3528 GCA_963557675.1 uncultured Oscillospiraceae bacterium | reverse complement strand
ATATTCTCTCAGATCTATAGGCCGTCCGCAAGCCGTAGGGAGATTTGACGGTTACTCTGCCTTTAACCTTTCCCAAATGGTACGGAGGGCATCGCTGAACTGCTCCCGCTCCATTTGCTCCTCAATAGCGAACATGGCGGTGGGGCCAACATCGTCATATACGGTCTTGCTATCTGAAATGCAGAATCTCACACTATCCGATCTACAGGTTGGGGCTGCATCATAGCGATCAGCCACTTGAAACGCCTCCTGTAAGGCTTTTTCTGCTTCCTCTGGTCTTCCCAATATGTCCAGCAGGCGAGCCTGCTCGGAACAAAATGGTGCAATGATTTTGTCTATATAGGACACTCCCTCGTCAAGTCGTAGAGATTTTAGATAGCGCAAAATCCACTGGTTCACATCCAACTCTGCCTCAGGCTCTCCTTTCCGCTCATAGTAGTTCAGGTATCCCAGCATAATGTCGATCTGCATGGAGATCCCGTTTAACAGCGCATCTGTTAAAAACGGGACTGCCTTTTCGATTGGGTATTCCTCATCCATTGCGTAGATCCGACCGATTCTGGCATTGTGAACGCCGTTTACATTGGTGTTCTTTAAGATTTTTAGTGCTTCTTCTTTTTTACCTTGGGCAATTCTGCACCAAGCAATCTCGGCCTCAATGGTGAAAGCATTGATCTCCGGATCATTGTTCTGGGAGAGCAGCAATTCTGCTTTCTGAAAAAACGCTACTGCTCGTTCCATGTCTGCTTCAATGGTTACAGTCGAATTTTCGATACCTTTTACCTTATACAGCTTTCCGCAGCTGTAGACGATCGAAAATTGATTCGGATAGCGAACAAGGGCCTGTTCTGCTTCCCTTACTGCTGCGGCATAGTCTTTCTTCTGTCGAAGTTCCTCAATCCGCTTTGCATAGGTTTCCGCCGTACCGTCGAGTATTTCGTAGCCGATTAAGGCATCCACGGACACACCAAAGAAACGTGCCAATTCCATAATGATGCGAATATCTGGCGTAGATAAATTCTGTTCCCACTTGTAAACGGCACCAACCGTTACGCCCATTGCCTCTGCAAGCTGTTCCTGTGTAATGCTCTGTTGCTTTCGCAACGCCTTGACATTTCCAGAAAATTTTGATTCCATTCAGGATCACCTCCGTTATTTTGCGTATATTGTAACATCGGCACTGCTGAATTTGAACTAACCATCAGCACAATTAGAATAATTAAATTTATACCAATAGTAGGGGTCCTGTAATTTCAATACTGATATAAAAAACCTCGCTCAGACTTCTGTTGAGCGAGCTTTTTCGTTCTGGACCCATTTTCACGAAATGAAAGGGACGCAAGCAGTGGGCCTGCACAATTTGAGCAGCCTGCCTATTCGTTCCCAGTTCGGGTATTCAGAATGACACTTTACAAAAGATTTATACTGTGGTAGTATGAATAACATGGAAATTCTAATCATTTTTGAATTTCCAGAATGAAAAACGGATAAAGGAACCGCCGGACGGGTGTAAATGCACGTATGCGGTTCTTGCGTAATAGAAAGAGAGGGCATAACATTATGCAGGCAATTATTCTCGCCGCAGGAATGGGAAAACGGTTAAAGGAACTGACAAGAAATAACTGTAAGTGCATGGTTGAGGTCAACGGAGTATCTCTGATTGAACGTATGATGCGGCAGATTGAACGCAAAAATCTGAGCCGTATTGTTGTGGTTGTGGGATACAGAGCGCAGGACTTGAAGGATTATATTACCGCAATGAATATCAAGACCCCTGTAATCTTCGTGGAAAACTCCATCTATGACAAGACCAATAATATCTACTCTCTGATGCTTGCCAAGCAGTACTTGTGTGAGGAAGATACCTTGCTTTTTGAATCCGATCTGATTTTTGAGGATGCCGTACTGGACACACTCATTGAGGATCCCCGGTCTACTTTGGCTCTGGTGGATCGGTATGCAAGATGGATGGACGGAACCTGTGTCTGTCTGGATGAGGACGATCATATTACTGGTTTTGTACCCGGTAAGCAGTTTGATTTCACGAAAACCGATTCGTATTTTAAAACCGTAAATATTTACAAGTTCAGCAAGGAATTTTCAGTATCTCATTATGTGCCCTTCCTGGAGGCCTATACAAAAGCACTGGGCAATAATGAGTACTATGAACAGGTGCTGCGGGTCATTTCTATTTTGGATGATCCCAAGATTGCCGCAAAGAGACTGAACGGTCAGAAATGGTACGAGATTGACGACGTGCAGGATCTCGACATTGCCTCCTCTATGTTTATGACCGATGATAGTGAAAAACTTGCTATGCTACAGCGTCGCTACGGCGGATACTGGCGTTATCCCGGAATGATTGATTTCTGCTATCTGGTGAACCCCTATTTCCCGCCTAAGAAGATGATGGAGGAAATCAAGGCCAGCTTTGAAGCACTGTTGACCCAGTACCCCTCCGGCATGGGAGTCAATTCCCTGCTGGCAGCCAAGAATTTTTCGGTTCATCCGGAAAATATCATTGTGGGCAACGGCGCAGCCGAGCTGATTAAAGCACTGATGGAGGACATCAGCGGCCCTGTGGGCTTTATCCGCCCCACTTTTGAAGAATATCCCAATCGCTATGATGTACAGCAGTCTGTGAGTTATCGCCCTGCAAATGAAGCCTTCTCGTATACGGCAGATGATATTATGGAATTCTTCCAGGACAAGAACCTGTCTGCTTTGACTTTGTTGAATCCGGATAATCCCACCGGCAACTACATTCCTCATAAGGATATCATTCGCCTGGCAGAGTGGGCCGAAGAGCGTCAGATTACACTGATCGTAGACGAGTCCTTTGTAGATTTTGCTGAGGAACTGGATGCCACCATGATTTGTCAGGAATTGCTGGATCAGTACCCGAATTTGGTGGTTATGAAGAGTATTTCCAAATCCTACGGTGTTCCCGGACTCCGGCTGGGTGTTCTGGCTTCCGGAAATCAGGAGCGGATTGCCAAAATGAAGAAGAATGTTGCTATTTGGAACATCAACTCCTTTGGCGAGTACTACATGCAGATTTCTGATAAGTATAAAAAGGACTACACGGTAGCCTTGGAGAAGTTCCGTGCAGAACGGGCACGGTATGAAAAGCGGTTGCAGGAGCTTCCCGGTCTCAAGGTCTATCCCTCCCAGGCAAATTACGTGATGGTTCGTCTCTGTAATGGCATGACGGCGAAGGACCTCACCATGCGTCTGCTTACCCGGTATAATATCTTTGTCAAGGATCTCACCGGCAAAATCGGTTCTGAAGAATACCTTCGTCTTGCAGTTCGGGATACTGTGGATAATGATAAATTGCTGAATGCACTGGCTTTGGAACTGCGTTAACACAGACCGAAACGCAGTTAAGAAGAGATGAAAAGTACCGTTGAAAATAGTACGGTACGCAAATGAAAAAGCGAGTGGACAGCCCCTTTCTGGGGCCGTCCACTCGCTTTTATTTCATACATTTTGCAATATGGAAATTCTATTGTTTAACCCGTTTCC
>CAUWEI010000213.1:0-3537 GCA_963557675.1 uncultured Oscillospiraceae bacterium | reverse complement strand
CTTACGCTGAACAATTTTTATCATGCGGGTGTCCAACTTGCACTTGCAATTTTCGGATATTTCTTATGGAAGCAATTTACATAGTACCCATTGGAATCTATGATGTATATATGCTCGTTGTAGTCAACCGCAGAATTGATCAGATCCGAAATCGTTTGAATATCAAACAGTCCCAAAAGGACTCCCTTTACTTCGTTATCCTTTGTCCGCAGCGGAAACGCAACCACTTGAATTCCCTTGTATCTTTTGGAAGGCAGGACCTCCGAAAATACCACTTCCCCTTCCAGCGCTTTCCGAAAGTATTCCTGGTCTGCAACGCTGAATTCATCGCCACACTCATCGTAAGCATTACCATCCGTATCTGCAACTACGGTCACGTCAAACGAATTTATATTATGAGAGAAGCGCACTACCTCCCGTGCATCCGGGCTCCAAAGATCGTCGTATTCTTTCAACGCTTCGGCAGTATGCTGCAAATCTCCGACCATTCCGTTCAGCAGACTTCTTATGGCAACTACATTGGCTTGCGTTTGCTCTTTGAGGGATGTTTTGAAATTCTCCACTTCTACTTGCATGATCGAGTGCCTAAAAACAAAAAAGAGGATATAACACCCAGACCAGATAACACCATTAGTGCAGAAACTGCTCTTCTTGCCAAAGCAGCTCTTTTTCCTTTCCTTTTCATGATGATCCTCCGCTCTAGTTTCAGTACATAAAGCTTCGTTTGTCCAACCCATGAGTCATTTCTTGACGATGAGAGAAAGCGCAAGCGTTCAAAATGGCTTTCTCATTCTGAACGCTTGGCTTCCCCGGTTTATTTCGCTATCTTGGTGCGTCTCCTTGCAGGCTTTCATCGCATTTTACTGCGTACTGCTATGTAGAAATCGGTATTATTTGTATCGCTGATACCCATTTTTGCCTCGTCTTTTCGTCTGGTATAGAGCGATGTCTGATTTTTTATACAGTTCCTCAAACGTATTGCCATCTGTTGGGGCCGCCGCTATGCCAATGGAGGTTGACAGCAGAATTTCTTTTCCTTCCTGCGTACAGACCATTTGCAGTGCTTCATGCAGTCCTTTTGCCAGATACTCTGCATACTCCTCCGACTTTACGTCACGCAGCAACACTACAAATTCATCGCCGCCCAAACGTCCGGCAATATCACCGGAACGAGATCGATCGCCCAGTACCCTTGCCACTCTTTCCAGCACTTGATCTCCATAACTATGGCCCAAGGTATCATTGATCTGCTTGAAATTATCCACATCAATCAGCAGGAAAATCTGATTTCCTTCGGATACATACGCAGAAGACAGAATTTCATCAATCTTCAGCCGTGTTGTGGCGGCATTATACAGCCCGGTCAGTCCGTCCCGTTCTGCACGTTCCCGGAGAGCAATTTCGTTTCGCTTTCGATTGTCGATGTCTGTGATTACAAACAGCACCTTGGACATGTCATTGATATGAATACGATATACCACACAAGACACCCATTTTGTAGCACCATCGTATTTCATAGCAAATTGTATTTCGATGGATTCTTTCCCCTGGTGGTATGCCTTATTCAGAGATTTCAGGGACAGCTCCTGCTCCACATAGGTACGGTGTTCTTCCGCCACCTGCTTGATGATGTCCTCATGCAGAAATTTCTGGAAGGATTGGTTCATTTCCTTTCCATTTAGTTCCAACAGCTTATCCATGCCCAAGTCAACCTTTGCATACGACAGGGCATTGGCAATCAAGGTATCCTGTAGTTCCAATTTTCTGCTTGTGTCGGCTTGTTCCTGCTTCAATTTGCTAATATCTTCTGCCACTCCAACAGTATCTACAAGCTCCTGTTTTTCATCGTAGATGTTATGCATGGAAATGCGATACCACTTCATTTCCCCGACTCCATTGCAGGCAACGTCGGCCCCACAGGTGTTTTGGGTTTTGATGGTTTCAAATAACTGCTTGAACGTGTCAATACTGCCTTCCGAAATAATATCCATGGCAACAAAGGATTCCGGTACCAACGGACCCGTTATGCGTTCGGCAAGGAACTGAGACATATCGGTTTTGAACTGTATTTCTCTGGTATCTTGGTCATATTCAAACACAATATGTCTCGAGTGTTCTGCTGCCGTCCGCATTAGTCCCATATTTTTAATTGCTTCTTTATGGGCAAGTACACTCTCACGATTGGCTATTTTAAAACGCTACACAATGCACAACACCACAACAATCAGGCAAGTCATCGTTATAAGGGTATTCTCCGTTTTAATTGCAAAGATAGAGTGAACGCTTTCCTCCACCTTGGAGTCGTCCACCACAAAGATCAACTGCCAGTCTTTGATTTCCACGGGCATATAACAGGCATGGTAATCTGCGCCATTATTGCTATAGGAAAATTCTCCTGCTTGTCCTTTCTGGAACTTCTCCTTTATCTCGGATAGCTGTGTATCCCTGATCGTTACCCTTCCCAGGTCTTCCCAAAGGTTTTCTCCATACTCGGTTTGGGCATCATCTTTTTTTAAATAATTGATGTAATCTCCATTTGCATTTGCAATGTAAATCGCCCTATTTTCGCTGTCGCCCTTGCAGCCGGGCATCGCCTCAATCGTTTTATAATTGATTACACCCAGAATAACGCCTCTGATTTCCTGCTTCGCCGTCCGCAGCGGATATGCATAAACTTGCACATGCTGTCCCTTTATTATCTGGGAAGGCATTACATCCGAAAGAGCTGTGTTGCCCTGCACCGCCGATTGAAAATATCCACGGTCTGCAATGTTAAACTTATTGCCCACATTGTCATAACCGTCTCCATTCAAGTCTGCGACGGCTGTATAGTCAAACCAATTCAGATTTTCCGAAAATTCCAACATGTCTCTTACAGCTGGATCCCAGATATTGTCGTATTGCTCTAAGGCTTTTGAGGTTTCCTGCAAGCTGGAAACCAATTCAATAATCAAGCTTTTGGCATCAATAAGTTTATGTCTTGTCTGTTCTCTCAGGCTTGCTTTGAAGTTCTCCGTTTCTACACGCTGCACCGATTCACGGAAGGAAAAGAATGACAGTATAATTCCAAAAACGGCCAGACAAAACAGCACCGCAATAATTCTTACTGCCACAGCATTTTTCTTTTCAGTCTTTTGCTTTTTACTCTTTTTCATTTTACTCTCCGCCTCACAGTTGTAGTATCTACAAAGTGGGTATGTCAATATTTCTCCTACGCAGCCTTTTTCTTTCAACGAATCAAGTCAATATCCTACCGGTATCGATATAATTCGCGAAAGAAATCGGTTGCAATATTGCAAGGTTCCCATGGCGCGTGAAAAAATCCCAGTGCAGCAACTCTGTACACAGGATTTTAGTTTATGGAATTGATCCGTTAAAGTTTTTCCGTATATTCACCAGACTCAACATTCTTTTTGTCACTTTATGGTAATTATAACATCCTAAGGCAATCTTGTCATTCTTTTTGTTTTTAAAAATCTAATTATTTTATTACATAAAAAACAGTATGATAAAACGCAAACCACATATATTGAAAAG
>CAUWEI010000212.1:0-3608 GCA_963557675.1 uncultured Oscillospiraceae bacterium | reverse complement strand
ACTATGGATTTTTTTATTAAGTGTCCAACTTCATTTTACAATCAACCAAATTTTTTTGCTTTCCAATTTTTTCTTCAAAATGAGGGATTTACACAAGGATTTCCCTATGATATGATTAAAACCAAAACTTTTCAAGGAGGTCGGTAACCATGCAGTTAACATTGATTCGACATGGTATCACCCAAGGCAACCGAGATCGTCTTTACTATGGCAGCACAGATCTTCCCCTTCTGCCCGAGGGCGTAGCAGAACTGGAAGCCCTTCGTGCTACTGGTGCCTATCCCAAAGCCCCATGTTTCTATACCAGTGGTATGATTCGTACCGAGCAGACTCTGGCTGCCCTCTATGGGAATGTTCCTCATGAGGTTTTACAGGGACTGCGGGAACTGGATTTCGGTGCCTTTGAAATGAAAACCTATGAACAACTAAAAGACGACCCGGACTATCAAATCTGGTGCACAGGTGATGTAGAAGCCAACGTCTGTCCCGGTGGAGAAAGCGGAATGCAAGTTCTTAGTCGTTCTCTGGCTGCTCTGGAGCCTCTCATTGCCCAAAATCAGGATGCCGTCTGTATCACCCATGGCGGAATCATTGGCGGCGTTCTGGCCCACTGGTTCCCGGAAGGCAACCGGTTCTCCTGGACCCCACAGCCTGGTCATGGTTTTATTGTCACCATCGTTGACGGTGTCCCCAAAAAGGCTGACCCTATCCTGTGACAATGTCACAGTACGAACTTCCCCCCTTCTATTATACTGGTCAAAAACGAAAGGAGTTCCTCTATGCAATACCTCATTTCCTTCTTAGAAGGAATTATTACCTTTATTTCCCCCTGTCTTTTGCCCATGCTCCCGATCTATATTTCCTATTTTGCAGGCGGTGGCGAGCGCAGTACCAAAAAGACCCTTTTGGGAGCCTCAGGCTTCATTCTGGGCTTTACTATTGTTTTTGTCGCCATGGGTGCTCTCGCCGGTACTCTGGGCAGCTTCCTTAAAACCTATGAAACCGCTGTGAATATTATATCTGGCCTTCTCGTGATTTTCTTTGGTCTGAACTTTCTTGGCGTTTTCAAGCTCCAGCTCTTCAAAGGCGGCATCCAATCCGGTAAGGTCATGACTCCTGGCTTCTTCTCCGCCCTCACCTTCGGTATGATCTTCTCCCTTGGCTGGACCCCCTGCGTTGGTGCATTTCTCGGTTCTGCCCTTATGCTGGCCTCTCAGCAAGGTCATGTTGTAGAGGGAATGTTTATGCTTCTGGCATACTCTCTAGGCCTTGGTATCCCCTTCCTCTTCAGTGCCATTCTCATCGACAAGCTGAAGAGCGCATTTAACTGGATTAAACGCAACTATCGCATCATCAATCTCATCAGCGGCAGCTTCCTGGTCCTCATTGGTATTCTCATGGCTACCGGTACTCTGGGTCGTCTGCTCCGTCTCTTGAGCTAGGAGGTATGACATGAATAAAAATCTTCGTATAATTCTTTTCGGTTTGGTATTTGTACTGGTCATTGTAGGTGCTTGGTTGCTGTATGACAATCTGAAAGACAATGTAGGACATGACACTTTATCCACCCAGGCTCCTGTCTCCACAGGTGCCTCAGAGAGCAAGGGCGAGGACACAACGCAAGCTTCCCAAAGCACCGAAGCGACCGAAGCGCCCAAACAAGCTCCTGATTTCACGGTCTACACCGTGGATGGCGAGGCTGTAAAGTTGTCCGATTACTTTGGAAAGCCCATTGTTCTGAATTTCTGGGCAAGCTGGTGCGGTCCCTGCAAAATGGAAATGCCGGAATTTAATAAGATGGCGGAAACATTAGACGGGGAAGTGCAGTTCCTCATGGTAAACATGACGGACGGCTCCCGAGAGACTGTAGAAACCGCCTCTCAGTATGTGGCCAAAGAGGGCTTTACCTTCCCGGTCTTTTACGACACCTCTTCTGAGGCCATGATGGCCTATGGAGCCTATGCCCTGCCCACCACTTACTTTATCGATTCCAACGGCTACCCTGTGGCCTACGCCAACGGTGCCATTGACAGTGAAACACTCCAAAAAGGAATCGACATGATTACTGGTAAATAATATTTAAGCCGCTTAAAGGGCTTGTTGTCTGTGTACGTCAGGCAGCAAGTCCTTTTATTTTGCCTTAAATAGAGTCGTTCTGTTTTCAGAAGACCAGGGAAATCTCAATCACACAAGAAAGCATGTCGTGGATGCCAATCCTTCGCTGTCATCCGGTCATATATAAACACAACCCCATCCGCTAAAGCGTACATTCATACACTCTACCAGATGGGGTAGTTCAACTTGTTGAAATTTTCATTTCCCGATTAAAAAAACAACCGCAAATAAGCATATATCTCATATTTATCAAAGCATACATAGCAAATTGATCTGATGTTAAAAGTTGTTGCTTGCTATAAAACCGGTTTTTTATTATACTGAAACTGAAAAATTCAAGGGAAGTGTTCCTATGATTGCTGAAAATATCAAGCGTATTCGGAAAGAAAAAGGTATGAGCCAAGAAGAATTGGCAACTGCACTCCACGTTGTAAGGCAGACTGTGTCCAAGTGGGAAAAAGGGCTTTCCGTTCCGGATGCCCAAGTGGTCATCAATATGGCACAGGTACTCCATGTATCGGTCAATGAGATTCTCGGCACAGAAAGTAAGCCATCTGTAAATGATCTGACTGAAGAACTGGCAAAGGCGCAGGAACTGATTGCACAAAAGACAAATGAAGCGCATAATCGTTCACTGGCAGCTCAAAAACAAGGACTCATTCTCACACTTTCCATTCTGGCACTGATTGCTGCTCTGATTTTTGGCAACCAGTTTATTTCCCTTGTTTTGGTCAGCGGATTTACGCTCAGCTCTGTCATTGTACTTTATCGCAATCTCTACCTTTTGACAATTCTCACAACAGATGACTTGAAAATCGGTGTATTGAAAGCTGCGACGATTTTCAATATTGGGATTTTTGCAACCAGTGTTCTCGGCGCAATTTTAATTGGTTTTGATTGGATTCCCGTTCAAGACGATGGCCGTATTTTGGCTATGGTACTCATGTCCGGTGCGATGATTTTTTCGGGAATCATTTCACCGAAACTGCCCTTTACCCGTCATACCGGTTTAAGATTGCCATGGACAGTCATAGACCAAGATACTTGGAATATAGCGCATCGAACGCTGGGCTTTACAGCACTGCCAACGGCAATCTTGTATATTGCAGCTGCTTTGACCATTGACGATTTTAAAGCAGTTACACTGGTCGCTGTTATTCTATGGGTTGGAGTGCCCGGACTGATTTCATATATCTATTATTACCGGAAAACCCGTGGCATGAACTAAAGCGATCTCAAGAGCCGGAGCAATTTGTCTCCGGCTTTTCTTGTTTATTACAAAACCTTAAAAATATCGCCAGCTGGCCCTCCTGAGAGAGCTGGCTGGCCGTTATATGCTTTTGCTTTTCGCCGTATGGTATTCGTTCGTCCACCCAATTTCATCAGATGGTATGGCCCTGGCATAAAAAAAGAGACCTGCAAAAGCAAGTCTCTTAATTTTGGAGGTACCGCCCAGATTTGAACTGGGGAATGAAGGTTTTGCAGACCTTTGC
>CAUWEI010000211.1:0-3645 GCA_963557675.1 uncultured Oscillospiraceae bacterium | reverse complement strand
GGCCTACACGGCGAGTCTTTTCGTCAGGCAGCATAACCTGAACCTTGGCATAGAGTTCGGGATACTCTTCCCGGAGAATGGACTGTGCACGCTCCAGAATCAGCTCGCCACCCTTACCGGACATAACACGGCCCAGTGCGATGAGGTGATGAATGTCGTAGAACTGGCTGTACAGCTCCACTGCATAAGCCAGATAAGCACCAATGGAATTGTATACGGAGATGGCACGGGGGTCATCCTTCTCCATGAGAGCCTGCACAACCTTCAGCTTCTCAGCAGGGGTGAGGTTGGGGTCCAGCTCAATGCCCGCACGGGGAGCCAGCTTGATGACCGCATCCTGAGAGAAGTACTTGCAGCCAACTCCACGGTCGGTGGACCACTCATCCTGCATAGCCTCTTCGTTGAGGTCCACAGGAGCAAATGCCAGCTCGTTCAGCCAGCCCAGAACGTTGCCGTCTGCATCGACATAACCAACGGCCTCGGAAGTACCCATTGCAACGCCCATGACGGAGCCGCACTCCAGGCCCATAGCACCGGCCAGTGCAGTTACGTCGCCGTCGTTGGCAACCACGATGGGCACATCACCGATTTCCTTAGCGGCACGGTCGTAGATATCCTTGACCAGATATTTCTTTTCACGGGGCACCTTGATGAACAGAGAAGAAGCCATAGCCGCATTGCCGATGAAGATACCAGCAGAGGAAACGCCAATGGCATCCACACGGGGCATCTTCGAAGCAGCGGTCTTGAAGGCATCTACAATGCCATCAAAGTGGTACTGAGGATCTTCGGTAGTCTTAGGATGCCAGACAACCTCTTCGGAGTAAACGGGCACGCCGTCGATGACAGCGGAAACCTTCCGGTCGGAGCCGCCTGCATCGAAGCCGATGCGGCAACCTTCCATGTGGCCGCCCATAGGCTTTGCAGCCTCATTGGCCTTGGGGCACTGCTCCAGAGGCAGGTCAACAACTTCTACGGGAGTTTCGTACACATCAGCCATGAACTGAGCGTCGAACTTACGCTCACCATCCAGGCTGTAAGCTTCCTTCACACGCTTGGCCAGATCGCTGCAGCCGCAGATAAACACACGGAAACCGCCGACCGACCACAGCAGGAACTTCACATACCGCTCCACGAAGCGGTAGTCTGCCTCTGCCATCTCAGCGGTGCCGTAAATCTTGGCATGATGGACAGAAACGAAGCCATGGTCCCGCTCCACTGCAATGGCAATGGGCTTTGTGGCATCCTTCTGATAGGCCTTCATCCAAACACCGAAGGGGATGAACTCAGGGTCCAGCTCCGGCAGATGATCGACAGAATAGTTAATTCCTAAGTATTGCATATTGGTACCTCCCAAAATTTATAACGTCCTTACCGGACCTGCTGTGAAACTTCCGCTACGATCCGGTTCATATCCGCCCATTTATCCTCCATGTCTGCTACCAGTTTCATCTGGGATCTGGCACGGTCCAAGTTATGCTCCGGATAACTTGTCTTAAAGTAGCGGTCACCATCTAAGTAGTCCGTCAGGAAACGGACCGCCAATTCCAGAGTCAAAATCTTGGCTCCCATCGGCATCATTTCGATTTCACGCTCCGTGAGGCAGGGGCAGGCTTCCATATAGCCCTTGGTGTAGATCTGGAACAGATGCAAGTCCAGGCCCATCTTGCTCAGGTCCTTTTCATCCTCTCCGGCAGTTGCTGCGCCGAAGCGAATGGAGTCACCAAAGTCATAAAGAGACAGTCCAGGCATAACCGTATCCAAATCCAGAACACACAGGGACTTTCTGGTGTCCTTGTCCAAAAGAACGTTATTCAATTTGGTATCGTTGTGAGTCACCCGCAAAGGCAGCTCGCCAGACTCTCGCATCCGCTGCAAGGTGCCGCCCTCCTGCTCCCGGCTCAAAAGGAATTCAATTTCCTTCTGCACACCGGCAGCCCGATGAAGCGGATCGGCCGCCAAACTTTCACGGAAGAGCTGATACCGATGAATGGTATTATGGAACTCCGGAATGATTTCATGGAGCGTATCGGCAGGATAATCTGCCAGCAGCTCCTGAAACCGACCAAAGGCCAATGCACTCTGATAAAAGTCCTCATCGGACTCCGGTGCATCCAGACAGAAACCACGAACAAAGTCGTACATTCTCCAGTACTCGTCATTTTCGTCCTGGTAGTAGAATTTTCCATCCTTGGTGGGCATAAAATGCAGGCTGGATCTGGGATCGCTGACCCGCTCACGCAGGTAAGCCGTTACAGATCCTACATTTTCCATCAGGCGGACCGGGTCTTTAAATACGTACTTATTGATCTGTTGCAGAATGTAAACTGCACCGGTGTCAGTTTTAATACGTAAGGTGTAATTGATGTGTCCATGACCGAAGAGCTCACACGCAACAGGGTTTCCTTCGATTTGGAAGGCATAAACCGCTTTTTCCATAAAAAACCTCCAGGTTGGTCAGGCAAGAACATCTCCCGCCAAATCCAAACGAACAATATATTCTACGCAAAGGAAAGATTCGGTGTTCCTGTCTACAGGTATTACCGATGTATTATAACAGAAGCGTCATAAAAATGCAACTAATTCCAAAAATGATACACAGAATTCAAAATCATCCGTATTTTTCCGCATTATCTGAAAATAACACCGTACAAAATGCCGAAAAAGACACCGGAGAACAAAAGCAAACTCACAATGGCGCAATTCTCCCACTTATCCTTGTTGACCCGGAACAGCACCAGCAGGCCCACACCGGCATTGACCAGCAGACCGGCCATCATCGGTCCGATTCCCATGACCCCTTCCACATACAGGTTGGTAATCATGACCGAAGCGGCACAGTTGGGAACCAGTCCAATGAGTGCAGCAATCAGCTCACTCAGAACGGGAATCTGCCACACAGCCATAATCTTCTCCTGAGGAATGAAGTCAAACGCTATATGGAGAGCTGCTGTCACCAGATAGATCATCAGAGCAATCTGGATTGTATGGCGCAGTGCAGACCGAAAAATTCCGCCCTCACAGGAGCAGTGCTCCTGTACGCAGAAATCGTGGATTTTCCGATTCCGGTCCATATGGAACTTACGGGCGGCAAAGTCTACCAGGAAGCCCACCATAAGGCCCGTCAAAAGCTTCAGGCCCAAAATCAGCATTACTGTTTTTCCGGGAACCTTATTGGAAATCATAATCGGAAGCATTTCATCCGACGTGGAAAGAAATACAGCCAGTAAAGTACCGATAGAAATGGCTCCGCCTGCAAAAAAGCTGGCGGCTGCGCTGGAAAAGCCACACTGCGGAATGAGGCCCAGCAAGGAGCCAAAGAAAGGGCCTGTACGGCGGTTGCGCTGGAGGCACTGATTGAGCTTTCCTCCGGCATGATGCTCCAGATATTCCATCAGCAGATATGCCAGGAACAGTATGGGAATCAGATTGGCAGTGTGTCCCAAAGAGTGGAGCAGAGCGTGTTTAATTTCGTGCAGCATTTAATGTACCTCCTGCGGAACAATCAAAACGACAGACAATATAAAGAAAAGAGCCCGACGCAAGTGCATCAGGCTCTTCATGGAGCTGCTAGCCAGATTCGAACTGGCGACCTCATCCTTACCAAGGATGCGCTCTACCGACTGAGCTATAGCAGCATTTCTC
>CAUWEI010000210.1:0-3716 GCA_963557675.1 uncultured Oscillospiraceae bacterium | reverse complement strand
ATACAACGCCCCAGCGTGCCCTTGCCGGTATGCTGGCAAAGCATATTGTTTCTCTGTACGATACCCGCTACGATGTAGAGGACGAGCAGGAAATAGACTATGCTCTCGCAATAACGATTGAGGACTTAACGGAATCACTTCAGCTTTATGATGCTATCATGAATGAAGCTCAGAACCGCTTTCCGGCAGTGCAGCTTGTCCGTCTTCCTGTCCGTACCTAAAAAAAGAGAGCGAGGTGTTCTCTTTTTGGAGATGCACCTCGTTCTTCTTTAATCTTTGCGCTGGCTTTTCAAGAAAGCGATATACTGATTGACCTGATCTATCTCATCTTGGCTCAAGTCCTCGGTATCTTTGATTCCCGCAGCAACGGTACCGCCGGAGCTTTCGGCAGCAGATTCATCAATGTATCCTGCCGCGGCCATCAATTCCTCATAGGGAACGCCGAGGGCAGAGGCGATAGATCGAAGCACCTGCGGAGATGTCTGTTTCCGCAAGCCATCCTCTATTCGTTTTACTTCTGTATGGCTGATATCGGCAAGTTCAGCAAGCCGCCTGATCGACAGCCCTTTTTCTGTTCTTTTTTCCCTTATATAAGTTCCAAGTTCGTTCATGATACAGTCCTCCTCGCTTGAACCTCTTTCATTATAGCATAAGCGTAACCTAAAAGCAACACTTTTTTTGAAAAAGGGCTTGTGTTTTGTAACCTAAAGGTGTATACTATGAAAAACGGAATCTAAAGTTCCAAAATCGGTCGACCGCTCCCATGCGGTCTATCTTTTGAACGCAGTGGAACCTTTAGGTTTCGGAAAGGAGTAAGGTAATGAAGCCCAATATTGAATACATCAAACAGGAAATGGAACGGCATAAGTGGACAGGCAGCCAGCTTGCCATGAAAATGGGCGTTTCACGAATGGAAGTAAGCCGACTTTTACGCGGAAAGCGAGTCGGCGGCAAGAAGTGCATTGGCGGTCTTATCAAGGCGCTTCCCGATGCCGACTTAAAAGACTTATTTTTTTTGGATTGAGTGGAACTTATAGTTTCCGAGAAGGGGTGGACTATGGAGCAAGTGAAGAATCTTGATGATAAGCGTGTCTGCGATAAGAGCAAGGACGGCAAGGTCATCGTCATTCGGAAGAAGGACTGCATTACCCGGATTACCGCCAATGCAGACAGAACGCTCAAGGTTACCCATGAGTATGTGAAGTAGCGAGTCTGTGATGTCAGTGCCGATGGCAGGATCGCGGAAATCGTCCTCAGGACTGCATGACACGCATCACGGCAAACCTAGATGGAACGCTTCATATTGAAAACTTCCATCTCGACCACGCGGCATAACTAAACATTAAGGAATCCGCCAGAACGCGAGACGGCAGTGCGGAATCCACTATCTTCCCTCACGGGAGTAGTGGGTTCTCCCTGCCGTCTTTTTTTGTTTTGTGCGGATTTTACGGCTCTGGCGGATTTCAAATCTGAAATTCAAAGGAGTCAATATCGTGCAAAACAACGAAAACCAGTACACCATCTACATCCGCTCCACAAAAGAGAGCATCCCCGTCAGTAAGGAAGAATTCGATGCCTACTACCATGACATCAATATCTACCGCATCCGTCAGCAGAGGCACGGTCGCTGCGTGTGTCCCGCAAGCAAGCGGCTCACCTGCGATATGGACTGTCTGACTTGCCCCTTCCAGCGCATGGGCGATATGCGTTCCCTTGATTACACCGAAACCGATGACGAGGGAAACGAAACTGCCTGGGTAGATGAAATCCCGGACGATTCGCCTTTGCTCGAAGACATCGTCATTGAGGCTTCCGAAATGAAAGCTCTGTACGCTCGGCTTACGGACCTGATGCCGGAGGCAATCAAAATCGGCGAGCTGCGACTTGAGGGCTTAACCGAGGATGCCATCGGCGAATGCATTGGAATCGGCAGAAAGACCTATGCCTACAGATTAAAAAAGGTTAAAGCCGTCCTCGAAAAAGAATTCCCGGACATTTTTTGAAAAAAGTTTCCCGGATTTTTTCCGAAATGCCCTCCTCATGTTCATGGGAGAGTGTAAGGAGCAAAACGATACCGCTCCTTCGGGAGGTGAAAACGAATGAACGAAGCAAAGAGAGATGCTCTGAAGCCGGAGGAAGAACTTGTTGATGTTCTGCTCGACTTCATCATCGTGTCGGCAACACTGGCAAAGAAAGTCACCCAGGCGGTGAGAGAAAAGCAAATCAAGGAAGGAGCGCACAAAGATGTCAAAAATGAGCGAACTGGATGCCGCGATCAGAGACCTGCGAACTGCGGCTGTCGCTATTAACGATGCGGCTGACACCCTTTCGGAGATGTTCAGCGGCGAGACCGCCGAAGCTCCGGCAAAACCGACCGAGCCGGTTCCCACCAAAGAAGACGTCCGTGCGATCCTCGCAGAGATGTCCAGCCGTGGCTTCACCGCCCAGGTAAAGGAACTGCTCCGTCAGTACGGCGCGGCAACGCTCTCCGGTATTGACCCTTCGGAGTACGCCGCCCTCATCAAGGATGCGGAGGGACTTGAAAATGGGTAATCACGCTCTGCTTTCCGCGTCCTCTTCCCACAGGTGGCTGAACTGCCCTCCGTCCGCAAGGCTCGGTGAGAACTATGAGGACAAGGGCAGCGACTTCGCCGCCGAGGGAACGGACGCCCACAGCCTGTGCGAACACAAGCTCAAGACGGTTCTGGGCATTCCGTCTGAAGACCCCACCGAAAACCTCACCTGGTACAACGAGGAGATGGAGGAATGCGCCAGCGGTTATGCCGCCTATGTGCTTGAACTTCTCGCCGAAGCGAAGAAGGTCACAACCGACCCCATCGTGCTGATTGAACAGCGGCTCGATTATTCCAAATACGTCGAGAGCGGTTTCGGCACTGGGGACTGCGTCCTCATCACTGACGGCACCCTCAACATCGTGGACTACAAGCACGGCAAGGGTGTGGAGGTCTCCGCAGACCACAATCCGCAGATGATGCTGTATGCCCTCGGTGCTTTGGAAATTTTCGATGCCCTCTACGACATTGACACGGTCACAATGACCATTTACCAACCACGCCGCTCCAACGTCAGCACCTATACCGTTGCGACCGCCGAGCTTCTCGAATGGGCAGAGACCATTCTGAAGCCGACCGCCGAGCTTGCCTTCAAAGGTGAGGGCGAGTTCCATTGCGGCGAATGGTGTCAGTTCTGCAAGGCGAAAGCGGACTGCCGGGAACGCGCCAGAGCAAACCTCGCTCTGGCCGCCTACGACTTCGCCGAACCTCCGCTTCTCACCGATGAGGAGATTGAAGAGGTTCTCGCCAAGGTCGATGACCTCGTCTCCTGGGCAAACGACATCAAGGAATATGCCCTGCAAGCCGCCATCAGCGGTAAGGCGTGGAACGGATGGAAGGTTGTCGAGGGACGCTCCAACCGCAAGTACACCGATGAAAGGCTCGTAGCCGCAGCGGTAATCGCCGCCGGTCACGACCCCTACGAACAGAAACTGCTCGGCATTACCGAGATGCAGAAAACACTCGGCAAAGCCAAGTTTGACGAAATCCTCGGCCGCTTCATCACGAAGCCCCAGGGAAAGCCCACGCTCGTTCCGATGTCCGACAAGCGTCCGGCAATGAACACAGCGGCATCAGATTTTGAAAATTAAAGATTAACTATTAAAAGTCAACCCCTAAAATGAGCGGAGGTGGTTTTCACCA
>CAUWEI010000209.1:0-3718 GCA_963557675.1 uncultured Oscillospiraceae bacterium | reverse complement strand
CCCAGGAAGATTGCCGACTGATTGAACGTGCAATGAAGATTACCGGAATTTCCTCTCTGCGAAGCCGTAATATTCAAAATCTGTCCGGCGGACAGCGGCAGCGTGTCTGGATTGCCATGGCTCTGGCTCAGGGAACCAATATTCTGTTGCTGGATGAACCGACCACCTATCTGGATGTTCGCTATCAGCTCCAAATTCTCCGACTGATTCAGATGCTAAACAAGCGATATGGCATTACCATTTTGATGGTATTGCATGACATGAATCAGACCATCCGCTACAGCGACGAGATTGTAGCCTTGTCCAGCAAGGGCACAATTGTTGCACACGGAGACCCTCAAAAAGTGGTAACGACAGAAATGTTGCAGGAGGTCTATGGAGTCCATTTGGATGTTGTGCAACATGAGGACACCAAGGTGGTGCTGAATTTTTGAGACAGGGAAAAACCCCGTGTAAGAAGAAAAGGAACCTGCTGCATCTGCGTGAGTGCGGATGTAGCAGGTTCCTTTTTTATAGTTAAATATGAGAAAAGTTAGGAGGAAAAGCCGGATTGCGAAAAAATATAGAGTATGTTATAATGTAATACATTACTTCCTTTGCGTGCTTTTTACAATCAAACGCCTTGGAACAGTAGACTTAAACCGTGAGTTGAAAAACAGAATTCGGGAGGGATACAATGTTTATACAGACAAATCGATGCGTGATAAGAAATATGACGTGGAAGGACGAGCATGCACTATACGAAATCCTGTCAGACCCAGAGGTAATGGCGTATCTTGAACCGCCTTTTTCCAAAGAACAGACAAAGGACTTTTTGAGAGACGTTGGGCTGTCCGAACAACCATTGATTTATTCGGTCTGTCACAAAGAAGATGCTTGCATGATTGGGTATCTGATTTTTCATCCTTATGAAGTAGATATTTATGAACTAGGTTGGGTCCTGAATAAAAAATATTGGCACATGGGAATTGCAGAAGAACTGACACAAGAGGTTGTCCGATATGCAAAACAGGAAAAAATTCCAGCGGTTGTGATTGAGTGTGTTCCCGAACAGAAGGCCTCTATTGCGATAGCAGAGAAAAACGGATTTTCTTTTTGTGGGACTCAGGAACGCTGTAATGTCTATCGATTAAACCTAAATAAATGAAAGAAAGAATCGGCTATTTGCTCCATAAAAGCACAGAATTGGCAATCACAGTTTGCAATTCTTCGCTGTGCAGGGATTCAATGTGGCTGTAGTCGCCAGTGTAATAATAAACGGCATCGATACGGTCTGCGCCTTTGTCAGCGGGAGACAACACACATTCTGAAAAAACATCGGATTTTGTAATTATCGAGTCCCATTTTGTGTCAGAGACATAGAAAAACAAATAAGTGTGCTCCTGTCCGTTGATTGTCACATCTACATTTTTGATTTTGGCGTGTTCCACTCGACTTCCTGCTAACCGGCCGATTAAGCTGTTGTCCACCATGAAAACAGAGAGATTGTCGTTGTATTCCACGATTTGGCTTGTGTGCTTTAATAGACCGACCACAGAAAAAGCAACCGTCAGCAATAAAACAACCGCCAAGCCGGCAATTAGAATTTGACGCTTTTGTATTTTCTTCTTGACGGCTTGCAGAGAGGCTGCTTTTTGCTGTTCCCGGTCGGCATGGCTGGGACGCACAAGAACTTCTTCTGTATTGCACATTTCTTCGTAGTAGTTCTTACAGGCCGGACACTCCAACAAATGTTGTTCCACAATCCCACGACTTTCTTCACTGCACACACCGTCAAAATATAGCGGCAATAGATCTTGTACCAGATTACAGGGATATTTCATTTTGCAGCCTCCTTTATTTTCATTCTGGCCCGATGATAGGTAACACGAGCCCAGCTTTCCGTTTTGCCCCAAAGAAGACCAATTTCCTTAAATGACAATTCCCCAAATGTACGCATCCAAAATACTTCCTTGTAAGGCTCCTCAAGCAAATGCAGCAGTTGATGTAAGCGAAAGGCGGTTTCTTGATTGAAAAGCTTTTGCTCCATATCGTCATCGGCGGGAATGACATCCAACGGAATGTCGATTTGACGCTTTTTCTGTTTCATCTCTGTATAAAGTGTGTTTTTTGCAATTTGGCAGAGCCACACACTTAGCTTACATTCTCCACGAAAGGTGTCAATGCTTTTCATGGCCTTAAAGAAGGATTCTTGGGTGAGTTCTTCGGCCAAGGATTCCTCCTTGCAGAGAGACAGAAGGTAGTGAAAGACGGTGTCGTAATATTCTGAATAAATTTCTTCCATGCGGTTCATCCAAACACCTTTCTTTCTCAATCATTTTTTCAGCAGCAATATTCCGATTAAGACAGAAAATACTACATCGGACAGCCTGATTTTATCAAATAAAAACAGTGCAATCAATAACATTACGGCGATAATACCGGCTGAAATGATTTTTGCAATCCATCCGGTTCCTTTTGCATACCAGACACACATTGCAAAAACAGGGGAAAAAAAGGAAAATATGGTCCAGCCGTATGCGAAGAGTGGGGAATAAATACTTTTAGATGCAATTGCAGTTGCGTAATAGGCAGCAATCATTCCGCTACAAAAGATGAACACGTTTACCGCAGCTCTTTTTGGGGTGCTGCTGTAGATGGCAAGCAATGTGCAGAGAAAAATCCAAACCGACATTTGCGAAAATAGGTTTCCAAGATTGGTTGTGTAAATATCCAGCAGTTTTGCCAGCACTCCGAGGGCCAATCCCAGACACGCCACGAAAACGGTATGGAGAAATGCTTTCTCAAATGGGGTACTTCTATTTGGAGTGCGTATTTGGTCCCATAATTTTGTCATTTGTTCAGCCTCCACCTATACGACTGCGAAGGAAGAAAAACGTTACAGGTTTTTTGAAAATATTTGCTGCGAAAAACATATGGAGTTCGATTGAAATACGCCATAATAGTAGAGAGGGACAGCAGCGCCGTCCCTCTCTATTCCAAATAAATAAAAATTTCTAGCTTCCAGGGAAAGGAAACGTCCTTACTTGATTTCTGGATGCGATTTTATAACGATTTGCAATACATTACTTCGGATGTATTGAGAAACGGTTTCTGCCTACCGGAAGCAACAAACCCGTGCTTTTCATAAAATCTGCGTGCTCTGATGTTCTGCTCAAAGACCCAAAGCATGACATTGTGAAATCCCGCTTCTTTCATTTCTGAGAGAATATGCTCCATCACTACAGAACCATATCCATGACCCCAATTTTCACATAAGCTATGAATACAGATTAACTCTGCATACGTTTGCATATCCGGTTCTCTTGTGTTATCCCAAAAAGCAATGCAGTGGGGCTTGCCGTCGATCTGCAAAATGACACCGTGACCAATGTGGTTTTTCAGCAGCTCTTTGTACATGGCTTCGCCTTTCGCTCGATTGGTCCATTGTTCCAGATCTTCCTTAGAGAGGATTTCCTTAAATGCCTCTTTCCAAGATTCGGTCTGAATGTAAGCTAAAACACTTTCGTCTCCTTCTTTTACTCTTCGGATTTCCAGGTGATTCATGGCCAAATTTCTCCTTTCAAATTTCAAAGTGGGTTGACTAAAAAGCACCATTTTATTGTAGCATGTACAAGTTTTGAATGCAATACATGCAGAAATATGGTGGGTACATGGCGGATATGTAGGTTTGTCAATGATGTGTTACAGATTAGGAAAAGAAAAAAGGACAGTTTTT
>CAUWEI010000208.1:0-3783 GCA_963557675.1 uncultured Oscillospiraceae bacterium | reverse complement strand
AAACTGTCCTTTTTTCTTTTCCTAATCTGTAACACATCATTGACAAACCTACAAAACTGTTACTTCCTGATGGCGTCATAAAAATATGAAAATTCATCCAAATTGACTATAGAATATCGTTTGGCTACTTTTTTATCAAATTTGATTTTGATAGAATATGAAAGCTAATATGGGTGGTTATGTCATTTGCTGTGCATTTTGACGAAATAGGTGCCGTTTTTGACGATTACCCAATTCTGTTTTTTAGGAAACAGAAGAAAATATAGGAGGTATATCCCATGCAAATTGCAAAAAACCATCGTGTAATTGCCGCACTGCTGGCAGTAGTCGTGGTTTTGGGTCTTGTGCCCGCAACCGTGTTTGCTGCCAATGGTGATGATGGCTCTGCGGAGATGAACGAGGCTTATGCCGAGCGTGAATCTTTGCTGCCCATCGGCCCTTCCTTTAATGTGGACACTCTTCTGGAGTGGACCCCCGAATCCGACCCTGATGCCGTATACAGCCGGGCCAGCATTAAGCGGAAGGACCGTGTTGGTGGCTTCGTGGTCAACCCCATGGCCAACCCCAAGGCAAAGCTGATGCTCTGCTCCATGGCCAACACAGACCATGACAATACCAACGCACAGGGAAGCGAAAACTTCTTTACCTATGCCTTCAACTACTGGCAGTACACCGATTCTTTTGTGTACTGGTCCGGTTCCGAAGAAGGTCTGGTGGTTTGCCCCACTGGCGAATTCATCGATGCCGCCCATACCAATGGCGTTCCTGTGGTAGCTACTTTGGGCTTCCCCTGGGGCACTGGCAACGGTTACGGTGAGCAGGTGCAGAAGTTCGTCCAGAAGGCAGAGGACGGCTCCTTCCCCGTGGCTGATAAGCTCATCCAGGTGATGGATTACTATGGCTTTGACGGCTACTTCTTCAACCAGGAAAGCTACAGCTGTGGTGCAGCTGAAGGCCAGCTCATCGACGAGATGATGCGCTATATGCACAAGAAGCGCCCCGATATGCTCATCAGCTGGTATGACTCCATGCTGCCCACCGGTGGCGTAGCTTATCAGGACTCTGTCAATAACAACAACAAGCAGTTTATGACTCCTTCTGAGGATGGCACACTGGCTGTTGACCAGTTCTTTATGAACTACAACTGGTACGAAAGCCAGGTAAACACCACCATCGCAACTATGAAATCCATTGGCAGAAGTCAGTATGATGCTTTTGCAGGCTTCAATGTTCAGGCCAATGTCTACGGCGATCGCCTGAGAGACCACCTGTTGGTGGATGAGGATGGTGTTGCTCGCCTGTCTCTGGCTCTGTACTATGCGAACCAGACCATGACCCTGGCTACCGACGGTGAGAATTTCCATGAGACCGAGCAGGGCTATTATGTTAACGCCAAGGGCGACCCCAGAGACACTTCTGTGGACGTTGCCAATCCTTCTGTACAGACTTGGGCCGGTATGTCCCGTTTCTTTGCAGATAAGACCCCTATAACTTCCGCTCCTTTTGTTACTGATTTCAATACCGGTCACGGTAAGAGCTTCTTTGTGGACGGCGTAAAGTCCCGCAACACCGAGTGGAGCTACCAGTCCAATCAGGACGTTCTGCCCACCTGGACCTGGATTATTGACTCTCAGGGTGAGAAGCTGAAGGCTGGCTATGACTTCAGCGATGCCTGGAACGGCGGTAACTCCGTCAAGTTCTTTGGCAATCTGTCCGCTGGCAAGGCAAACGACATTATGCTCTACAGCACCAAGGTGGCTGTGGAAGACGGCATGAAGCTGGGCCTCACCTACAAGGGAGACCAGGGCCACATGAAGCTGGTTGCCTACTACGGCGACGCAAGCACCAAGAGCTATGATGCCTGCGAGAAGGTGGAATATGCTCTGACCGCTGGTTCCGGCGATTGGACCACCACTACTGTGGATCTGTCTGCCTCCAAGGGCAAGACTCTGTACGCCATTGGCCTCAAGATTGAGTCTGCCGAGGCAGTGTCCAACTATCAGGTGAACCTGGGCCGTCTGACTCTGACCGAGAAAGAGCGTCCCACTCTGAATGCTCCCAGCGCATTGACTCTGGACGAGATCCTTTACACCGATGCTTACACCGCAGAAGCCAGAATTTTCTGGAATGCGGTCACCGGTGCAGCATCTTATGAGATTTACAAGGTTTCCGGTGATAAGAAGACCCTCATCATGGAAACCCCCAATACAGCTTATTACATCCCCACCCTGGAGCGTAACGAGGGTGAAACCGATGTAACTCTGGAAGTTGTTCCCATCAACCGCAATGGTGTTCGTGGCAAGGGTGCCACTCTGACAATCGACTGGGCTTATGCAGACGGCGATACAGAGAAGGTTGCATACGCTGAGTATGAGAACGTATGCCTCAATGCTACCGTTACCGAATTCAGCGAGCAGGGCGATGGTGCAGAGTGCAACAAGGCTCTGGACGGAATCTCCGGCAATGGCTCCAAGTGGTGGGCTTCCGGTGCTGGTGACTGGTTCTCCATCGACCTGGGTTCTGAAAAGACCATCAAGCGTTGGCGTGTAGAGCACGCTGAGGCTGGCGGTGAGGGTAAGGACCTGAACACCGATACCTTTGCTCTGGAATATAAGAATGCAGAAGGTAAGTGGGTAGAAGCTAAGAAGATTTCCGGCAATACCGATGCAGTTACCGATGTGCGGCTGGAAGAGCCCATCACCGCTCGTGAGTGGAAGCTCCGTGTTGACAAGATTGGCCCCTCTCCCTGGAGTGCTGTTAACATCTACGAATGGCAGATGTTTGAAACAGAAGAATTCCCCATGACTCGTCCTACTGGTATGCAGTTTGCTGCAGCTGTTAACGGTGTGGGTGCAACAGATAGCTTCACTCTGGACCACATTACCAAGGGTCAGGTCGTGAAGGTATACACCAAGACTGCCGATGGCTATCAGCTGCTGAAAGAAGAAAAAGCCACTGGCAACACTATTACCATTAACAACTTGGATTTCGGCACGGCTGAGGCCGGCGCAATCTACTACACAACGACCTCTTTGGCAGCTGCTGAGTCTACCAAGCTGAAGGTTGCTTTCGAGGCAGAGAATGCAGAGAAGTCCGCTGCTGCTAAGACGGTTTCCGTTGAGAAGTTCTCTCAGAATGGTTCTGCCAGCTCCAGCCGTGGTGACAAGATTTACACCACACTTACGGTTTCTGAGCTGAACCCCGGCGATGTAGTTTATGTTTACGAGAACGGTGTGGAAGCTGGTGCTACTAAGGTTTCCCTGCCTGTTGCAGAGGGTGCAACCTCTGTTTCCGTACCCCGTGTAGCTGTGACCCGTGCTGGCGGTGAGCTTACCTTGCAGGTAAAGCGTACCGGCAAGCTGATTTCCGATCCCTACACCGTAAAGACTAAGGCTTTTGACGAGCCTACCGCTACCATTACCATTTTCGCTAAGAACAGCAATGGTGAGAGCATCACCGGTGCTCGCTACGGCATTATGAACAGCGAGGGCCAGAAGGTTGCTGAAATCAGCACTACTTCCGATTCCGGCGGAAAGGCCGAGGTAGCTCTGGGCAATTACACCATTAAGTGTCTGGAAGTTCCCAGTGGCTACGAAGTGAACCCCACCGAAGTGAAGGCATTCCTTCGCATTGAGGGATGGAACTACGAGTATGCACTGGATGTAACCGGTGCAGAGGTCGCTAAGAAGTATTCGATTTCTGTGGATGAAAACCTGAAAAATGGTACTATTGCAACCGACAAGACTGAGGCCAAGGCCGGCGAAACCGTCACCGTGACCGTGA
>CAUWEI010000207.1:0-3798 GCA_963557675.1 uncultured Oscillospiraceae bacterium | reverse complement strand
TCACGGTCACGGTGACGGTTTCGCCGGCCTTGGCCTCAGTCTTGTCGGTTGCAATGGTGCCGTTGTGCAGGTTCTCATCTACAGAGACGGTGTAGCTCTGAACGGCCTCACCGGTCACATCCATCACATACTCATAGTTCCAACCCTCAATACGCAGGAAAGCCTTCACCTCAGCGGGGTTGACTTCGTAACCGCCGGGAACTGCCAGACACTTAATGGTGTAATTGCCCAGAGGTACATTGACCTTTCCACCGGAATCGGAGGTGGTGCTGATCTCAGCAACCTGCTGACCCTGGCTGTTCATTACACCATAGCGGGCACCGGTAATGCTTTCGCCATTGCTATTCTTAGCAAAGACGGTGATGGTTGCAGTAGGTTCGTCGAATGCAGGGGTCTTCACAGTGTAGGCATCGGAAATCAGCTTGCCTGCCCGCTTGACACGCAGGGCCAGCTCACCGCCGGCACGGGTCACAGCTACGCGGGACACAGAAACAGAAGTTGCACCCTCGGCAACAGGCTGGGACACCTTGGTGGCATCAGCATCAGCACCGTTCTCGTAGACATAAACCACATCGCCGGGGTTCAGGTCAGAGATGGTCAGAGTGGTATAAATGTCATCTCCATTGGAGGAGCTGACAGAGCCGCCATGAGAATACTTTTCAAAAGAAACATTCTGAGCAGCAGCGGACTTTTCGGCAGTTTCTGCCTCAAAGGGAACACTGAACTTTGCGCTCTCCTGAGCGGCTGCAGCAGTGGTAGTATAGTACACACGACCGGCCTCGGCAGTGCCGAAGTCCAGATTATTGATGGAAACGGTGCTGTCGGCAGCCTTGGTCTCAGCCAGCAGCTGATAGTTCTCAGCATTCTTGGTGTATACCTTCACGGTCTGGCCGACGGGAACCTTCTCAAGGGTGATGCTGTCGGAAGCACCCTGGCCATTGGTTGCGGAAACAAAGTGCATGGGAACAGGAGTTGTAACAGGGAACTGGTCACTCTCAAACATCTGCCATTCGTAAATACGGATAGCACCCCAGGGAGAAGCGCCGTCATCATAAACATAGAGTCTCCATTCCTGTGCAGTTACAGGAGTCTCCAGCAGCACATCGGTGACAGCCTTGGTGTTGTTGCTGATACGCATGACCTCTACCCAGTTATTGCCGCTGTCTTTGTACTCCAGAGCAAAATCCCGTGTGTTGGTCAGGGGATCTTCACCGCCGAACTCGCCATGCTCCACACGCCAACGCTTTACGGTAACTTCACGGCCGAGATCAATGCTCAGCCAGCCGGTGCTTGCATGGCTGGCGCACCACTTGGAGTTGTTGGCAGAAGTACCATCCAGAGCCTTGGAAGCAGGCTCACCAGAATTCTCCTGAGAGACATCGGTGATATGGGCATTCAGACAGACATTTTCAAATTCCTGCTGCTGGAACTTCTCCGTATCGCTGTTTGTATAGGCCCAGTCAATGGTAAGCTCAGTACCCTTCGTACCACGAACGCCATTGCGGTTCACTGCAATGATTTCCAGAGTTACATCGGTCTCGTCCTCATTGCGGGACAGGATGGGGATGTAGAAGCTTGTGCTGGGAGTCTCCATGATGAGGGTCTTGGAGCCGTCAGCATTTACCTTGTAGATTTCATAGGAAGAAGCACCGGTAACTGCACTCCAGAAGATCCTGGCCTCTGCGGTGTAGGCATCGGTGTACATAATTTCGTCCAGGGTCACTTCGGAAGGGCCATTCAGTGCACGGCGGGTCTTCTCGGTGAGAGTCAGGCGGCCCAGGTTTACCTGGTAGTCAGCCACATCTTCAGCAGACTCAATCTTGAGGCCAATGGCATACAGGGTCTTGCCGGCAGATGCGGACAGATCCACATTGGTGGTGGTCCAGTCGCCCTGAGAAGCAGTCAGATCATACTCGACCTTCTCACAGCTTTCGTAGTCCTGGGTGTTTGCATCACCATAGTATGCAACCAGCTTCATGAGGCCCTGATCGCCCTTATAGGTGAGGCCCATGTTCATGCCGTCTTCCACAGCCACCTTGGTGCTATAGAGCATGATGTCGTTTGCCTTGCCGGCGGAAAGGCTGCCGGAGAACTTAATGGAGTTGCCACCGTTCCAGGCAGTGGTGAAATCATAGCCGCCTGTCAGCTTCTGGCCCTGGGAGTCAATGATCCAGGTCCAGGTGGGCATAACATCCTGATTGGACTGGTAGCTCCACTCAGCATTCCTGGACAGCTTGCCGTCTACATAGTAGCCCTTGCCATGACCGGAATTAAAGTCGGTGACAAAGGGAGCAGAAAGGATGGGAGTCTTATCTGCAAAGAACCGGGACATACCGGCCCATGCACTGCTGCCCAGGTCTACAGAAGTATCTCTGGGGTCACCCACCTTATTGGTGTAGAAATCCTGCTCCACTTCATGGAAGTTCTCACCGGAGGTGGACAGGCCCAGGGTGGAGTTGGGGCAGTACAGAGCCAGAGACAGACGGGTCATACCGTCTTCGTCTACCAGCAGATTGTCTCTGAAAGTAGTATTCATGCAGTTCTGCTGCACATCCAGACCTGCAAAGGCATCAAACTGACTTCTGCCAATGGACTTCATGGTACTGATCGTGGTATTCACCTTACTGTCATACCAGTTATAGTTCATCATGAACTGGTCAACAGCCAGTGTGCCATCCTCAGAAGGAGTCATAAACTGCTTGTTGTTGTTATTGACAGAGTCCTGATAAGCTACGCCACCGGTGGGCAGCATGGAGTCATACCAGCTGATGAGCATATCGGGGCGCTTCTTGTGCATATAGCGCATCATCTCGTCGATGAGCTGACCCTCAGCAGCACTGCAGCCATAGGATTCCTGGTTGAAGAAGTAACCGTCAAAGCCATAGTAGTCCATGACCTCAATGAGCTTATCCGCCACAGGGAAGGAGCCGTCTTCCGCCTTCTGGACAAAGTCCTTTACCTGCTGCACATAGTCAGCACCGCCCTGGCTGTAACCCCAGGGGAAGCCCAGAGTAGCAACTACAGGCACGCCGTTCGTGTGGGCAGCATCGGTAAACTCAGCAGTAGGACAAACCACCAGACCCTCCTCGGAACCGGACCAGTACACAAAGGAATCGGTGTACTGCCAATAGTTGAAGGCGTAGCTCAGGAAAGACTCGGTCCCCTGAGCACCGGTGTGGTCATGGTCGGAGTTTGCCAGCGAGCAGAGCATCAGCTTTGCCTCAGGATTTACCATGGGGTTGACAACAAAGCCACCCACACGGTCCTTCAGCTTAATGCTGGCCCGGCTGTACATAGCGTCGGGATCAGATTCGGGAGTCCACTCCAGAAGAGTGTCTACATTAAAAGAAGGTCCGATGGGCATGAGAGATTCACGAGCTTCGTAACTCTCATTCATAGCCACCGAGCCATCGTTACCAGCACTCTTGGCAAAGACGGTCGCAGGTGCAAGACCTAAAACCATAGCCAGAGCCAGAAAACCGGTAATCACACGATTGCTGTTTCTGTTTTTCATGTGGTATTCCTCCTTAAACTATTACGTCTGTGCATGCACAGAGCCATTTATTGAGTTTAATCAGGCCGCGGCGGAAACATGAACAAAAACATCTGATTATATTTGTGTATGTTTCACAACATACGCCATCTTGACACCCAAAGCCTTCCGTATTTTACACAATAAAATCTTATATAGAAAGTCTCAAAACGATATACAGTAGTAGAATAAGAATAGATTTTTTATCTTTTTTATCTCTGTTTTACCAATACTCAGACATTCTTTTTTGTGTGAAGGCTTTGATT
>CAUWEI010000206.1:0-3877 GCA_963557675.1 uncultured Oscillospiraceae bacterium | reverse complement strand
TTACATATCAGGATGGACGCCCCAGCGTAAGTTATAAGCAAAATATGCTGGACAAAATCAACGGATTGGTTCAAACCACATCTCCCCCAATTACATCGGAGCACCAACTATTCACAGAGTTACATTTTCCAGATATAATAAATGTGTCACATTTTCCAGAGAGTTTTAAAATGCTAAAATCCAGTATCCAACAATTATCGGACAACGGTTCTGAAGCCGCAATTACTTATGCTATTTTTTTGCTGGTGTTGACCTCGATAATTCATAAAGAGATGCCCAAACTGGAGTTTCTTTACAACGAGACAGCCATAACACAAGTAATCGAATCGAAAAATTTACCGACAATCGACAACGAAACAACCCAGATTCCTTTCTCAGATCCTCATTACATGCACGCTTATCACATATACTTATATCGCACAGAAGAAGATCGTCTATACGAACAAGGAAGCTTACGTATGTCCGTTGACAGCGACGGCAGAACATCTGCAACCATGATTATGGAAGATAGTGACCAGATACCTGGAGGCGGGCAAAAGCCAATAGTTCGCGAATTCACTGGTGCTGTAATGCTATCCAAGGATGACTGCATGGTATATTCAGGAATGACGAATCCTGATGGAATATTTGCCTTTCTATGTTTTCAATACGAACCGTTCCGTTCGTATGATATGTACTATCGTTCTGCACTGCTTCTAAAAAGTACTGCCAAATCACACATCCCACAAGTCCAAAAGGTTGCCATTACCACCAAGTCCCTTGCGAAGGAAGAAATTCCCTATATTAAAGGCGTACTCCGGAATAATGGCAAACAGATTATGCTGACTGAGCAACAGCTTAATCAATTTTGCACCACATTTGCAGATTACTCCTGGATGTCGGATTTCAAAGAAAATATCCTACCATTCATAAAGCACCATGAGCAAAAATGTTATTGTTTCAACGAAAACGAAGTTCTTTCCTACTCACTTAGCGATTCAAACGAACTTGACCGATTGCGGATTACATTGGCATTAAAAAGTGTAGATAGCCAAATCGATCCAGATTACGGAAAATTTGTACGCTGCAATGATCCCAATAACCTTCACAAATTGATGAAATAAACAAGTCAAGGGAACTTACCATCTGTACTATGGCAGATGATAAGTTCCCTTGACCATTTTCATGCTTTGTATTTTAATGGGCTGCCTAACTTGTTACATACACTTCAGCCATGCCGTTTCCCGAAAAAGAGACTCTTTTATTTTTCTTCTGATTCCAAATTGTGCAGCGTCTCCATGCCGGAAGTCAGGACACTTTTGGCACCGTCCAACGCAGACTGAAGCTCCTCCAATGCCTTGCCCATGGCCTCCGCAGCGGAATCAATCTGTCCGTTGCTTTCCTTCATGCGGCCCGTAAGCTCCTGCATGAGAGCGTTGATTTTTTCGTTGAGGTGGTTGGCTCTGGTGCGGGCCTGACGCTCCACATTCTCCGCCCGACGATAGGCCGCCAGCTCCTCTGCCTCCCACTGCTTGTCCGGCTTGGACTCCGTTGCAGGCTCGGTCAACTGGTTTTCCAAATCCTCCACCTGCTTTTTCAGCTCTGCGTTTTCCTGACGGAGGGCTTCCAGCTCCTCCTGTGCGTCGGGGTTTTCCTTCTGACGGGCCTGCTCCAGCTCGCCTTCCAGCCGTCTGATTTCCTCTTCCAGCTCATTCACCTGTGTGCCATGCTTTGCAACTGTGGATTCCAGAAAATGAACCACGTCCTCCCGATTAAAGCCATGAAAGGCTGAACGGAAACTTTGAGCAGAATCTGTCATATGTACTCCTCCATAATGATAAAGCAAGGGCTTTCGCCCCAAAAGATACGAAACTTCATGTTTGGGGCTTATTATACCATAGTTTCTAGGGGAAAACAACCGATTTTGCAAATCTGTGTTTTTTCTCACGGGAATTTATTTCAAAATTGGGACTTTACAAATCGGGAATCCTTTGCTATAATAGTGGGGCTTAGTGAATATGCGCCGGTGGCTCAATGGATAGAGCATCGGATTCCGGTTCCGAGGGTTGGGGGTTCGAGTCCCTTCCGGCGTACCAAAAAAGGACACCTTTTAGGTGTCCTTTTTTGTTTGCCGAATCCCTGATTTTGCAAACACAGCGGACCTGCATCGTCCGCTCCATAAAAAAGATAGGAGGTGCGCTCCCGTGGAACGCACCTCCTATTTTATATGTTTCGTTATAACCTTAAAAGCCAGCCGTGAAGCTTACTTCTTGCTGCCCTTCTTCTTCAGGACAACTACAACAACGACAATCACAACCAGAACGGCGCAGCCGATGGCAATGGGCAGAACCAGGTTGTTCTTCTCGGAAGTGGTGGTCTGACCAGCCTCAGTGGTCTGGGTCTCGCCGTTGGCCTCGGTAGCCTCAGTGGTCTTGGACTCGCCCTTCTCGCCAAACACAGCACTGTCCACCACAGCACGCATCATCAGCTCGTCGTCGGTAACGATCTCACCGTTCTTCTCCAGAATGAATTCATACTGCTTGCCGCCCAGGATGGTGTAGTACTTCACACCGCACAGGGACTTGTCCGCATTGTTGTAGAAAGCACGGATGAAAGAGGTCAGGTTGTTTTTGTACAGGTTGTACTTGCTGACGGTGAGGCCCTGCTCCTCGTAAACAGTGTACATGCTGGAAGCCAGCTGCGTCTGCTCCTTACGGTTCATGTCCTGCAAATCGGCGGAATCGGAAGCAACCATGGTAACGGTGATCTTGCCGTCGCCCTCTTTAGCGGTAGCAACCAGATAGGTGTTCTCCTCTTCGGTGGTTGTCTCTACATCGAAGGTGTCCGGAATCTCAATGGACATGCCCAGCTTCTCAACCTCGCAGGGGTTGGAAGCAGCCTGTGCAACGATAGCGATGGAGAAAACCATAGCTACGCACATCAGCAGTGCAAAAAATTTCTTCATTTGAATACCTCCCAAATTATAATAATTACAGAAATTTCTTCAGGACCGACGTCCTGTTTACAGCCGCCACTATACCATATTTATTGGTACCCGTCAACCTCATTTTTCCCTAAATTTCCCCATGCTTTTTTGTCCAGTTTTGTCCATAATGGAAGGATTTTCCCCAACGAAACCCCAGTTATGACCCCGTTATGTCCTCTACATACGGACTTTCCTCTGTGAAACAAAAAAACAACTGCTACCTGTCCGACAGCAGTTGTTTTGTATACCTATTCACTCTCTATACCTTACTGAATGGAATCTGGTTTTTGCTCCAATTTGTCCGATTTTCTTCCATCCTTCCAAAACCGCCCACCAATGGTGAGAGCCAAAAATGCACCAAAACTGCCCACCACAGCACCCACCAGCACATCGGTGGGATAGTGAACCCCGACATACAATCGGGAAAGGCCCATAAGCACCGCCTGCACCACAGCGGTTTTCCGCATCCATCCTTTCGGGAGGGTCCTGGCCCACACCATACCGGCTGCAAAGGCCGCACAGGTATGACCGGAGGGGAAGGAATTGGGGTCTGCGGAAGTAAGCAGCGGAACCAAATTCTCTATGGTCACATACGGTCTGGGTCTGGCAATCAGGGGCTTTAATCCCAGATTGACAAAGAGCAATCCAAAAATCAGAGCCAAACCAGACAGAAGTCCTGCTTTCCGGGTAGATTTCTTACACACCAGAACAATGGACAGCACAATCCACAAAATGCCGGCATTTCCCAAGGTGGTGAAGAACTCCACCAGCGGGTCAAAGGTAATGAGTCGGATGTGGTCTTGAATCCACAAAAGAACGTTTTCGTCCATGCTTTGTATGACAGACAGCATATCTTCCATCCTTGTATTATAGAGTAGTAGTTTTTAGAGTCCCTCTCCAAGGACTTGTGCT
>CAUWEI010000205.1:0-3881 GCA_963557675.1 uncultured Oscillospiraceae bacterium | reverse complement strand
GCAGATAACTCTATTAGTTCAAGTTCACCCAATTTTGCGTCCTTTAGAACGTCCAACACCGGTCGTATGGAAATCGAAATTATTCCGCAAGACAGTACCAAAAGCGCTGATAACGAAATATCATCTTTTGTGATTACTTAGTATGAAAATGAAGAAATCGTTCAAACAGTATCTGGCAAACCTAATGGGGCCACTCTTATCGTTACGGATTACCAGAATGGTATTGCAACGAAAGAGTCTGTAATAAATGTATCTGACAGAATTATAAAATCGCAAACGTCATCTTCTGACGTTGCTCTTAACCGTGCTTCAGTTGGAACACCAATTGGCTATATTAGCTACAACAGAGATATGGTAACAGATGAAAATCTAAGAATCCGTGTATACAGTTTGCTGACCAAACATGATGTTGAATCTTACACAATCAACGGAAAAAATCTGATACATTGGCTATAATCACAGGACTTGTTGGAAACATAGTAGCTGTTTTTATTCCCGAGCTGGCAACTTGGAAGGAGATTGCAATCGCAATTGTTTCTGCATTCGGTGGTAGTATTCTTGGTGATGCAATCGATGTTATATTTAGTGAACAAGTAGCAGTGGATGCCTCTCACTACGAGTTAACTGGTTATGATTACACCTTAGACCGGTATACAAGGCCACAAGGTGGTGTTGCTCGGCGTGTTCTTACAAAAAACAGTAATGCTTACGATAAATGGTTTTATGATTGGTTTACCCCTCGAAACTGGAAAGATAACACTCTGGCATACTGGTTCTGGTCAGATCTGAATTCGGGGGACCATTATCCTGGTGTTAAATCATACTCTTAATAGAAATGGGTTTTGCTATGAAGTGTCCTTATTGCAACCAGCCTATGATATGTGGTAAATTATATAGCGCTGCTGAAAAGGGCGTGTATTGGTTACCAAGTGATACAAGTGTTGCCGAAATGAAGGGCTGGATTTTACAGGAGAAAAAGATTCATTCTATCGGTGGTATTGTGTTAGATGATTTATATTCTGTTGGTTTCATTGCTAAAAACAGACCCGATAGTTTTTATTGCAACACATGTAATATCTTCTTGACAAAATACAGTCCCTAGATCTTCTAATAAACACACTTGAATGATTGAATATAATCAGTCATAATCCACTATTTTCAAATGAAAGCCCCACGGGATGTATCTCGTGGGGCTTTTCGTGTAAGCGCCAAATCTGATAGTGACTAGACTGTAACCGTCAAATCTCCCCACGGCTTGTGCGACCGGAGTGCAGATCTGACAGACAATATGTCAAACTGCTAAATTTCTCCCATAGACTCCAATGGAGGATAAGGGGGTGCGGAAAACGCCTTTGATAAGAAGTGCTTTTTGCTCAGAAGTAGAAAAAGGCGGTGTGACTTTGGACACACCGCCTTGAAAAAGCCGGAAGCGGCACAAACCGCTTCCGGCGAGATGTAAAATTACTTGCTCTGCAGGAACTTGTCGATGGCAGCAGCGCCCTTCTTACCAGCGCCCATAGCCAGAATGACAGTTGCAGCACCGGTAACAGCGTCACCGCCTGCGAACACGCCCTCACGAGTGGTCATTTCCTCTTCGTTGACGATGAGGCAGCCCTTCTTGTTGGTTTCCAGGCCGGGAGTGGTGGAACGAATCAGGGGGTTGGGGCTGGTGCCCAGAGCCATGATTACGGTATCCACATCCAGAACGAACTCGGAACCCTCGATTGCAACAGGACGACGACGGCCGGAAGCATCGGGCTCGCCCAGCTCCATGCGGATGCACTTCATGCCGGAAACGCCGCCATCTTCGTTGCCAAGGATCTCAACGGGGTTGCACAGAGTCTTGAACTCAATGCCCTCTTCCTTAGCGTGATGCTGCTCTTCCAGACGAGCGGGCATCTCAGCCTCGCCACGACGGTAGACAATGTAAACCTTGTCTGCACCCAGACGCATAGCGCAGCGAGCTGCGTCCATAGCAACGTTACCGCCGCCCACGACTGCAACAGCCTTGGACTTCATAATGGGGGTATCGTCCTGCTCCAGGTAAGCCTTCATGAGGTTGGTACGGGTCAGGTACTCGTTAGCGGAGTAAACGCCCTTGAGAGCCTCACCGGGGATATGCATGAACATAGGCAGGCCAGCACCGGAACCGACGAAAACAGCCTTGTAGCCCATCTCGAACAGCTCGTCGATGGACAGAACACGGCCAATAACCATGTTAGTCATAACGTTGACACCCTGAGCCTCCAGCTTCTTGACCTCGTTGGCAACGATGGCCTTGGGCAGACGGAACTCGGGGATGCCGTACACCAGAACGCCGCCTGCGGTGTGCAGAGCCTCGAACATGGTGACTTCATAGCCTCTCTTAGCCAGGTCGGAAGCACAGGTCATGCCGGCAGGGCCGGAACCAACCACGGCGACCTTCATGCCGTTGGAAGCGGTCTTTTCAGGCATAGCGTTGACGTTTTCCCGATACCAGTCGGCAACGAAACGCTCCAGACGACCGATGGCAACAGGCTCACCCTTAATGCCACGGACACACTGGGCCTCACACTGGGTTTCCTGAGGGCAGACACGGCCGGACAGAGCGGGCAGAGCGTTGGTGGAGGTGATGATCTCGTAAGCAGCGGCGAAATCGCCCTCTGCTACCTTGGCGATGAACTCGGGAATACGAACGTTAACAGGGCAGCCCTCGACACACTTGGGCTTCTTGCAGCCCAGGCAGCGCTTGGCTTCTTCCACAGCCATCTCGGCGGTGTAGCCCAGAGTAACCTCCTTAAAATTGCGAGCACGAACCTTGGGATCCTGCTCAGGCATGGGAGTCTTGGTGAGAGTCATGTTTGCCATTGCAATTTCCTCCTTATTTAATGAGAGCCTTGCCCATGGCATCCATGCGGCAGGTATGAGTTTCCTTAACTTCGGCTTCCCGATCCCGGTACACAGAGTTACGGTTCATGAGCTCTGCGAAGTCCACCTTGTGGCCGTCGAACTCGGGGCCATCGACACAGGCGAACTTGGTCTCGCCGCCAACGGTAACACGGCAGCCGCCGCACATACCGGTGCCGTCAACCATGATGGGGTTCAGAGAAACCATGGTCTTAACGCCGAAGGGCTCAGTGGTCTTAGCAACGAACTTCATCATGGGGATGGGTCCGATTGCCAGAACCTCGTCATAATGTACACCGGACTCCAGCAGCTGCTGCAGCTTAACAGTAACAAAACCGTGCTCACCGTAGGAGCCGTCATCGGTCATGAGATACAGGTTATCAGCGCAGGCCTTAAACTCGTCTTCCAGGATCACAATGTCCTTATTACGGAAACCGACGATAACATCAACCTGAGCACCGGCTTCCTTGAAGCCCTGAGCGGAAGGCAGAGCAATGGCACAGCCAACACCGCCGCCGACGACACAGACACGCTTGATGCCTTCGGTCTCGGTGGGTTTGCCCAGAGGGCCGACAAAGTCACGGATGTAGTCACCCTCATTCAGATTGCCCAGAGCGATGGTGGTAAAGCCAACCTTCTGGAAGATGATGGTAACGGTACCCTTTTCCCGGTCATAGCCGGCGATGGTCAGGGGAACACGCTCACCCTCTTCGTCGATACGGAAGATGATGAACTGGCCGGCCTTAGCCTTCTTGGCAACAAAGGGGGCCTCGATTTCCATCAGGGTAACAGCGGAATTGAGTTCTTTCTTACGAACGATCTTATACATAATCCTGTTCCTTTCGTTCCTGAATTTTATACAGGGGGAATTTGAGTATGCAATCTCTTACGGCGTTTATTATAATCCATATTATCCCCTTTGTCAAAGGGATTTCAGAATTTTCTGAGGTTTTTGGGCGGTTTCGCTAATGGTTCTTAAAATGAATGTAAATTGT
>CAUWEI010000204.1:0-3925 GCA_963557675.1 uncultured Oscillospiraceae bacterium | reverse complement strand
CATAAAAACAATAGAAAAACCCCGGGACGGCCTGCATGAGGCAGTCCCGGGGAAGTGGGAAGATTAGGTTGCAGCTCCGTACTGGAGTGTGTACAGTTGGTAATAACGACCCTCTTTGCGAAGAAGCTCCTGATGGGTGCCTTGCTCTACAATCTGTCCCTTGGACAGAAGAATGATGTTGTCGGCGTGCTGAATGGTGGACAGGCGGTGAGCCACAATGAGCATAGTTCCCACGTTCTTCATCTTTTCCAAAGAATCCTGAATGAGAATTTCCGTTTCCGTGTCAATGTTGGCGGTGGCCTCATCCAGAATCATCACAGAGGGTTTATGAAGAATGGTTCTGGCAAAGGAAAGAAGCTGACGCTGACCGGCAGAAAAGTTGTTGCCACGTTCCCGGACGGCTTCTTCCAGACCCAAATCCAGCTTGTTGATAAAGGAATCGGCGCCGACGTACTGACAGGCGGCTTTGATTTCTTCCTCGGTGAAGGAATCCTCACCCAACACCAGATTGCTGCGGATGGTACCGGAGAACAGAAATACATCCTGAAGCATCTGACCGAAGTGACGGCGCAGGGAAGAAATTTTAATGTGTCGGATGTCCACGCCGTCAATGAGAATCTGTCCCTTCTGGATGTCATAGTTTCGGCAAATCAGGGAGAGAATGGTGCTCTTGCCAGAACCGGTGGAGCCTACAAAGGCGACGGTTTCATTGGGGGCCACATGGAAGGACACATCCCGCAGAACCCATTGCTCCGGCTCATAGGCAAACCATACATGCTTGAATTCAATTTCTCCACGGATTTCCTTCAGCTCAATGGCCCCTTCCTGATCAACCACCTGAGGAACCAAATCCAGAATGGAGAAGATTTTTTCCGCAGAGGCAAAGGCGGACTGGAGCATATTGAATTGTTCTGCCAAAGTTTGAATGGGGTTAAAGAATTTGGAGATATAGAGGTAGAAGGTAACTACCGTGCCGCTAGTGATGCTTTGGCCCAGAAACACGATACCGTCGATGTAACCTTTACCGCCCAGATACAGAAGAAACAGCACAGAAGAGATATAGAGCATATACACCATAGGCCGGAAGATACCAAAGACAAAAATTTGGCTCTGCTTGGCTTTTTTGAGGTGACGGCTCTTTTCCAGGAAATCGTCCATTTTTTGCTGTTCCCGGTTGAAAATCTGTGTAATCTTGATGCCGGAAAGGTTTTCAGAAAGATAGGTGTTGATGTCTGTGGTACTGTCCTTTACGGTCCGGTATACCTTTCGGCTGAACTTACGGAAAATGACCGTAAAGAGAATCAGGAAGGGAACAAAGCACAAAACCATGAGGGTCAGCAGATAGTTGACCATGAGCATGGCGGCCAGAACACCCAATACAATAAAGACGTTCTTTGCCATGGTGACCAGAATGTTGGTGAACATCATGGAAATGGCGTTGGTGTCGTTGGTCACACGGGTCACCAACTTGCCCACGGGGATCTGGTTTAATTGTTCGTGGGACAGGCTTTCGATGTGCTGAAACAAGTCTTGTCGGAGATTCGAGAGAATCTTCTGTCCGGTTTTCTGGAGAATCATGGACTGGGCATAGGTACCCACCATGGAGACTACCAGAAGGCTGGCATAAAGGATGACCCAGGTAAACAGTTTCTTCAAGGGAAAATCGGCCTTAATCATTTCCTCAATCTGACCGACGATAAGAGGGGAGAGAAGGTCATAGGCAATGGACAGAATCATGACAAACAGAACAGCAAGAAAGCTTTTCCAGTAAGGCTTGGCATAGACCAGAAGCCGCTTCATGATTTCGCCGTCCGGGATGTTTCGCTCGAAGCCCATGGCTTCTTTTTTGTTTTTGATACGGGCATAGGCGACCACAAACAAAAGGGCAAAGATACCAATAATGCCGCCTACAATCAATATGGGCAGATACTCACGCATGATCGACCGCTCCTTCCTCTTCCAGTTTTTGCAGGTCTACCATACGCCGATAGTCTGGGCAGGTCTCGTAAAGGACTCGATGGGGACCTACTGCCACCACACGACCGTCATCAATGAAAATAATTTTGTCCATCTTCTCGATGGTGGAAATCCGGTGGGCAATGAGAATGGTAGTTTGACCGTTTCGGGTGTTGCGAAGATTTTCCAAAATGGTTTTCTCAGTTTTGGTGTCCACAGCCGATACGGAGTCATCCAGAATCAAAATGGGTGCATTTTTCATCAAAGCTCGTGCAATGGAGATTCGTTGCTTCTGACCGCCGGAGACGGTGACACCCCGTTCACCCAGAACAGTAGAATAGCCGTGAGAAAATTCCCGAATATTGCTGTCCACATCTGCCAGTGCAGCGGCCTCTACGACAGCGGAGTTGTCCAGAGCATCCACGCCAAAGGCAATGTTTCGGGTGATGGTGTCACTAAACAGGAAGTTATCCTGCGGCACATAGGCGGCGGCCTGTCTGACCTGACGGATGGGAAGCTCGTTGACATCATGCCCGTCCACAAATACCGTCCCATCCGGAACATTGTAAGTTCGGAGAATCAAGTCCACCAGAGTGGTTTTTCCTGCACCGGTTTTTCCAACCAGACCAATGCTTTCGCCTGCTTTAATATGGAAGGAAATGTCTTTGAGCACATCCATTTCGCCGTCGGGATAGCGGAAGGTGAGGTTCCGGAACTCAATGTCACCGTTGACCTTGTTCAGAGGCTTTACGTTAGGCTTGTCCACTACATCCTGTTTGGCATCCAGAAGGGTGCTGATTCTCTTTAAGGAAGCCTTACCACGGGACGTCATATCAATCAGCTCAGAGACCGCCATAATGGGCCACACAATGGCATTGAAGTAGCCGATGAATTCCATGAGCTGACCGGCATTAAAGGTACCTGCATGGACCAGATAGCCGCCATAGCCCAGAATGATGCAGATGACAGACTCCACAAACAAGGTAACCAGAATTTTCAGTAGGACAGAAGCACGGGTAAATTCCACATTCGCCTTTTCGTTTTCCTTGTTCAGCTTTTTGAAGGCCCACAGCTCCCGGCCTTCCTTCACAAAGGCCTTGACCACGGCGATACCGGAGAAGCTCTCCTGAGAAAAGTCGGACAGCTTGGAAAAAGCTTCCTGCCGCTGATCCCATTTTTTCGTCATGTACTTGCCAATAAGGGTACTGACCAGAAGCAAAAGTACCATGGGAATCATAGAAAGTCCGGCCAGAAGGTGGTCCATGTTCCACATTTTGAACAGAGCCAGAGCACCCAGAATGAGGGCATCAAAGAACATCAGGAAACCGGAACCAAAGCAGTCCTGCACCGTATCCAAATCATTGGTAAACAGGCTCATGAGATTACCGACTTTGTTTACCTGATAGTACTCCTGAGAAAGGTCTTTTGCGTGGTCAAACATCCGATTTCTCAGGTCGGTTTCCAACTTAATGGCGGAACCGAAAATGCAGATTCGCCAGAGGAAACGGCCCAAGACCATGACGAGAATGACAAACACCAATGGCATACAGATTTTGTCCAATAGAAAATCCATATTAAAGGCAACCAATGTGCCGTCAACCATTACCTGACCGTCATTCATGCCGTTGATGACCATTTGATACAGATTGGGGACCACGAGCTGCATAAAGTCCACCAGCCCCAGGGTAAGAAGCCCCAGAAGCAGCCATCCGGCATAGCGCAGATAGTAGCGGTTGATGTGAGTACCGAATATCATTGTTCGCTTCTCCTTTTCTCTTCTATGAATTTTGAAGGTTATGAATAGCGTTATTATAACTGAAAAATACAGAAAATGTCAATTAGAATTAATGGTTTTGTGAAAGAAGCAAAGTCAACGGAAAAGCAAAATCCGTGGTTTGCTTCTTGCGTTTTAATATGGATTGTTGTACAATACAAAAGATGATAATTGCTGTTCTGCAATGTTTCTTGT
>CAUWEI010000203.1:0-3952 GCA_963557675.1 uncultured Oscillospiraceae bacterium | reverse complement strand
TACATTTGCGTACAGCCGGGCTTCCTGCATGGGCTTTTTGTACAGCCCCTTTTTACTTTATTTACCAAGCAGAATGGTTTCTCTTACATCGCCAATCATGTACAGGCTGCCAAAGGCAAGAACAAGACCGTCTTTTCCGGCCTGCTCCAAGGCAAGGGCCACGCCATCGGTTACGCTGTTACAGGCCGTGACAGGTTTCCCGAAGGGTTCCAGAACGGCTTTCAGCTCCTGCGCCGTCATAGCCCGGGGATTGTTGGGGGTGACGGTAATAAACCGATTCACCAGAGGGGCCATGGTGGCGTACATATGGGTGTAGTCCTTGTCTGCCATGACTCCGGTGAGGGCGGTAATGTCACGACCAGCCAGATAGTCCCGGACGTTCTGAGCCAGAGCTTCCAGACACTGGGGATTATGACCGCCGTCTACAATGAAATCGGGTTCACGCTGCAACAGCTCGAACCGACCGGGCCAGGTCACATCCCGGAGACCTTCCCGGACGTTTTCATCGGAAATCTTCCAGCCCTTTTCCCGGAGACAATCCACCGTGGTCAGTACCACCGCAGCATTGCGAAGCTGATGGGCACCCAAAAGGGGAAGCTCCAGATTCTTCCATGGGCCATAGTGGAAGGTCTGTCCGGCAAAGCTTCTGGTAAGAGGCTCAATGGCATCAAAATCCGCCTTTTTGAGAGGATCTCCGGCTTTCTTGCAGGCGTTTTCAAAGACTGCTTCCACGGAGGCAGGGCCTCGATACAGAGCAACCATAGAACCGGGCTTGATGATGCCGGACTTGGTTTCTGCAATTTTTTCCAAGGTATCGCCCAAAACCTCTACATGGTCCAAACCAATGTTGCAGATGACCGCAACCTCAGGAGCCTCAATCACATTGGTGGAGTCCCAGGCACCACCCATGCCCACTTCCAGACAGACGATGTCGCAGTGATGCCGATGGAAATACTCCATGGCAATGACGGTGACCAGCTCAAATTCAGTGGGGTGCTCTGCCATGGCTTCGGCGTGGGGCTTTACATATGCCGTAATCTCATCCAGTTCCTCGTCGGAGATGTCCAGACCGTCCACATTCATGCGTTCATTGAACCGGAACAGGAAGGGAGAGGTATACAAACCGGTGCAGTAACCGGCCTTTCTCAGAATGGAGGCCAGCATGGAGGCGGTGGAGCCCTTGCCATTGGTTCCGGCAATGTGGATGAATTTCAGCTTCTTTTCCGGATTGCCGATGCGAGCCAAAAGCTCTTGAGTTCGGCCCAGGCCGGGAACGGTGCCTTTCCAGCAGACAGAGTGGATATAGGACAATGCCTCTTGTACAGTCATGTTGATGCTCCCTTTATATTAGAGTGTGTTAAAGTTTTGCAGCACGGAAAATGCCGCTCTTTTGCAGAAAATAAATAATCAGAACGTCCAGAACATAGGTGACGGCGAACTGAATACTGCGGGTGCTCAGGAAAGCCACCCAGGACAGGAACAGGGTTTCTGCCTTGCCGTAAACGGCAGCCAGAGTGAAGCTCTGCCACAGAATGGAGCCGAGAGCTACGGGAGCCAGAAATGCCACAGCCAGACGGAAAATGCTGGTGCGGTTTTTCAGCCAAGGGCCAAACAGACCGCCGCAGACACCATAGAGAATGGGGGGCAGGCAGAACAGGGGATTGTAGCCGAAGGGGGTGAACAGGCAGCCGATGAAGTCGGCAGCGAAGCCTACGAGAGCACCTGCCACAGGGCCAAAGAACATACCGGCCAGGAAAACGGGGACGGACTCAATGGAGAAACGGGTAAAGTCATTGGGCATGGGGATGATGAACCGGGCCAGTACCACCGACAGCGCACAAAGCATGGCGCAAATGGTGATGGTGTTGGTTCGCAGGAGCGAACGAGGGCGAGTGGTTGTCATGGAGGCTTGTGTTTTGGACATAAAAAAGTCCTCCTTTCAAAATGGAGGAGGTTAGAGGGGAATATGCAGTTTCCAGCTATCATGCCCCCGTTTGCACTGAAAAGCAGCGCAGTTGGACCAGGTGACGAGGTGACAAAGTCCCTATCCTGGTCAGGCATCCGGCTCAGGCGGTTGCGGAGAACATACCGCGGGGCAAAGCCCCTTCGCCCGTCGGCAACCTCCCATCCGAACGGTACTTAACGCACGCTCTCCTACTCCCTGCGATGCTGGATAGGTGTATATTAACAGCTTTCTTGCGAGAACGCAATAGGAATTGGAAACTTTCTCCTGTTTTCTGAAAAAATCAGGGAATTGCAACAAGAATAAAAATCTCCCTGTCTGATTTTTGGAAAATACAGGCAGGGAATCGGGGTTACTTATACATTGCCATATAGGGGCCGTGGGCTTCGATCAGCTCGTCAACCATAGCGGCGATCTGGTCAATGGTCAATTCAGCGGCGGTGTGGGGGTCCAGCATGGCGGCTCTTACAATATCATCCCGCTTTCTGGTTCGGGCGGCCTCAATGGTCAGAAGCTGCACATTGATGTTGGTCATGTTCATAGCGGCCAAAATAGGAGGCAGGCTTCCGATATAGGTGGGATGGATTCCGGTGCCGTCTACCAGACAGGGAACCTCTACGCAGGCTTTCTGGGGGAAATCTTCGATCAAATGCCCCGCGTTGAGCACGTTTCCACCGATGGAAATGGGATGATTGGTGACCATGGCCTCCATAATATAAGAGGCGTATTCGGAGGTTCGCTGGTGGGTCAGGTGGGCATCCGACAGAAGATTGGCACTGTCGTCCTTCCAACCCTTGATTTGATTGATGCAGCGGCGAGGGTATTCGTCCAGTGGAATCTGGAACTTTTCCACCAGTTCGGGATATTTGGACTTCAAATAGAAGGGATTGTATTCTGCATTGTGCTCGCTGGATTCGGTGCAGTAGTAGCCCAGCTTGTCGATGTAATCAAAGCGAACCATGTTGTCATGCTTCTGTGTGGCGTTTTTCTCTTTGGCTCGACGGCGAATTTCGGGGTAGAGGTCATTTCCTTCTCGGTCCGCAATGGACAAAAGCCAAGCCATATGGTTAATGCCTGCAATCAGCTCCCGGCGGCCTTCCAGCTTGTCGTCCATACCCAACTGCTTCAAAAGCTGCTCGCTGCAAACCTGCACGCTGTGGCATAGACCAACCATGTGAACGCCGGTGTTTTGCAGAATGTAGCCCGTGAGCATGGCCATGGGGTTGGTGTAGTTGAGAAGCCAAGCATCCGGGCAGACCTCTTCCATATCCCGGGCAAAGTCTTCCATGACGGGAATGGTTCGCAGAGCACGCATGATGCCGCCAATGCCCAGTGTGTCGGCGATAGTCTGGCGCAGACCGTACTTTTTGGGAATCTCAAAGTCCACAACGGTGCAGGGCTCATAGCCGCCTACCTGAATGGCGTTTACCACAAACTGTGCACCCCGCAGGGCATCTTTCCGATTTTTTACACCCAGATAACACTGAATAACGGCTCTGCTCTGGTTGACATTGCGGTTGATGGTTTCCAAAATCTGACGACTTTCCTCCAATCGCTGGGGATCAATGTCGTACAAGGCAATCTGACACTGCTGCAAAACCGGGGTGGACATCACATCACCCAGGACATTGCGGGCAAAGACGGTGCTGCCTGCTCCTAAAAATGTGATTTTCAGCATGGCGATTCCTCCTGTTGGAATTGGTTAAGGAAAAGATACCACAAGCCGTTCCCAATGGCAATCCCTGTATGGATAAAACAAAAAACATTTTAGCAAAATTGAAGATAATCATAACCAACACGCAATGATGATTATATATCACAGAATGATTATTAAAATTCTGTTGACAATCAAAATATATTGCGATAAAATAATAGTTAGATAAATTGATTTATGATTTCTAAGTATTGCTAAAATTTTATTTGATTTTTAGAAAAAACTATATACAATGACAGTGAAAATATTTTTTGATAAGAAAGAGGTGATTCCGA
>CAUWEI010000202.1:0-3968 GCA_963557675.1 uncultured Oscillospiraceae bacterium | reverse complement strand
ATACCACTGTAGGGCAGAATTTCCGCCCTACAGTGGTATTTTCCGTTTTATCAGGATTCCATAATACTTTTTCGCATGGAAGAAATTGCGTTTTTTTCCAGTCGAGAAACCTGGGCCTGAGAGATTCCCACCTGCCCTGCTACTTCCATTTGGGTCTTTCCATCGTAAAAGCGAAGAATTAAAATCTGCTTTTCTCTGGGCGATAGAGTTCCAAACGCATTTTTCAAGTCCATGCGTTCAATCCATCTCTCATCCGTATTTTTGGTATCCCGTACCTGATCCATCACGGTAATGGGATCGCCTCCATCGGAGTACACAGGGTCATATAACGAAACCGGGGAAGCAATGGCGTCCATTGCAGTAGAGACTTCTTCCAGCGTCAAATCCAGTCGCTTGGCCACCTCCTCCAGGGTAGGCTCTTTGCCCTGTTCTGCCAGCATTGCCTCCTTACACTGCAAAACCTTATAGGCAACATCTCGCAGAGATCTGCTGACCCGTAAAACACTGTTGTCCCGCAAATAACGCCGGACTTCTCCGGCAATCATTGGCACTCCATAGGTGGAAAAACGCACCTGTTTGGTCTCGTCAAAATTGGAGATCGCTTTGAGAAGCCCGATACATCCCACCTGAAACAGGTCATCCGGATTCTCTCCCCGGCTTCCAAAACGCTGAATAACAGACAGCACCAGCCTCAGATTGCCTTCCACAAGCTGCTGTCTGGCATCTTCGTCTCCGGCCTTGGCCAAAGACATCAGTCGCACCATCTCCTCATTTTTCAGTGTTTTTAGTTTTGCTGTGTTGACGCCGCTGATTTCCACTTTCCCTTGCATGGTATCCCTCCGGCTATATCTTCAGACCTCTACCGGCCTGTTTTTCTTTGTCAAGGGGGTATTTTTATTTTTGTGTAATGTCACAATTTTTCACAGCCTCTTCCGATATTGCCACTAGATTCCCTAGTTTTCCACAGGCAAAACTTCTGAAATTCCAAATTATTTCGTCTGTTTTTTCTTAATCCATCTCTGTAAGCGGCTGTTGATAACCCAACCTATAACCACAAATTTTACCTGATATTCACAAAATTATACATGATTTTTCCCTACTCAAAAATTGGCATAATCCTTCAAGCCTGTGGATAAACCGAAGTTTTGCACAATCTGCACAGGTTTATCCACAAGTCCACAGGCCTGTGCACAACCTTTGTGCATGCAAAAAGTTATTGCGTGTCATTTTTCGCCCTTAATCTACAAATTGTGCAATTTCTTCGGCGGACCATTGTGGAAAAACCGCTCTGTGAATTCCGGCAGAAATTAGGCTTGACAAACGCCTCACTCTGGCATCTATATCTCGATCCGTGACCAGAAGCGGTGCATCCTTTGTCCCTGCATCCATCACCGTGGGAACTCCCACTGCTATTACGGGTACACCCAATGTTTTCTCAGAAAAAGCGGCCCGGCTGTTTCCTACACCGGACCCCGGAACAATTCCCGCATCGGTCACCTGAACCACTCGACACAAGCGATCGGACTCCCCTGCTGCCAGAGCATCCACCACCAGGACCCGGTCCGGCTTTGTGGCCTTTACGACACTTTTAACGATCTCTGCGCTTTCCATTCCCGTAGTTCCCAAAACACCAGGCTCCAGAGCACTGACCGAAGGCACATCCGAAAACACCTGTGGAAGGCTTTGCCGCAAATGGCGGGTAATAATCAAGCCTCGCAGTGTTAGAGGACCAACCGCATCCGGGGTCATAGCCCGATTTCCCAAACCTACTACCAACAGACTCTCCTCCGGACCCAGATGGAGCATCTGCACCAGAAGCGTTCCAAGGGCCTCTATGACCTCCGGTGTGGGTCTGCCATCTCGACTTACCCATATGGTCTCATAGCGGCCTCTGGGCTTCCCCAGAGCCTTTTCCCCCTCTTCATCCAGAATGTTCACTTCATGGTGACGGACTCCATCTTGTGTCCACTGTCTGGCTTTTACGCCGAGTAATTTGGTGGTGGTTCCAGACGATTTTTCCCATAGACTATGGGCTTCTTCTGCCAAATCTGTGCGTATTGCCAATTTTGTCCCCTCCCTGCCATGTTATTACAGGTAGCTTTTCCGATATTATGAAAATCTATGCAAATTCAGAAAAAATTTTAAAAAAACTATTGATTTTATAAGCTCGAGCGGTTATAATGTATTTCTGCATGATACTGGCCCAAAAGGTCAGTGATACAAACGCTATTGGAGGAGGTGTAAACCGTGCCCAACATTAAATCTGCTAAGAAGAGAGTCGAGTTGTCTAAGGTCGCTTACGAGATGAACAAGGCTAAGAAGTCCGAGATGAAGACTGCTCTGAAGAAGTTCGAGGCTGCCGTTGTTTCTGGCAACCGTGAGCAGGCCGATAGCGCTTACAAGGCAGCCGTCAAGATCGTTGACCAGGGCGTGAAGAATGGTATTCTTCACAAGAACAACGCTGCCCGCAAGAAGAGCAGCATGGCCCTGAAGCTGAACAAGCTGGCCTAATCTCTTGAAAATATCTCCTTCTGGACTTGGTCCGGGAGGAGTTTTTTCATTTTATCCCTATGTATTCCAACGATGGAGGTTCCCTATGGAACACATTTACCCCTATTTTTATAAAACCTTCCGCTGCTCTGCCAGTCAGTGCCCCGATAACTGCTGCTTTGGCTGGGGCGTTGTGGTAGACGACGACACCGCCGCTTTCTATGAGTCTCTGGATACGCCTCTGGGAGAAGCCCTACGCAGTGCCATGATGATCGACGAAGACGGAGACCGAATTTTTCGGATGGACAGCGGTCACTGTCCTCTGCTCACTGAGAACAATCTGTGCCAAGTGGAATTGGAGTTGGGCCACGAGGCCCCTTGTGCCACCTGTAGAAAGTTCCCACGCATCACCCAGGATTACGGCTCTTTTATTGAGTATGGTCTGACTCTGGCTTGTCCTGAGGCTGCCAGAATGATTCTGTTGCAGCAAGGCCCTTGGGCCTTAGAGAAGGAAGCTACGGATGAAGCAGAAGAGCCGGCAGACTATGATACCGCTTTCTTACAGGAGCTTCTGGAGATTCGCCAGCAGCTTCTTTCTCTGGCCTGGGACCCAAAGACTTCTCCCACGCAAGCACTGTCTCTGTGCCTCTCTCTGGGACAGTGGTATCAGAATCAAGTGGATGGAATCCCCTCCGCCCCCTGGGAAAACACTCCGCTCCCTTGTGCGCCTGCACACTTTTCCGACTTGCTGCAAGCTCATCTGGATTTGGAAATTCTTACAGAGGAATGGCGTGAGCTTCTCACCCAAGGTCTTTCTTGTGTGGATACTCCCCTTCCGGAACTTCCGAAAACTCCCATGCTTCGGAATTTGATTACCTACTACCTCTATCATTACTGGCTACAGGCCGTCAGTGACTACGAGCCTTGCCTCCGACTTCAACTTTTGGCTGTACATTGGATTGTGGTATGCCATTTGGCTCGTGTCTGTCTGGCCCAAGAGGGACATCTGGAGGACGACCGGCTCATTCGTCTGTTCCAGCTCTATTCCAAAGAAGTAGAGCACGACAGCGTCAATCGAGATGAATTGATGGACCTGTTGGCAGAAGATCCCCGCTTCTCTTCGGAAGCTTTGACGGGGCTATTATAAAACAGAATAAGTTTTTTCCTTCCGGGCATCCTCCTGAATGAAAGGAGGGATTCTCTTGGAAAAACCAGATCACATTCCATTTCCCTTTATTCCCGAAGTAGGCTTCGCCATTCCGGTAGAGCTTTACCCGGAAGCTCTCAGGGCTTTTCAGGAAGATCCGGAGGAAAAAGACAAAAACCCATAAAATGCAAGCCAAATGCGGACCATGGAGCAACAATCCTTTGAGCTCCAAACGATTTGAAATTTTGGCCTTTTCAAGCAACATCTAAAAAGCACCAAAGGGGCTGTACAAAAATGGCCCCGACTAAAATTCAGAGGTCCCGAATCGGGC
>CAUWEI010000201.1:0-3976 GCA_963557675.1 uncultured Oscillospiraceae bacterium | reverse complement strand
CCCGATACCTGCGCTACGCCCTGTTTAATGCCGCCAAATACGTTTGCATCTGGGACCCCACTTTCGCCGCTTATCTGGCGAAAAAACGAGTTGAAGGCAAGCACTACTTCGTTGCCATTTCTCACGCTGCCAAGAAACTGGTTGGCCTGATCTTCGCTTTGGAAAGGTCTGGCCAATCCTACCGACAAGCAGCCTAATTCAATCTGTTAGCCTCTGCTTTGCTATACCCTTTTTTAGACTATCTGGTGAAAACCACCTCCACTTATTTTAAGGGTTGACTTTTAATAGTTAATCTTTCATAGCTATGTATCAGGAATCAGAACCGGGAGATATTCTTGCTACTTTCGAAGCATCCGCTTACAGATGCTTTCTGTTCCGATTCCCGTTTTGCCCGATTGCGAGTTTTGTCTGTCGCAAGGCCAAAGCTGCCGCATACGCTCGCTTTCAGAGAAAGGTCATGGCGGTATTCAGCAGGCGGCTTGTATCGGCGCTGTTCAGTTGTCAAGGCACATGGAAGGGGGCGTGTAACCCTCTCACTTGTTTCCACTGAGAAAGGGCAAATGCACACCCTAATCGAGAAAAATTTTCCCCTTCACTTGTTCCCACTGGAAGAGCCCCAAAATTAAGCTCTTTGGAAAAATATTCTATTTTTGTTTGGGGGTGGATGAATAAGTCACCTCATTTGTTTCCACAGGGAAAGGTCCACAAAAATAAAAGGCCTATCCCCGGGCAAGTCGGCAATAGGCCTAACACTGTACGAAGTCATTCGAGCAAATAAAAAAACACCGTCGAATGGGACAAGCTGATGGGTATAGTGACCCCATAAACTTATCCGGCTTCGTACGGCGCTTGGTAGTTTTTTCAGTCCTCTGTAATAGAGAATCCTGCTCCGCTTGCTCGATTAGAAATCGTAACCATATTTAGGTTTCATATCGGAGATGCCTTTATAAGAACATCTGTTCGATATAGTCATATTATAAACAGTTGCCTCCAGAAGTCAAGACTTTTTTGAAAAATAAAAATGAGGTGATGCGTCTAAGTATTACCTTAATGTGCTTGGATGTACTCTACAATAATAGCAATTTCATATATCTTGCAAAAAAGCGGGGAAGTTGATACAATGACCTTGGCTGTAACCTCAGAAAATGAAAGGGCAGCACCGAATGATACTACCAAAGCCCTGCCAAACTGGCCGGGCTTTTCCTGCATGTTGAAACATGGTTCCGTCCTATAATCTGGACTATTTATATGTTATAGTTATTGCAAGTAAGAGCATAGTAATTGATACGATCGGAGGAGTAAAAATGACAATTCCGAAACTAACCGAACAAAACATTCTGGATGCACTTGCGCACATCGATAAAAATGGTGTACCTGATCATAATAAAAGCACGAAATACTTCCTGTGTACAGAAGGGGGAAAAAAGTATCCCCCAAAGTATGTGATCGCTGTTGCAGATCATATTGCAAATGGTACAGATATTTTTACCCAGGGCTATAATGCGGTAGAGGCAAAAAAATTTCTGGAGCATTTGGGCTTTGCCATTGAAACAAAACAAGAAAAATATGAGCTTACCATTACTGCAGAACATGCAACTTCTAATGACGAAAGCTTTACGATGGATAACCTGGGCCTGGGTGACAATTATAGACCTGTCGATGTATATTTTAAAAAAGAAAATGGAGAGATTATCAGACGGAACCGCAGCAAGGGAGAGCAAAAAATTTCCAATCAAACAATGCCCCGAATTGCTTGTCAGATTTTTGAAAAACAGATTGCCTCTTTATCTGATGAGCAGAAAGAAAACTTTCCGGTTTGCCGGTATACGCCAAAAAGCGAACTGATTTGCGGTATTTTTCCAAGTGTAGAAGTGTTTAGGAAACACAAAAATACGCTGGAATATCTGATTTATAAGTGTGACACCGGCCGTCAATTCGTCATATATTGCTGGAATATTTTTTCGCCAATTGTGTTTGTACAGGAGTGCTTAAAGCGTTTTGGTGCTCCCGGTGATTGCTTTGTGCTGACATACCGTGAAAAAGACGAACCCCAAAGCGCACCACCGGAACCAACCGTTCCAATGTATGTAAATCCATATTCCCCCAAATTGATAGAATCCAAAAATATCATATTCCGAGGGGCTCCGGGAACCGGCAAGTCATATCTCGCAAAAGAAATTGCTGCGGATATTATCAGCAATGGTGAGCTGCAGGAATATGCAAAGCTTTCACAGGAGCAGAAGAAACAGGTAGAGTTTGTTCAGTTCCACCCAAGTTATGACTATTCAGATTTTGTGGAAGGGCTGCGTCCAAAAGTAAATGATGACGGTTCTATGGGCTTCGAGCTACAGGATGGCATCTTTAAGAAATTTGTTCATCGAGCCAAAAAGAACTTTGAAAATTCCCAGAAAACGAAGGAAACAATTGAAAAAGAAGTTTCTGCTCAAGAGGCAATAGAAGATTTCTTCTCTGGGGTTGAGCTAGGTGTTGATGGGTTCAAAACAATCAAAGGTAGTGAGTTCTTTATTACAGATGTTGATGATGAACGTATCCATATCTCAATTCCGGCAAATGACACGATTAAGACCCTGTGCCTGAATGTTAATGAATTAAGAGCAATGCTGGAATCCGGTGAGAAGTTTGAAAGAATAAAAGATGTCACGAGCTTCTTTGGAAAAACTTTCGCATCTCAGGCATATTCCTATGACTTTGCGCTTTATAAAGAGATTCGTGCCAAGATGGGTAAAAAGCCCAAAGTCACCGCAAAGCACGAAGAACTGAAAAAATATATCTTTATCATTGATGAGATTAATCGTGGAGAGATTTCCAAAATTTTTGGAGAGCTGTTCTTTGCCATCGATCCCGGATATAGAGGTCGAGCAGGTGAAGTGTCAACACAATACTCCAATCTCCATTTGAATCTAAACCCTGCCACACGGTTGGGGGCTCGGACACAGGCAGCTCTTCGGGACGAGCAATGGGATTATGTTGTTCTGCAGGAAATGAGCAACGGGCCTATAACCTCACCGAAGCGGTTTTTTAGCAGTGTGGAGGAGCTATGCGAGCAGATCTTCCAAAATGGTGCCGTTCCGATTCTTTACGCTACATGGGCTTATCAGAAAGATGGTGCCAAACTGACTGCTATGGGGATGAACTATGATGAGATGTATCACCGAATGAACGACGCATACCACCAGGCAGCAGAGCAGAATCACGCCCTGATTGCCGATGTTGGACAGCGGTTTTATACGTTATCGGAAAGTCAAAATCTCTATGGGGCGGATGGAGTTCATCCCAATGAATTGGGTTCAAGAATTGCGGCAGAAACCATATCAGAGGTCATTTTGTATGGACAGGGAGGCGGTGTTGAATGGAACAGACCATGAAGCACTGTGCTCTTGTTTCCGGTGGGATTACCTTGGCAGCAGCTATCCTGTGGCAAGTGCTGAAACAGGATTTCATGCTGACCATCACCATTACAGCAGGTACGTTTTTTTATCATATCAGCATCCGCTTGCTGATTGGCGGAGTGTTCGACCGATTTATGGACAATCAAGCAGATTACCGCAAAAAATGGTATCAGGTTTCTGCATGGGAGGATACGGTCTACAAAAAACTGCAAGTCAAACGCTGGAAGCGCCATCTGGCGACATATGATTCATCTCTCTTTGATCCGACACTCCATTCTTGGGAGGAGATTGCAAAGGCTATGTGTCAGGCAGAACTGGTACACGAGGTGAATATTGCAGTCAGCTTTGTGCCCATTCTTTTCTCTGTATGGGTTGGAGCGCTTCCAGTTTTTGTGATTACCTCCATTCTGGCGGCAGGATATGATCTGCTGTTTGTCATACTGCAGCGATATAACCGTCCCAGAGTGCTCCGTCTGGCAATGCGAAGGGAGCGCCAATCTGTAAAGGTGTAGAATCCCTTGAAACTCGTCAAAAAATTTGATATTATAAATAAAACAGCTGTGTCC
>CAUWEI010000200.1:0-4015 GCA_963557675.1 uncultured Oscillospiraceae bacterium | reverse complement strand
TGATGTCTGTGTGAGGTGAAAATAATGGCTTATAAGATACTAATTGCAGATGATGAATCGGAGATGGTTCAAATGCTTGAGCGTTTCTTAAATCGTAATGGGTATGAAATTTGCACCGCATACAGCGGAAAAGAGGCAATCGCTGCAATCAAAACAGTGCAGGATCTGATACTACTGGATATCAACATGCCGGATATGGATGGGATCTCCGTCTGCAAGACCATTCGAGATCAAGTGAATGTCCCTATTCTGTTTCTGACAGCCAAAGATCAGGAGGCAGACAAAATTGAAGGCTTTACTGCTGGAGGAGATGATTACATCACAAAACCATTTTCTCTGGCAGAACTGAAAGTACGTATTGAAGCGCATCTGCGCCGGGAGCATCGGGAGAAAAATATTCAAAGAAAGGTATTTGATGACATTACCGTGGATTATTCGGCACAAAAAGTGTTTGTCCATGATGAATCCATTCACTTTCTTCGCAAGGAATTTGAAATTATACAATTTCTCTCTCTAAATGCCGGACAGGTATTCAGCCGCAACCACATCTACGAAACGATTTGGGGACTGGAGGCAGATGGAGATGACAGTGTCATCATGGAGCATATTCGGAAAATACGGCAGAAATTTGCAAAAGCAGGGTGCGAGCGTTGTATTGAAACGGTTTGGGGGCTTGGCTACAAATGGGTAAAATAAAGAACTGGATACAACGTATCCCCATTCCGGCAGCATTTCTAATATGCAGTACCATTGCGATATTAATGGCGATATTGGCAACCAATGTTACGATGAGCATAGCACGCACGAATCAGCAGCAGATACGGACTCAGTACCTGCATTTTGATGAGGATGATTTAACGCCGGCAGATAATTCCGGCCTTTCTGTTCCGGCCATTTCACCTCCGGATGATCAAGAAGTTCATGTTATCCAATTGCCGCCATCTGTTTTTAGCGGTGAGGATCAGAAAAAATACAGTTTTTACGAACATACGGAGGATCTGGCTGCAATCATCTGGTACACTGTCTTTCTCGCCTTAGCTGCTACGGCATTTTACTTCTGGAAAATAAGAAAGCCCTTCCGGATCCTTACCAATGCAACAGAGAAAATTGCCTGTCAGGATTTGAATTTTCAGGTAGAGGAGTGCGGACAGGATGAGTTCGGAAAGCTCTGTCAATCCTTTGAGCAGATGCGGCAGGAGCTTGCCCACAACGAAGCTCAGCTTTGGCAGGCCATGGAGGAACGAAAACGACTCAATGCAGCGTTTTCCCATGATCTCAAAACACCTCTCACCATTTTACAGGGACACACTGAAATGTTGTTAGCAGATATTCCGGATGAAACCATTTCCAGAGAAGAGCTGCTCCAGTCTATTCAGACCATATCCCACCAGATTGACCGGATCAATGGCTATGTGAAAACTATGAATTCCATTCAGAAACTGGAGGATTACGAAATTCATCCCCGAGAAGTCACGGCAGAAGCATTTACGCAGCTGCTTTCCGACATTGTGTATGGTTTGTTTGAGCCAGGGAAGGCTGTGATTGAGAATACACTTTCCGAAAACCCGTTGAATCTCGATATGGAAGCGATTTCCCAAATCTGCGAAAATCTTGTGTCCAATGCACTGCGATATACCAAGGAAGCTTTGCGTGTTTCTATATCCAGACAAGATGATGCGCTGATTTTGGTATTTACAGACGACGGCTCTGGATTTTCACAAAAGGATCTGAAAGCTGCGGCACAGCCATATTATCGTGGACAGAATAATGGCTCAGAACATTCATCCCATTTGGGTCTGGGACTGTATATCTGCGATTTGCTGTGTCAAAAGCATGGGGGATGCTTGACGATCAAGAATCGAGCGGAAGGCGGCGCAGAAATCACAGTAAAAGTTTCTTGTATTTGAGAAATCTTTGAGATATTGCTGATAAAATTCAGATGCTGAGAAGTTCCTCAGCATCTGAATTTTTGTTTTATTGGAGGAAGCTATGAATCAGAAATGGACGCATACAGAAGCGGTATTGCTGGCCGCTGCATTATTACTTTCCGGATGCGGAGCGGTGGAATCAACCTTACCAACTCAATCGAACCCAACAGAAGCTACCCTAAATTCTTACCAAACTCTCCCTTCAGATGAAAGCACCACCCCACCTCAGGCATCGGGTAATGATGTTTCCGATCAAACGCCTATTCCGGAAGATGAAAAGCTGGGGTTTCAAAAGGATTTGAATGTAACGGATGAGTTCCGCCCGTTTCGTCTGAATGAACTGTGCAGAGGAAATGGTGGGTATTACCTGGAGAATGAAGGCCTGCTGTATTTTCTGGAGCCGGAGAGTGGCAAAATGCTCCCTGTCTGCGGAAAACCCAACTGTTCCCACAAGGACAATACCTGCAACGCCTGGATCAACCCTATGATGCTTACATACTATCGGGATAAGATTTACTTCATCAATGAAGATGGCGGAGAATCCTGCCTGTATACTATGAATCCTGATGGAACAGAGCGCAGGAAAGTTCAGACTACAAAGATGCCAGATAGAAATTCCACACGAACCTTTATGTCTACGGATATTCCTATGCTCTATAATGGGAAACTTTATTATATGGACGACGATACACTGTGTGTTGCGGAACTGGGAAAGGACAGAAAGGATGCCACTGTTCTGATGAAGGAGAATCGGGAAGCCACTCAGAGGGAAAGCCACTGGAAATTCTGGGCAGATAAAGGAAACATCTATGCCATGCAGCAGGTACTTACCAAAGAGGGGTATATAGATACCCTGTACCGTCTGTATGACGACAAAGCGCATGAACTGTGGAGTTCCTCTGTTTTATGGAACCTCAGTTCCAACAAAGATATTTCGGACGGAAAAGCCAGTTGGTATCTGAGCGATGGAATCCTCTATTACTATGTATCCGGCGGCGAAGTCTGGAAAGCAGATCTAAACAATAATGATGTAAACAATCAGTCACCGTCATTGCTTTTCAAAAACACTGATGTGGGCATGGGTGGTTCTGCAATATTCAATCAGAAAGACATTTTTATCTTGAATGATCAGATGGAGGAAGGGCCTTTCCGCAGAGGTGGTAAAACAGTTTCCATCTATGATTTTAATGGAGATTTCCAGAGGAAAATCGATCTTTCTCCAGTTTATGAGCTTCATAAGGATACCGTACATGTGGAACTTGTATTTGCGGATAGTAAAGCCCTCTATTTGCTTGGCAGCCGGGGCATGGCAAACAGTGCGCAGAACAATCTCTATCAGGTGAATTTGGAAAGCGGACAGCTGAGAGAGATCACTGACTGGCCTCATGCCGGTACAGATTACCAGGCACCGGAACAGCAGCACGGGGAGATTGGATGATCATGCTGGAACTGAAAAACCTAACCAAGAATTACGGAAATTTTACAGCACTGGATCGCTTGACCGTTACATTTACACCGGGGATTTATGGAATCCTCGGTGCCAATGGTGCAGGGAAGAGCACTATGATGAACCTGATCAGTGACAATCTGAAACGTACTGACGGGGAAATTCTCTGGGAGGGCCAGGATATTCTTTCACTGGGACGGGAGTTTCGGAAAATTTTAGGATTTATGCCTCAGCAACAGGGATACTATGATCGGATGACTGTGGACTTCTTCCTTCGCTATCTGGCTCAGTTAAAGGGAATCCCCTCTAAGCAGGCAGACAGAGAAATCCGTATCCTTTTGGAAAAGACCAACCTTTTGGAAGTGCGTCATAAAAACATGGCAAATCTTTCCGGAGGCATGAAGCAGAGGGTGCTGTTGGTTCAGGCACTTTTAGGAGATCCCAAAGTGGTGATTTTGGATGAACCCACAGCAGGGCTTGATCCAAAGGAGCGTATTCGGATTCGCAACCTGATTTCAGAGTTTTCACAAGGACGAGTTGTTTTACTTGCGACCCATATTGTAAGTGACATTGAGTTTATTTCCGATCGAAAATTGCAAGTGCAAGTTGGACACCCGCATGATAAAAATTGTTCAGCGTA
>CAUWEI010000199.1:0-4033 GCA_963557675.1 uncultured Oscillospiraceae bacterium | reverse complement strand
CTCGTAACCTGTGCGAGAGCGCAAAGAACGGCGGTTGCGGTGAGTGCCAGACCTCTTGCCAGTCTGCTTGCAAGACCAGCTGCGGTGTTGCCAACCAGAAGTGTGAAAACACCAAGAAGTAAGCAATTTTAACCCAGAAAGGTGCCACCGTTTCAGGTGGCACTTTTTTATGTGTCGATATACCAAATGGGAGGAACTTTTATGGTACATCAGTATAAACTCAATGGCTACAATATCGTCCTGGACAGCTGTTCCGGCTCCATCCATGTAGTGGATGAAGTGACCTATGATATGATCGCCATGTTCCAGGATCATACGGCTGATGAGATTGTGTCCGCTATGCTGGAAAAATATGCACATCGGGAAGATGTGACTGAACCTGAGCTGCGGGAGTGCATCGGTGATATTGAAGCTCTAACCAAAGCAGGCAAGCTTTTCACCCCTGATACCTTTGCCGATATGGCCGGCACTTTCAAGGAACGTTCCGGTGATGTGGTCAAGGCTCTGTGCCTCCATGTAGCCCATACCTGCAACCTCAACTGCTCCTACTGCTTCGCAAGCCAGGGCAAGTACCACGGTGAGCGTGCAATCATGAGCTTTGAAGTAGGTAAGCAGGCCCTGGACTTCCTCATGGACCACTCCGGCAGCCGCAGAAATCTGGAAGTGGACTTCTTTGGCGGCGAACCCCTCATGAACTGGGATGTGGTAAAGCAGCTGGTCGCCTATGCCCGCAGTGTGGAAAAGGAGCGGGGTAAGAACTTCCGCTTTACCCTTACCACCAACGGTATGCTTATTGATGATGATGTCATCGAATTTGCAAACCGTGAAATGAGCAATGTGGTTCTGTCTCTGGACGGTCGGAAGGAAATCCACGACCGCACCCGTGTGGACTATGCCGGAAAAGGCAGCTACGACCGCATTGTGCCTAAGTTCCAGAAGCTGGTAGAAGCCAGAGGCAACAAAGAATATTATATGCGTGGCACCTTCACCCATGCAAACCCTGAGTTTACCAAGGACGTTTTCCATATGGCCGACCTGGGCTTTACGGAGCTCAGCATGGAGCCTGTGGTCTGCGCCCCGGATGATCCTTCTGCCCTGACTCCCGAGGATCTGGAGATTGTCAAGGAGCAGTACGAAATTCTGGCAAAGGATATGATTCGCCGGAAGAAAGAGGGCAAGCCCATTACCTTCTACCACTACATGCTGGACCTCACTGGCGGCCCCTGTGTATACAAGAGAATCTCCGGCTGTGGCTCCGGCACCGAATACATGGCCGTAACTCCCTGGGGCGATCTGTACCCCTGCCACCAGTTTGTAGGCGAAGAAGCTTATAAGCTGGGCGATGTGTGGAACGGTGTCACCAACACCGCTCTGCGGGAAGAGTTCCGTAGCTGCAACGCCTACGCCCGTCCTGAGTGTGCCGACTGCTGGGCAAAGCTCTACTGCTCCGGCGGCTGTGCTGCCAACGCCTACCATGCCACCGGTTCCATCCGTGGTGTGTACGAGCCTGGTTGCGAGCTGTTCCGTAAGCGTATCGAGTGCGCCATTATGATGAAGGTGGCTGAGGAGGCCGAAAAAGAGGGCTAAGCAATGAATACACCCATTTGGGATTTTCTGCAACGCTATCAACAGGCCGGAACCGCCCGATTTCATATGCCGGGACACAAAGGGGTCGGCCCTCTGGGCTGTGAGGTCTTTGACCTCACAGAGGTCCAGGGCGCAGATGCGTTATATGAAGCAGAGGGCATCATTGCTCAGAGTGAACAGAACGCCTCTGCCCTCTTTGGTTCCCGAAAAACGGTCTATTCTGCAGAAGGTTCCAGCCAGTGCATCCGGGCTATGTTGTATTTGGCCCTCACCTGTCGGCCCAGGAACGCCGACCCTGTGATTGTAGCGGCACGAAATGTCCACAAGGCCTTTGTCTATGGAGCTGCACTTCTGGACATTCAGGTGCAGTGGCTGTGGCCCGAGGGGGAACATCACTCTGTGTGTGGCTGTCCCATTTCTCCGGCTTCTCTGGAAGAGACTCTAAAAGCCCTTCCCCGGCCTCCTGCAGCTGTGTATATTACCAGTCCCGACTATTTGGGCGGTATGGCCGATATTCCCGCTTTGGCAGAGGTCTGCCACCGATACGGTACTATTTTGATGGTGGATAATGCCCATGGTGCCTATCTGCGGTTTTTGCAGCCCAGTCGACACCCTCTGGAATTGGGAGCTGATTTATGTTGCGATTCTGCTCATAAGACCCTTCCGGTTCTGACTGGCGGTGCCTATCTGCATTTGGGAAAAAATGCGCCCAAGGCTATGGAGGATCAACTGAAAACCGCTATGGTTCTCTTTGGCTCTACCAGTCCCTCTTATCTCATTATGGCCTCCCTGGACCTGTGTAATCGCTATCTGGCAGATGGCTATGTGGAAAAGCTGACAAAAACGGTGGAGCTGCTGCAAACTGTCCGCAAACAGCTACGAGACAATGGCTGGCAGGTAGAGGACACAGACCCTCTGCGGCTCACCATTTCTGCCGCATCCAACCTTAGCGGAATCCAAATGGCTCAAATTTTGAGAGAACATGGCATGGAATGTGAATATGCAGACCCGGAATCTCTGGTACTCATGCTGACTCCGGAAAACAAACCGGAAGATTTGCGGCGTTTGGTAGAAGTCTTAGGTCGAAATGAGGCCCCTGCCCTGTCCCGTCCGAATCTCCCCTTGGCAAAAGGCACAACGGTATGCTCCATTCGAGAATCCTTCTTTGCCCCTCATGAGATTGTTCCTGCTCAGGAGTCTCTGGGGCGTATCTGCGGTGCTCCCACAGTGGCATGTCCCCCTGCTATCCCCATTGCAGTTTCCGGGGAACGAATTGGTCCTGCGGCTTTGGAGCTTTTCTCCCACTATGGCATTGAAACTGTGGATGTTTTGAAAGAATCATAATGATTGGATTGGGAGGTTTCCTCTGTGACCATCTGTGACTACTCCATCTGGGCAGTACTCCTCATCGTCCTTGGCGTATTTTTCGCCTCTTTTGTGGATGCCATTGGAGGCGGCGGCGGAATTATCTCCGTACCTGTGTACCTTCTGGCAGGTCTGCCTACCCACTTTGCTCTGGGAACCAACAAGCTTTCTTCCTGTATCGGTACCGCGGCCTCTGCATTTCGCTATGTAAAAAACCGTTGTGTCGATTGGGGCCTTGCCGTTCCTAGCATTGTCCTTGCTCTGGTGGGTTCCCACTTTGGAACACGACTGCAATTGATGCTGGAAGAACGATACCTAAAATATCTCCTGCTGGTGGTACTGCCTCTGGTTGCTGTCATTCTCATGCGTCAGAAAACCTTTCCGGAACAGCGGCAGGAAGTGTCTCCCGGCCTTCAAAAAAGCATCGTCTGGGGATTTTCCATACTTATTGGCGTATATGACGGCTTCTATGGGCCTGGCACCGGTACCTTTCTTCTGCTTGTCTACTGCAATCTTGCCAAGCTGGACATCCGGACGGCTTCGGGCAATGTAAAACTGGTGAACCTCGCTTCCAACATTGGCAGCGTTCTCACTTCTCTGATGGCAGGAAAAGTTCTGGTTCCCATCGGTCTCATTGCGGCAGTGTTTTCCATTGCCGGTCACTATATCGGAGCAGGACTTACCCTCAAAAACGGCAGCAAAATCGTCCGTCCTGTAATTCTGGTTGTACTGGGACTTTTGGCCCTAAAAGTCTTTCTGGAACTGGTTGGTTAAATAAGTTCAAGCGATCTGCTACAGAATTTAGTGTTCTGTGGCAGATCGCTTTTGCTTTTTTCAGTGCATCTTTCATTGTATCTGTGAAAAAATTTCATTTCCATGATTCTGTACACATAAACGTTGACCTGTCTGAAATTCAAATTGTGAATATGACAGTTCTATCCAGTCCCTAGATAAACTTTTTACTCATATTTCGTATGTAGGTATCAAGCTTTTCAACTCACTAACTTATCGTTTTATGTTAGAAATAATTATCCAATAGCGACATGGTTTTTTCATTCTTTTAAAGATATTATAATAACGT
>CAUWEI010000198.1:0-4057 GCA_963557675.1 uncultured Oscillospiraceae bacterium | reverse complement strand
CAAACCTGTAAAGGGCTGTGGTTGGAACCTTTACAAAACCATCTCGTGGTAGGAGGAACGCACCAATCCACAGCATCCTTTACAGTGTAGCATAAGTCCTTGGATAAGGGCCTTAAAAACTACTACTTTATAATACAAGGAGGAAAAAACCATATGGAACCCCAATTCAAACTGTCCCGGCAACAAAAGGTCAGGATGATTCTGCGGTACTTAAAAGGATGTTTGAAGTTCTTTATTGCCGCATTGGTCTGCGCCTGCCTGACCATGGCATTCCATGCCCTGACCCCTCAGGTCATCCGAATCACCGTGGATACCGTGCTAAAGTCCGATGCATCGGCAGTTCCCCAAATATTACAATCCATCCTACCTGTGAAATTCTTACTGGAAAATCCAGGGCAGGCCCTTTGGATTGCAGCAGGAGCTGTGCTGCTTCTGGCACTTCTGCGTGGTGTGTTCAACTATGGGCAGCGGGTAAATCTGTCCAAAGGCTCCGAAGGCTTCGTCAAACACATTCGGGATGACCTCTTTCGCCACATTCAGCATCTGAGCTATGCCTGGCATACCGCCCATTCCACCGGCGACATGATTCAGCGGTGTACCTCCGATGTAGATGTCATTCGCAACTTTGTCTGCAATCAGCTTGTAGAAGTGGTGCGAACTGTATTTGTGATTGTTCTGTATCTTTCCATCATGTTCAGCATGAATGTGAAGCTGGCTCTGGTGGCTATGCTGTTTATCCCCATTGTGGGCCTGTCTTCCGGAATCTTCTATAAGAAAATCTCTTCCCGGTTTCAGGTGGCAGACGAGGCGGAAGGTGACCTCACCACCTGCGCTCAAGAAAATCTTACCGGTGTTCGTGTCGTTCGGGCCTTTGGACGGGAACAGTACGAAGTCGAACGATTTGCGAAAAAGAACAACTACTTTGCGAATCTCTGGATTCGCCTTGGTAAGCTCTTAGCGGTATACTGGGCTTCCGGCACCCTGCTCACCAGTTTGCAGATTATGGTGATTATTCTGGTAGGTGTTGTGGAAACCGTACATGGCAATATGACTCTTGGTTCCTTCATCGCCTTTGTGACCTACAACGAAGCACTCGCCTGGCCAGTCCGTTCCCTGGGACGGGTGCTATCGGAAATGAGTAAGGCCGGTGTGTCCATTGACCGTGTGGGTTACATTCTCCATGCTCCTGAAGAAACCGACCAAGAGGATGCAAAGGCCATCCCGGTTGCAGGCGATATTGTGTTTGACCATGTGACCTTTGGTTACGAAGAACAGAATGTGCTGGAGGATGTGTCCTTCACCATTCCGGAAGGCTCTACCTTTGCTATTCTGGGCGGTACCGGTTCCGGCAAGAGCACTTTGGTTCACCTGCTGGACCGACTTTATGAGTTAAAGCCAAATCAAGGAACCATTACCATTGGCGGCACCGACATTCGCCTGTTCCAGCGGAACCATCTCCGTAAGAACATGGGTCTGGTGCTTCAGGAGCCATTCCTGTTCTCCCAGACCATTCAGGAAAACATCTCCGCTATGATGCCTGAGGCCGATTTACAGCAGGTGCGAGAGGCCGCCTCCATTGCCTGTGTGGATGATGCCATTCAGGAATTCCCTCAGGGCTATGACACCATTGTGGGAGAACGGGGTGTTACCCTCTCCGGCGGTCAAAAGCAGAGAGTCGCAATTGCACGAACCCTCATGGGAAAGGCTCCCATTATGATCTTTGATGACTCTCTGTCTGCCGTGGATGCAGAAACCGACACCAAAATCCGCCAGGCTCTGCACAATAATCTCGGAAAGACTACAACCATCTTGATTTCCCACCGCATTACAACCTTGATGCAGGCAGACCAAATTCTGGTTCTGGATCACGGCAAGGTCGCAGCCATTGGCACTCACGCCGAACTAATCCAGCAACCCGGCATCTACAAAGAAATCTATGACATTCAGATGAGCAGCGATGACCGGACGCTCATCTCAAAAGGAGGAATGGCATAATGGCTGCTATTGACGAGCAGGAATATAAAAAATCCTTTGATCTTAAAATTTGGAAACGCTTGTTTCCCTTTCTGGCCCGGTATAAGCGTGCTTTTGTTGGTATGCTGCTTCTGAACGGAATCTGTGCCTCCATTGATGTGGTACTTCCCCTTTTTCAGCGGTACGCCATCGACAACTTCATTGAAGGAGACACTCTCTCCGGTCTTCTCCCCTACGCCTGTACCTATCTTCTGGTGATCCTCATTCAGTCTCTGTCTGTCATAGGATTCAGCCGAAACTCCATGCACATTGAGATGAATCTTGGAAAGGATATGCGTAAGGACCTGTTTGTACATCTGCAAACCCTGTCTTTCTCTTTCTACAACACCACCCCGGTAGGCTATCTTTTGTCCCGTGTTATGAGCGATACCAACCGGATTGCAAGTATGGTTGCATGGAACTTTACGGATATTCTCTGGTCACTGTTCTATGTAGGCGGAAGCTTTGTCTCCATGTTCTTCCTGAATTGGAGGCTTGCTCTGGTGGTAGCCACCATTATTCCTGTTATTGCCATCTTAACATGGTACTTTGAGGACAAGATTCTGCACTGGAACCGGAAAATACGGAAGCTGAATTCTAAAATCACAGGTTCCTTTAATGAAGGCATCACCGGTGCCAAGACCTCCAAGACTCTGGTCATTGAAGACCGAAACGCCGATTCGTTCTGCACCCTTACAAAAAGCATGAAAGATTCCGGCATCCGAGCTGCTCGGCTCAATGCGGTCTATATTCCTTTGGTGCTCTTCTTCTCCACGGTGGCTGTGGCTGTAGTACTTCTGCGGGGCGGCAACATGGTGGTAGATCATGTCATCAAAATTGCAACCTTGTCCACCTTCATCACATACGCCGTTGGCATCTTTGAGCCAATCCAGATGACTGCCGCCAACATTGCAGACTTTATCTCTTTGCAGGCCTCCATTGAGCGTGTCACCGGACTGCTTGACCAGGAGCCACAAATTCAGGACAGTCCGGAGGTAATCGAGAAATACGGTGATTCTTTCCATCCCAAGAAGGAAAACTGGGAGCCTATCCGGGGCGAAATTGAGTTCCGGGATGTGACATTCCGGTATCCTGACGGAGGCGAAAATGTTCTTGAGCATTTCTCTCTTCACATTCCTGCCGGAACCACCGTGGCCATTGTAGGCGAAACGGGAGCGGGCAAAAGTACTCTTGTAAATCTGGCCTGCCGCTTCTTTGAGCCTACAGAAGGCCAGATTCTCATTGACGGCAAGGACTATCGGCAACGCAGTCAGCTTTGGCTCCATTCCAACATCGGCTATGTACTGCAAAATCCCCACCTGTTCTCCGGCACCATTGGGGAAAATATCCGCTATGGTCGTCTGGATGCCACCCAGGAGGAAATTGAAGCTGCCGCAAGAGCCGTTTCTGCTCATCAGGTTATCGAGAAGCTGGATAAGGGCTGGGACAGTGATGTTGGCGAAGGCGGCGACCGCCTTTCTACCGGTGAAAAGCAGCTCATTTCCTTTGCCCGAGCCGTGCTGGCAGACCCCCGAATTTTTGTTCTGGACGAAGCCACCGCTTCGATTGATACGCAAACCGAGCAGTTGATTCAGGCAGCCATTGACCATCTTTTGAAGGATCGGACTTCTTTCCTCATCGCCCACCGACTGAGCACCATCCGAAAGGCAGATCTGATTCTCGTGGTCAAGGACGGAAAGATTGTGGAACAGGGCAAGCACCTGGAGCTTCTGCAAAAGGGTGGCTACTATCACGACCTGTACAGCAAACAGTTTGCGGAAGAAAACGCCGCCAAGGTTTGGCACGCAAAGAACTAAACTACACAATTTCAAAAAGAGCCTGATGCAAAATTGAAATGACCCCAAAAAGTTAGACAATATATTGAAGTAAAAACTGTTCAAGCTACCGAAAGGGCTTGTTGTCTGTGTACCGCAGGCGGCAAGCCCTTTAAGTTTGCCTTGATTCGTCTATTGTTGTAATAGTCCAGGTATTCAATCAGTTCCTGTTTGAAGTGTTCCATTGACTGAAAATCCTGCAAATAGAG
>CAUWEI010000197.1:0-4073 GCA_963557675.1 uncultured Oscillospiraceae bacterium | reverse complement strand
ATAAGTACGAACAAAAAGGAGTGGAAAAGAAAATATGCGATTATACATTGACCCGGGCACCGGCAGTATGCTTTTTACAATTTTGATGGGCGTACTGGGTGCCGGAATTTATGCCATGAGAAATGTGGTAGTGAAGCTTCGCTTTCTTTTAAGTGGTGGTTCCAAAGAAAAGGAAAACACCAATCGGATCCCTTTCGCCATTTTTACCGACAGCAAGCGATACTGGAACGTATTCGAGCCTATTTGTGATGAGTTTGAACGGCGGGGACAGTCTCTAGTATATATGACCGCCTCTCCAGACGATCCTGCGCTGAAACGGGATTATAAGCATATCACATGCCAATTTATCGGGGAAGGCAATAAGGCATTTGCAAAAATGAACCTGCTGAAAGCAGATGTGGTACTTTCCACCACACCCGGACTGGATGTGTACCAGTGGAAACGTTCGAAAGATGTAAAGTATTATGTCCATATTCCCCATGCATGCAGTGACATTACCATGTATCGGATGTTTGGCATCGACTTTTTCGACAGCGTGCTTCTTTCCGGAGAATATCAGGTACATCAGATTCGTGAACTGGAACGCATCCGTAATCTGCCGGAAAAAGAACTGTCTATTGTGGGTATCACCTATCTGGACGAGATGAAGAAGCGGCTGGAAAATGCGGAACCTCTGGCTAAGCACGAAACCACCGTACTGCTCGCTCCCTCCTGGGGTCCCAGCAGCATTTTTAATCGCTATGGCGGGGATATCATTGATGCACTTCTCAAAACGGGCTACCATATCGTAGTTCGTCCCCACCCCCAGTCCTATACATCGGAAAAGGAACTTCTTGACGGCCTTATGAGCCAATACCCTGGCAATGAACAGTTGGAGTGGAACCGGGATAATGATAATTTTGAAGTGCTGAGACGCTCTGACATTCTGATTTCTGATTTTTCCGGCGTTTTGTTTGACTTTTCGCTGGTATTTGACAAACCGATCATTTATGCAGATACCTCTTTTGATAAGGGCTGTTACGATGCATGTTGGCTGGATGAAAATATGTGGACGTTTGACATTCTGCCCAAAATCGGCCAGCAGCTCACCAAGGACAACATGGAATCTATCAAAGATGTTATTGACAACTGCATGAACAACCCCAAGTACGGTCAGGGTCGTGAGCAGGCCAGAAAAGAGACCTGGGCACACATGGGCGAAGCAACTGTCAGAACGGTGGATTACCTGATGGATACATACAACCGCCTTACCAAAACAGAGTCAGATAAACGTATCTAAAAGGAGTATAAGATGTCAATTATAACAGCAATCTATAATCTTTTGATCGGCCCGCTGGAGCTGTTGTTTGAGATAATTTTCTCTCTTGCCAACAGGCTGTTTAACCACCCTGGTTTATCTATTATTTTTCTGAGTTTGGCAGTAAATTTCCTGGTTTTACCCCTTTACAAGCAGGCAGATGCTATGCAGGAGCAGGCCCGGGAAACAGAAGCAAAGCTGCACGACTGGGTCGCCCATATTAAAAAGTACTTCAAGGGCGACGAGCGGTTTATGATTTTGCAGGCATATTATCGCCAGAACAATTATAAGCCTACGGACGCTCTGAGAGGCTCCATGTCCCTTCTTCTGGAAATTCCCTTTTTCATGGCAGCGTATAACTTCCTTTCAAAGCTTCTGCTGCTGAAAGGAGTTTCCTTTGGTCCCATTCAAGACCTGGGTTCCCCCGATTCCATGCTGGTCATAGCAGGCATCACCATTCATGTGCTGCCCATCCTGATGACACTGATCAATTTGATTTCCGGTGCCATTTACACAAAAGGGTTTCCTATCAAGGACAAAATTCAGTTATATGGCATGGCACTGATTTTCTTGGTCCTTCTGTATGATTCCCCCTCCGGTCTGGTATTTTACTGGACACTGAACAACCTGTTCTCCCTTGCAAAAAACATTTTCTACAAGCTCAAGAACCCCAAGCGTGTATTTGGTATTCTTTCATCCGTTTGCAGCGTTCTCTTGATGATCGTGGTCTTGTTCATTCACCCAATGCAAACCCCTCGTCGCCAAGCTGCAGCGTTGATTCTGCTGCTGGCAATGCATCTGCCGCTGATGCTCCAGTTCTTTGCCAAGCGCAAAAAAGCACAGAAGACCATTGTAATTGAAAAGAAAGACAAGGTTCTGTTCTTCTCCGGCTGTGCATTTGCCGCTCTGCTGACCGGTGTTCTGATCCCTTCCGCAGTAATTAAAGCTTCCCCCGCAGAGTTTATCAATACAGTCACCTTTTACAACCCACTGCTTTACATTTTGAACTCCTTTTTGTTGGCAGCCGGTATCTTTGGGGTCTGGTTTGGTATTTTCTACATGCTCGCAAAGCCGGCCGGTAAAAAAGCAATGAGCTTGGGCATATGGATTTTCTCCGGCGTTGCGGTAGTGAATTATATGTTCTTTGGAACGGATTACGGAACACTTTCCAATAATCTGATGTATGACATCGCCCCTGGCTTCCTGATGAAGGACCAGCTAATCAATCTGGCAGTAATTGTAGTTGTAGCTCTTGCTTTGCATCTCATATGGAAAAAGAAAGAGGATATAGTCAAATTTGCATACCTTGCAATGATTTTGGCGGTTGTGGGCATGTCCGGGGTTAATATCTTTGGAATCCAGGCCATCGCTCCTGAAACAATGGCAGCGGTCAAAGAAGATGCACAAAATATTGCATCCATTCCTCTGAGCAAAAACGGCAAGAATGTGGTTGTGCTGATGATGGATCGAGCTATTAACAGCTATATACCGTATCTTTTCCAGGAGAGACCCCAATTGCAGGAGCAGTTTGCCGGATTTACTTATTACCCCAACACCATATCCTATGGAGCGTTTACCAATTTCGGCACCCCTCCTCTCTACGGCGGATACGAATATACGCCGGAAGAAATGAATAAGCGTGAGGATGAACTGCTTAAAGACAAGCACGATGAGGCGTTAAAAGTGATGCCCGTCCTGTTTAACAATCATGGGTATGAAACAACCGTATGCGATCCCACGTATGCAGGTTATAAGTGGATTCCCGATCTTTCCATCTATGACGAGTATCCTGAAATTCACGCTTATAATACCATGGGAAAATTTAATGTGGCTTCGTACAACGTGGCGTTACAGAAAGATCATATGCTCAACCGAAATCTCTTCTGCTATGGTATTTTCAAAGTTGCGCCGGTGTGTCTCCAGTCAACGCTCTATAACCAAGGCAATTACAATAATCCAAATTCCATGGCAGAGATTGCTCCAGAAAGATCTGCATATCAAGAAGCCTTTATGCGTGCGTATGGCGTTTTAACCAACCTGCCTAATATTACGAATGTTACGGAAGAAAGCAAGAACACGTTTGTTATGCTCAGTAACGATACCACTCATGAGCCGATCATATTGAAAGAGCCAGAATATGAGCCGGAAGTCGTAGTGGATAACACAGAATATGATGCAGCCAATAAAGACAGGTTCGTGCTGGACGGAAGACGCATGCGAATGGAAACCGAGAATCAGATGGCTCATTATCATGCCAATATGGCGGCAATGATTCAGCTGGGACAATGGCTGGACTATCTTCGTGCAAACGATGTATATGACAATACCAGAATCATCATTGTTGCAGATCACGGACGCAATTTGCGGCAGTTCGATGATCTGTGCTTCGGTGAGGAAAGCCAGTGTGATGTCATGTTCTATAATCCGCTGTTGATGGTAAAAGATTTTGACAGCCAAACGTTTACCACAGACAATACCTTTATGACCAATGGCGATGTGCCCACACTGGCTACGAAGGGACTAATTGAGAATCCAGTCAATCCCTTCACAGGTAATCCAATCACGGATGACGCCAAGAATAAACCGGAACAGTATATCTTGTACTCTGGGAACTGGGATGTCACAGAAAATAGTGGTACCAAGTTCCTGCCTGGTGAATGGTTCTCCGTGCATGACAATATCTTTGATATAAGCAATTGGAAACGGGTTAAACAATAGAATTTCCATATTGCAAAATGTATGAAATAAAAGCAAGTGGACGGCCTCAGAATGGGGC
>CAUWEI010000196.1:0-4074 GCA_963557675.1 uncultured Oscillospiraceae bacterium | reverse complement strand
ATCTAAATAGTATTCAGAAATTGTTTTAGAAGATTGACCTTTGATCGTTTCGTGATAAGTAAGGAAGTCACGTAGGATTTGAGGACAATCATGATAGTGACGCATAGAAAAACCTCCCAGATAGGCGCAAAGCCATGATACCTATGGATTATATCACAACCCGACCTCCAACGCAACAAAATTTGTATTTTGTTGCGTTGGAGATAAGAGCTTCATTTTTTGCAAATGTTCAGAAATTGGCCAGTCCCCCCTCTATGGAACTGGCCAATTTCATATTATACCTGGTTATATCTGATCAATCAATAGAATGCTGCCATCTTTTCCGCTTTGGAAAATGTAATAACTTCGTTCTTCATCATTTCCACAATTGGCAGTGAGCCGCAAATCAGGCATTGCATCTGGAATATAGGTGTTGATTAAGAGCAAATCTTTTTCCGTCAAACGGTTTGCAGCAAAGAGCACACTATCATCTACAAACTTGTTGGTCGGGGTCCAGTGTCCTTTCTGCACAGAAACATCGTACAAGGTCGTGCCTGCAAACAAAGATACACCCTGTCCGTTTTCATCGCAAGTTACGGTCATTACTTGATCGAAATTCTCTTGTTGGATTTGCTCTTTTCGAGCTGCATTAAATGAAAATGCGCTGCATTGCGGGAGCACTTTCGGCACAAAATCTTCTTTTATGATGCCACGCAGCTGACTGTATGTAAACTCCACATTGATGGGGCCAATTTCGCTGTCTGCAATCTCATCGGGCGAAAAGTAAAATACGATTCCGGTATCGGTTAGATACCAGTTTTTCGCCATTTCACCACCAAGTTCAAAGTTTTGTTTCACTATATTGGTGTAATTCTCAAAATAGACAGATTCATTTGTAGATGTATCCCGCTTTGCCAGAGTGTCTAATACCATGGTATACAGAACTTGCGCCATTTCCTCACCAGTCAAAATGTCACTCAGCTCCAGAACACTGCCATCCTCACCGGAAAATGTAACAGCTGACAGAGACGTTTCAGGATGGGCATCTCCTGACCAAGAGACACGTTCTTCCAGAAAACTAAGGACCTTGTGGTCGAGTCGCATCGGTGTATACTTTAAATCGAACGTGTACGCAGACCAGTCATCTTCTGCCTGTTGACGATCCTGTTCCGCTGTACTGCTGAGATCACCGGCTGCTGCATCTGCCTCTAATTTTCTATCAACGAAATAGTTGCTGATTGCCGCTGCCGCATCTGGAAAATCCGGCATATAAATCGTAACGTTTTGGTAGGAATAGGTAAATAGCTTCGTTCCATCTCCACTGCTCGACGTGTCTGCTTTTGGGGTCAAGCTCACCGCCACAAGAGGCTCTGCCGGAACGGCTACTTCTTTGGAGATTTGAGTATTGGGATGGTCCGACTCTGCCGGTAAAACTGGATATGCATTCTCAATTGAAGGAACGGACTCCCCTGTTTCATCGCTCCCATAAGTTGCTTCTGTGGTTTCTTTTAGAGGAGAATCCTTTTGCTTGCACGCACATAGCGAGAACAGAAGACAGAAAACCAAAAACAATATACCAAACTGCTTCATAACATTCCTCCTTCAATAGGGATTTAAAACATATTATCACATCTTTGTACAATTTGCAACGCATAAGCTAAAAGTTGCCCTTCTAATTGTGCTCTATTTCGGAGAATTTCGACTTTACATTTTCTTTGCTATCCATTAAAATAGATATAGTTACATTTCATACGTAAAATCAGAATCTTCAGGAGGACTGATGTAATGGCTATTAAACGTATTGGCGTTCTGACAAGTGGCGGTGATGCGCCCGGAATGAACGCTTGTGTCCGCTCTGTGGTACGTTCTGCACTTTATCACGGAATCGAGTGCTATGGCATTCGCCGTGGCTGGAATGGCTTAATCCACGGAGACATTCTCCGCCTTGACGAGAGAAGCGTCGGCCATATTATTAACCGTGGTGGTACAATCCTGTTTACAGCCCGTAGCACGGAATTTATGACCGCCGAAGGGCAGAAAAAAGCCGTTGGAACCTGTAAGTTCCTTGGCTTGGATGGAATCATTGCCATTGGTGGTGACGGTACTTTCCGTGGTGCTCAGGCTCTGTCTAAGTATGGTATTCCTGTTGTTGGCATTCCTGCCACAATTGACAATGATATCTGCTGCTCCAACTACTGCATTGGTTTTGACACTGCCGCCAATACTGCAATCGAATGCATCGATAAACTCCGTGATACCATGCAGTCTCATGAGCGTTGCTCAGTTGTCGAGGTAATGGGCCGAAATGCAGGTTACCTTGCCATGTATGTTGGTTTGGCTACAGGAGCGACTGCTGTGCTGGTTCCTGAGGAACCGATTGACTTTGACCACGATGTAATTGAAAAAATTCGTCAGGCTCGCCTCAATGGGTTTACCCACTATATGATTGTAGTTGCCGAAGGTGCCGGAAGTGCTGCCGATATTGCAGCGAAGATCAAGGAAGAGATTGATTTGGATCCTCGTGTAACGGTCTTGGGTCACATTCAGCGTGGTGGTACCCCCTCCGCCAGAGACCGTGTCAATGCAACAAAGATGGGCTATCGTGCCGTTGAGCTGCTCCTCGGTGGCGGCAGCGGCCGTATTATTTGCACACACAACGGCGTTATCACAGATGTTGATATTGATGAGGGCCTTGCAATGTCTAAGAGCATCCAGCAAGAAGAAGTCGATGTTCTGCAAACAATGACCGGCATTTAATCTTATATATATTTATGGACGGCATCAAGTATGAAATCTTGATGCCGTCCATTTTAAGTATGAAATTAGGATTCGTGCTGCTTTTCTTCAAGACGGTCAAAACTATGAATCCAATCCGCCTTGAGAAAGTATACCAATAGGATAACAGAACTGATAAACCAAGTCAGAGGGTATGCAGAGAATACGATTTCGATTCTCGGGATAAAGTGAATCACTACAGTGATATATGTAATTCGAATCATGCACCACGATATTAGCATTGCAAACATAGGAACCATCGCTTTTCCTGCTCCTCGCATGATACCGGCGATGCAGTGCGAAAATGCCAAAAGGAAATACGCCAACGCTTCAACCGTAGCTTGTTTTGCACCAAAGGCCACAACATCAGGCTCTCCATTAAACAGCGCAATCATTTGAGGGCCGAAGAAGAACACGCACAAACCGACTAATTCTGCAAGAATGACCGAACAGAGAATTCCAAACCGTACACCTTTCTTAACCCGATCATACTGTTTCGCACCGAGATTCTGTCCAACAAACGTAGATAATGCCATAGAAAAACAAGTGATCGGCAGGAATGCAAAGCCTTCTATCTTAGAATAAGAGCCGCAGCCGGCCATTGCAGAGTCACCAAAGGCATTGATGTTAGACTGCACAATCAGGTTTGCAAAGGCAATGATGGAATTCTGCACGCCAGAAGGAAGACCAAAACGGATAATATCTTTGAGCGTTGCCATATGGAATCGGACTTTCTTTACCTCAATCCGATAAGGTGCATCGCAGGTCATCAGCCGGTGCATACACAACACAACACTAAGAGCCTGAGAGATCGTCGTAGCCAATGCGGCGGACCAGACGCCCCAATGGAACACACCGACAAACAAAAGGTCCAGAAGGACATTGACCACAGAAGCAATGATCAAATAATACAACGGATGCTTGCTGTCACCAACTGCATGAAGGATACCCACACAAATATTGTACATGACAATGAAGATCATACCGCCGAAATAATACCGGAAGTAGTCAATAGAATGAGGCAGCACATTGGCAGGCGTTTGCATCCAACCCAAAATCGTGGGCGTAAATGCCACACCGAGAATCGTCAGGCACACGCCGGCAACCAAGCCAAATGCGATGTCTGTATGAACCGCTAATCTCATTCCGTCATAGTCCCGAGCACCGAAGAGCTTGGAAATTACAACACCGGCACCCATGGCGATGCCATTAAAAAAGCCCACCATCATAAAGATGAGGCTTCCGGAAGATGTAACTGCGGCCAAGGCGGTTTTGTCCAGGAATGTACCGACAATCAGTGCATCCACTGTATTGTACAAC
>CAUWEI010000195.1:0-4126 GCA_963557675.1 uncultured Oscillospiraceae bacterium | reverse complement strand
TTGTAGAACTAGATTATAGAGAGGCTATGAAAAACCGTTTCTCTTTCCAACAGAAATCCAAAGGGGCTGTGGAAAAAAGATTGAAAGTAAAAAACATATTTGCTATAATAAGGAAAAAATTTGGGAGGGGCCTATGAAACGAGAAAATTATATCACATGGGATGAATACTTTATGGGAGTTGCCATGCTGGCAGCCCGCCGCAGCAAAGACCCCAATACCCAGGTGGGGGCCTGCATTGTCTCCACGGACAACATTATTATTTCCACAGGTTACAACGGACTTCCCAACGGCTGTTCGGATGACGAATACCCCTGGGACCGGGAGGGAGAAGATACCAAGTATCCCTATGTGGTTCATGCGGAGCTGAATGCGATTCTAAACGCCAACGGCCGGGATCTCCGGGGAAGCCGCCTGTATGTGGCATTGTTTCCCTGCAACGAATGTGCCAAGGCCATTATTCAGGCTGGTGTGAAAGAGGTGCTGTACCTGTCGGACAAGTACGCCAACACCCCCGCCACGATTGCCTCAAAGCGGATGCTGACCTCTGCCGGTGTAACATTCCGTCAGCTTCGGCCGGCGACAAAGTCCATTACCTTGTCTCTGAAAGGGGATTAAATGGAGCCATATCCGGGAAAACTGAAAAATAAAACTCCCGGAACAGTGGAAAACAATCGGAAAATGCGGAAAGTTTCCCTTTACAACGGGGATTTTTCGTGCTAAAATGGAAAGGCTGGTTCTAAACCAGAATTTACTATCTGCCTGCCGCCCAGTTTCGGGGTAATGCCATCGGCACTCCACTGGCCCATTCTTAGCGGTTAGGCAATCTATTTGAAAGGTGGAAATTTCCATGATTCTGAAGGAAAAGAAGTCTGAAGTTATTGCTCAGTATGCTACCCACGAGGGCGACACCGGTTCTCCCGAGGTCCAGATCGCTATTCTGACCGCTCGTATCAACGAGCTGACCGATCACCTGCGTGTGCACAAGCACGACAACCACTCTCGTCGTGGCCTGCTGATGATGGTTGGTAAGCGCCGTAACATGCTGGATTACCTGGCAAAGAAGGACATCAACCGCTATCGTGCAATCATCGCCAAGCTGGGCATCCGTAAGTAATTTCTTGGAAGGGCGACCACTTGGTCGCCCTTTTTCGAAATTCGGATGAATCCTGGAGCGTTTTCCCCATCCAATTTACCGTCAATCAACCGGGAGTTCTTTAGCAGTTGAAAGCATGGCCGAAGGCTCGGCCCTGGTTTCAAGTGCTAAACCTCCCGAAAACAAAAATTCTTTAGGAGGTTTCTATTATGGTTACTCGTAAGCAGTATCCCAATCACAGAGTCTTTGAGACTCAGATCGGCAACCGTACCTTTACCGTAGAGACCGGTAAGGTGGCCGAGCTGGCCAACGCCGAGTGCATCTGCCGCTATGGTGACACCGTGGTTCTGGTCACCTGCACCGCTTCTGCTGACCCCAAGGCCGGCATTGACTACTTCCCTCTGACCATCGAGTTTGAAGAGAGAATGTATTCCGTGGGCCGTATTCCCGGCTCCTTCAACCGTCGTGAGGGTAAGCCCTCCGAGCGTGGTATCCTGAATTCCCGCATCATCGACCGCCCCATGCGTCCCCTCTTCGACGAGGAGCTGCGTAATGATGTGGTGGTCACCTGCACCGTTCTGGCTAACGATCAGGACAACCCTGTAGAGATTGTCGCTTCTCTGGGTGCTTCTATCGCCATCGCTTCTTCCGATGTGCCCTGGAATGGACCCGTTGCCACCACCAATGTGGCTTACATTGATGGCGAGTATATCGTCAACCCCTCTGCTGAGCAGCGTGCTGCTGCCTCCTGCTTCGTGTGCATCGCCTCCACCTTCGAGAAGGTGGTCATGATCGAGACCGAGGCCAACGAGGCTCCCGAAGCCATCGTTCTGGAGTGCATCCGTGTTGCCCACGAGACCAACATGGAAGTGGTCAAGTTCATCAACGGCATCGTTGCTGAGATTGGCAAGCCCAAGTTCACCTTTGAGAAGGCTGCTGTTAACCATGACCTGCTGGACGATCTGTGTGCTTATGGCATGGACCAGATTGAGTATGCTCTGGATACCCCTGACAAGAACATCCGGGAGGAGCGCCTGACTGCTGCTCGCCGTGATTTTGCCGAAAAGTTTGCTGATAAGTACGAAGACTTCGACATCAACATCGAGGTTTGCCTGTACAAGATGCAGAAGAAGGTCGTTAAGAAGTGGCTCCTGGCCGGCAAGCGTGTAGACGGCCGTGGCATGGATGAGATTCGTCCTCTGGACGCTGAGGTTGGCGTTCTGCCCAGAGTACACGGCTCCGGCCTGTTCTCCCGTGGTCAGACCCAGGTTCTGTCCATCTGCACCCTGAACACCCTGTCTGCTGCTCAGAAGCTGGACACCATCTACCCCGAGGAGTCCAAGCGTTATATCCACCACTACAACTTCCCCTCCTTCTCCACCGGCGAAGCCAGAGCTTCCCGCTCTACCTCCCGTCGTGAGATCGGTCACGGTGCTCTGGCTGAAAAGGCTCTGCTGCCTGTGATCCCCTCCGTGGAGGAATTCCCCTACGCCATCCGTGTGGTCTCCGAAGTTCTGTCCTCCAACGGCTCTACCTCTCAGGGCTCCATCTGCGGCTCTACTCTGGCTCTGATGGACGCTGGCGTGCCCATCAAGCGTCCCGTGGCTGGCATCTCCTGCGGCCTGATCTCCGACCAGGAGACCGGCGAGTGGAGAACCTTCACCGACATCCAGGGCGTGGAGGACTTCCACGGCGAGATGGACTTCAAGGTTGCCGGTACCACCGAGGGTATCACCGCTATCCAGATGGACCTGAAGAACAAGGGCCTCACCATGGAAATCATTGCAGATGCTCTGGAGCGCACCCGTAAGGCTCGTCTGGAGATTCTGGAGCAGGTCATGCTGCCCTGCATCGCTGAGCCTCGTGCGGAGGTTTCCGAGTATGCACCCAAGATGATCTCCATGAAGATTCCCGTTGACAAAATCCGTGAGGTCATCGGCTCCGGCGGAAAGACCATCCAGAAGATTTGTGCTGACACCGGTGCAAAGATCGACATTGACGACGATGGTTCCGTGTTCATTTCCGCTGTGGATTCCGCTGCTGCTTACGCCGCAAAGAAGATGGTGGATGACATCTGCTTCGTCCCCGAGGTTGGCAAGCTGTACTACGGTAAGGTTGTCCGCATCCTCCCCATCGGTGCTTTTGTGGAGATTGCTCCCGGTCACGATGGCATGGTGCACATTTCCAAGCTGGAGAACTTCCGTGTGGAAAAGGTGGAAGATGTTCTGAAGCTGGGCGATATGACCTGGGTGAAGTTCATGGGCTTCGATGAGAAGGGCCGTGCAAACTTCAGCCGTAAGGACGCTCTGAAGGAACTGGCCAACAAGTAAAAATGTAAACGGCGCACAGTGTTTCTGTGCGCCGTTTTTGACAAAGGAGAATGAAGAGATGAAACTTCTTATTGTAGTAGATATGCAGAATGATTTTATTGACGGCGCATTAGGAACCAAAGAAGCTGTTGCGATTGTACCCCATGTGGCCCGGAAGCTGGAGCAGGCCCGGAAAGAGGGCTGGACAGTGGTATTCACTCGGGACACTCATGGGGAAGACTACCTGAACACCCAGGAGGGCAAAAACCTGCCGGTCCCCCACTGCATTGTGGGAACCAAGGGTTGGGAGATTACCGAAGCCCTGTCTGTGGAAGATGCTCCCATTCTGGACAAGCCCACCTTTGGCTCTACCAAGCTGGCCCATTACATTGCCCGTCTGCCGGAGCTGGAAGAGGTATGCCTGGTGGGTTTGTGCACGGACATCTGTGTGATTTCTAATGCTATGCTGGTAAAGGCCACACTTCCTGAGGTGCTGGTGACGGTGGATTCCTCCTGCTGTGCTGGTGTTACCCCTCAGAGCCATCAGAACGCGCTGGAAGCTATGAAGATGTGTCAGATTCAGGTGAAATAATCTTATATCGGAAAGAAAGAGCTGCCTTATTTGGAGAAGAGTCCATCCAGGCAGCTCCTTTTTCTTACCATGGATATGTAGGTATTACAATGATGTGTGACAAACAAGAAAAAAGAATAGCGAATAGGAAT
>CAUWEI010000194.1:0-4134 GCA_963557675.1 uncultured Oscillospiraceae bacterium | reverse complement strand
GCTGTACATTTGCGTACAGCCGGGCTTCCTGCATGGGCTTTTTGTACAGCCCCTTGAAAAATACTGGATGATCTTACTTGAAGTAACGCTCCAGCAGACCCTTCAGAGCCTTGCCGTGGCGAGCCTCGTCCTTAGCCATCTCGTGAACAGTGTCGTGGATAGCATCCAGGCCGTTCTTCTTAGCGCAGGCAGCCAGGTCGAACTTGCCCTGAGTTGCACCGAACTCGCAGTCTACACGCCATGCCAGGTTCTCCTTGGTGGAAGCCTTCATGTTGGGCTCCAGGGTCTCGCCCAGCATCTCTGCGAACTTGGCAGCGTGCTCAGCCTCTTCGTAAGCAGCCTTCTCCCAGTACAGGCCGATCTCGGGATAGCCCTCACGGTGAGCGATACGAGCCATGCACAGGTACATACCAACTTCGGAGCACTCGCCGTTGAAGTTAGCCTTCAGCTGATCCAAGATGAAAGCCTTGTCCTCAGCGGAGATGTCGGGGTTGTTGGCAACGGTCTTCTCGTAGATGCCATACTCGTGCTCAGCAGCCAGCTTGGTGGTGTCCATAACCTTGAACTTGGAACCGTCAACCTTGCAGACGGGGCACTTGAAATCAGCGGGCATAGCCTCGCCTTCGTAGACGTAACCACAAACAGGGCAAACAAACTTCTTCATAATAATGTCCTCCAAATATTATAATTTATTTTTTCGATGAGTGAGCCTTTTCAGGCGGTGATGTCTTCTTGTTTTTGAAGACATTGTTTACAGGTTCCCTCAAAACACAGAGAATAACCTGCGATGGTGCCATTAACTTTTTGAGATACTGTAGATTCTAAATCTTCCAGTACGGATATATGCGGGAGATCGATAATAGCGCCACACTGGGAACAGATAAAATGCACGTGGGGGTCCGTTGTGCCGTCGAACCGCTCCAAGCCGTTTACAACGCCTAGAGATTGGATAATCCCTTCCTGCTTAAACAGGGTGAGATTTCGGTACACCGTGGCCAGAGAGAGATCTGGAAACTGGGGTTTCAGCTGACTGTAAACCCATTCGGCACTGGGGTGGACCGTTGTGCTTTGAATGCATCTGAGAATGGCGTCCCGCTTTTTGCTGTGTTTACGGGTTTGCTCCATTGGTCTCGCCCCTTTTTGAAAATGATTATCATTTGCATAATTAAGATACCACATCCAAAGCCGTTTGTAAAGAGGTTTTTTTGATTTTCTCAAAAAATTTTTTTGTTGTGAAAATACCAGTTGGAACCCTTGTGGGGGGTTCGTCAGTTTATACAAAGCTTCTTGCAAATTCGCTAATTTGCAAAGGGTTCCTTTGCCCGGTTGCACAAAAAAAGTTTCGGAAAATCCGGAATTGGATGTTGCAATCCAAGAATTGTTCGGCTATAATGGTATGCATCAAAGTGTAGATTGGGAGGGAAGTCCATGGGGACAGTGATTGCTGTGCTCTCCGGAAAAGGCGGCACGGGTAAAACCACCGTTTGTGCTGGACTGGCAACGAGTTTGGCAGCACTGGGAAAAACCGTCTTGTGTGTGGATTTGGATGTAGGTCTTCGTAATTTGGATATTGCCCTGGGAATGTCCAAGGTGCCAGCCCTCTCTTTTACGGAGGTTGTCCAGGGGAATGCAAGGCTTGAGGAAGGAGCTAAGCATCCGGACTATCCTTCCTTGCAGTTTTTTACGGCCCCGATTGGAAGGGACAGTGAAGAACTGGACGAAGAAGCGTTCCAGAAGCTGATGCATAAGGCACGGGATCAGTTCGATTTCTGCCTGCTGGATGCACCGGCCGGACTGGGAGAGGGCTTCCGTATGGCAGCTCGTGCCTCTTCCCGGCAAATTATGGTCACAGGCCCAGACCCGGCCGCTATGCGTGACGGAGCTCGCACCGGGGAAATGCTGGAGCTTATGGGAAAAGAAAACGTTCGACTGGTGGTTAACCGGGTCAATCCCAAGCTCTATACAGCAATGGGCATTACAGTGGACGATATTATGGACCTGGTAGGATACCCCCTGTTGGGACTGGTGCCGGAGGACCGGAATGTACCTCTGGCGGCGGTCTTAGACAAACCCCTCATTCAATACAAAAGAAGCGGCGCAAGTACGGCCTGTCGTCGGATCGCCCGACGGATTCTAGGGGAGTCAGTTCCTCTTGCAAAGCTCAAGTAACACCGGATGGAGTGATAAAAATATGAATATTGCATTTTTGGCCCACGACAAGAAAAAAGAACTCATGGTTCAGTTCTGCACTGCTTACAAAAGCATCCTCTCGAAGCATACGCTCTATGCTACTGCAACCACAGGACGTCTGGTTGCCGATGCCACCGGTCTGCCCATTTCTCTGCTGCTGTCTCATAAGCAGGGCGGTCACCAGCAGGTAAATGCCCGTATCGCCTACAACGAAATCGACCTGGTTCTGCTGTTTACCAACCCCGACAGCATTGACCCCTGGGATGGACAGCAGATGCTGGAAACCATCCGCTTCTGCGACAAGCATAATGTCCCGGTAGCTACCAATTTGGCAAGTGCAGAAATGCTGATTCTGGGTCTCCAGAGAGGCGATCTGGATTGGCGTGAGATGCTCCGGAATAAAAATACCCTGCGATAAGTTAGCATTCCCTGTAAGTACCGATGGGCGCACTGGGCTTTGCTCGGTGCGCTTCTTACATCCATAAGAAAGAAGGATTAACACGATGGAACGTATTAAGCCCCGGACTCTGTCTGGGTTTATGGAGCTCCTGCCTGCCCCTCAGATGCAGATGGAGCGTTTTATGGAAACCCTGCGTAAGACCTATAGCCTCTATGGCTTTACCCCTCTGGACACCCCTGCCATTGAGTCGGCCGAAGTTCTGCTGGCAAAGGGCGGCGGCGATACAGAAAAGCAGATTTACCGCTTTAACAAGGGCGATGCAGATTTGGCCCTCCGCTTTGACCTGACGGTGCCTCTTGCTAAATACGTGGCTCTGCATGCCAATGACCTGTCCTTCCCCTTCCGCCGGTATCAGATTGGTAAGGTCTATCGTGGCGAACGTGCCCAGAGAGGCCGGTTCCGTGAATTCTATCAGGCAGATATTGATATTATCGGCGATGGAAAACTGGACATTCTCAATGAGGCGGAGATTCCTTCTATCATTTATAAGACCTTCCAGACGCTGGGCCTGAGCCGTTTCCAGATTCGGGTCAACAACCGGAAGATTCTCAATGGCTTCTATGCCATGCAGGGCCTGACGGAGAAATCCGGCGATATTATGCGCTCTGTGGATAAGCTGGATAAGATTGGCCCTGAAAAGGTGGGCGTGATTCTCATGGAGGACTGCGGCCTCACGCAGGAGCAGAAGGACGAAATCCTCAAGTTTATTGCCATTACCGGAACCAATGAAGAGGTTCTCGCTGCACTGGAAGGCTACCGGGGCAGAAATGAGATCTTCGATCAGGGCTTGGAGGAGTTGAAGGCCGTTACCACCTATCTGTCTCAGTTTGGTGTTCCTCAGGAAAACTTTGCAGTGGATCTCACCATTGCACGTGGCTTGGATTACTACACCGGTACCGTTTATGAGACCACCTTGCTGGATCATCCGGAAATTGGCTCTGTGTGCTCCGGTGGTCGATATGACAATCTGGCAGAGTATTATACAGACCGTCAGCTTCCCGGTGTGGGTATTTCCATCGGCCTGACTCGTCTGTTTTATGTGCTGGGCGAGCAGAAGCTGCTGAATCCGGAACTGCCTACCGCCCCCGCAGATGCTCTGGTGCTGCCGATGACCAGTGATCCCGGCCCTGCCATTGCGGTCGCTACCTCTCTGCGTGAAGCAGGAATCCGCACCCAAGTCTATATGGAGCAGAAGAAGTTCAAGCAGAAGATGAGCTATGCGGACAAGCTGGGGATTCCTTATGCTGTTCTTCTGGGCGAAGATGAGATTGCAGCAGGCAAGTGCTCGGTAAAGGACCTGACCACCGGTCAGCAGGTGACGGTTTCCTATGAAGAGGCCGCTGCCATCATGAAACAGGGCATGGCAGAAAAGAACAGCGGTGCTGTGATTCTGGAAAAGTAAGAAATGGGGCATAAAATGCCCGAAAATGGGGGCTGTACAAAAATGGCCCCGACTAAAATTCAGAGGTCCCGAATCGGGCCTC
>CAUWEI010000193.1:0-4199 GCA_963557675.1 uncultured Oscillospiraceae bacterium | reverse complement strand
TGCTTGTCCCGGTCAAACTCCGCCTGCCAGTGCTGTCCGTTGCGGTCGTATTCCTTCTGCCAGTTCTCCTGTGCCTGCTGGCGTTCCTCTTCCTTGAGGGCCAGACCGTACTCTTGCAGCCAGTTGTCATAGGCGTCCTGCCAGCGGGCGTAGTCTTTGGATTCCTCCTGTGCCTTCAGATTGTACAAATCCAGAAGGTTCTGACCCTCTTGGTCATAGGAACTGCGGGCCTGAGCGTACAGGTCGGGAACCAGTTCGTTGAGCTGCTGCAAGTAGGCGTTGTAGGCCTGCTGTCCCACGTTCTGACTGTAGGAGCTGGAAAAACCACCCGTCAGCCCGGCGGCCTTTCCCTGGGTGTCTGCCATGGCCTGCTGGCCCAGATTCACATATTGGTTTTTATACTGCTGATACAGGGAATTTTCATCCAAATCAAAGGTAAAGGGCTTTCGGGTGGTAATCTGTTCGTAGATGTCATCCAGCTCTTTTTTGTGTTTGGATTGGTATTCCTGAGGCTTTTTCTTAGTTTCCATCACAATCCTCCCGATTTAGTTGTGCGATAAGCAGAAACAGATACCGATACAGTGCCTGCACCTGCTCCTGAATAGTGCCCTGAGGCCGTGGAGGCTGAGGCAGGACATTCATGGGGTATCACTTCCTTTTTCGTAAATTTTGGTGAGGGTGTAGACCTCCACTGGTCCATAGCCCTCCAACCGCAGCCGTAGATGGTCACACCGCCGGGGGAAAATCGCCACCTGCCGGGTGGTCAGGCTGCCGTCTCCCTCCACATGCCCCACAGGGTGCCATTGCTCTTCGTCGTCATAGGACACCAGAACGTCGGCCCATGCCCCAAGGTTGACACGCAGACGGAGAAGAATCCGCCGCAAAAACTGCCGCTCCGGGGTGGAAAGCTCCAAATCTCCTGATTCGGCCCACCAGGAAACCGGGTCTTGTCCGGCCTCCACCTGATAAATGCTGTCCTTGGTGGAAAAAATCAGGGTGTTGGTGTCTCCTGCAAAGTGGCAGATATTGGGGCTGTCCTCCCGGTGCCACAGGCCCAGAGAGGTGTCCAGCACATACAGGCCATCGGACAGAGCCAGATAGAGCTTTTCGCCCAAAGCCCCGGCCATTGCTTTGGTACAGGAAATGGGGCCAAGGGCCTGGGATACGGTTTTGGGATAAGAGCCGTCATAGGCCACAACTTCCCGCCCGGTGCAGTAGTACAGGATTTCCTGACACACCGCCAGAGAACCGGGGACGGGGCCACGACAGCCGGTGACGGAAATCTGATGAGCACCGTTGGAAGAGGGATATACGGTTTCCATACAGTTCTCCTTGAAGAAGGTGGGCCGTCCCAGATAGGTGATGGCTCCCGTCCATGGGCCTTGAGAGCCACGGGAAGCGGCATAGCTGTCCGTGGACAGCCCTTCAAACTTGTTCCAGTTTTTGAAATCGCCCAGAGCGCAGGCGTAGATTTCATTGACCAAACTTCCATCTTCCTCCGAAGGGCCGTAGCGACAGCCCCACAGACGGTTTCCGGCCTCCACGACAAAGTCCAACTGAGGGCAAACTCTGGAAACGCAAACCACGTCACTGGTCTGTACCGTGGTTTGCGGCAGGATTCCCGGCACAATGATGAAGTTTTTTCCCACATCCACCAAGGTGCAATTGGGCTGGATACTGGCCCCGTAAGGGAGCTTTAGACCTTCCAAGGTCACGCCGTCGCCTTTGGAAAAGCCGTTATGGATTCCGATGGCGGACAGCTTGACGTAGGTTTCCGGGACGGGATTCCAGACCCCAAGGCCGGAGTCCCAACGCTTGAGGGTCAGACCGTCGCTGTTGTCCAGCCACAGACTGCCGCCGGTGGGACTTTGGGGGGCCTCTTCCTGGGGTTTGGCGGTATAAAGGGTTCCGTCCCGACTGCAAAGCTCCATGGTGAGATTCACCTCAGCGGTGGAAAAACCGATTTTGTTGTCCACCAGACCGTAATCCGTGGGGTCGGCGGTGTTGATGTAGGAAGGAGAGAGAAAGGTTCCCAGATGGAAAAACAGAAGATAGGCCCCCATGGACAAGATGGTAATTTCATCCTGTCCGCCGATGGCCAGAGGATGGGTGGTTCCGTGGATCACGATGTGATCGCCCGTCACATAGACCGGGCCATTGAGCCACCCCAAGCCACGCAGATGCTGTCCCGTTGCCAGGGTGGTCCGGCTTTTTCTGGGACTGAGCAGGGGATAGCGGTGGGAGGAGAGATTCTCCTCCCCCTGCATTTCTCCCTCCCCGATGCGGCGGCCCCGGTTCAGTCCCTGGAAAACCTGTAGGGTTTTCCGGACCTCCGAAGGCACCGCCAGTTTGGGATAGAACATGGCGTTCCTCCTTTCTCCTTAAAATAGTTTCAGATGCTGCGCCCCTTTGGGGGTACATTCCCGGTTGACGGCATCCATGTAGGTGAGCAAGGCACTGTGATATTGAGAAGCGGCGTTATTGCACAGCAGGGTTTCCCCCAGAACCTCGGCGGTTTTCATCTCCAAATACGGTACGTACATGGTATCGTAGGGAAAGGGAACCAGAAGAGGGGTGGAAAGGTCGGTGTCGGGTTCATAGGGGACGAAGGAGGGAGCCGAATCCATGTGATGGGTTTTGTGAAGCTCTCTGTCCATGGCTCCGTCCAGATGGGACAGCCACTGCACCAGTACCCCGGAGGGAACCACCGCCCCCAATCGACGCTGAGAGCCGGTGATTGCTTCGCCGATGGTCATGCAATCACCTCAATCCTGACTGGATTCCTGCAAGAAGGCGTCATTTTTCTCCTGTGCGGCACGGGCGTTGTCCAGGACTTCTGCTACGCAGTCATCCACCTGCACCTCTACGCCACGCTGGATTCGCCAGCCCTGACCATTGACGGCCACAAACAGATCGGCTTCCTGGCCCTTCTGGGCTCTGGGTAAAAATACGGTTTTCATGTGTGTATCCCTCCTTAGTTGGCTTCGTCTACGGAAGAGAAGGAAGAGCCGCTTTCGACTCGAACCATTCGTTCCTGATAGAGAATCTGGGTGGCGGACTCGAACTTATAGCCCACGGTGGAGAACTGGTTCAGGGGGCCGCCTACCTGAGACTTGTCCTTGATAATCATTTCCAGACCCATGCCCTCAGGGTCTACCACGCCAAAGGCGTTCTTGCCGAAGAACAGGGTGGCATAGACCATGGCACCGCCGGAACCGCCGGTCATAACGGGGGCTTCCGTGGACTCGATGAAGCGGCAGCCACGGAGCTGACCGATTTCACCCTTGAAAATGTCGGTGACGGCGGCATACTTGTGGGCCTCTACCCATTCCTGACTGGAGGTAAGGTCATAGGCAACGGAAGGATGGATAACGGCCACATACCACTTGCCGTCAAACTTGGGAGCCTTGCACTTTTTCAGCCAAGTGACGGCCTTGTGAACCACGTCGGGGGTCAGCTTGCAGTCGGCGGTGATGGTGGCACGGGAGGTGTTGGGGGTGCTGCCCTTGGGGGCATACATGACGTTGGTGCCGGTCAGCAGCACGTTCCGAACCAGAGTGTCGGCGGTGGCACCGGCAGCGGCACCCATTTCCTCGGTAGCACCCAGAATGATGGGGTCTACAGCGTGCAGGTCCAGCTGGTCGGAAATCGAGGTGTAGTCACCAAACTGCTGGACTTCCACGGAGGTGGAGGTCATACCGAACTGCTTGCCCGTGGGAATGACGGCCTCAACCAGAGGGGTCATGGCCTTTTCAAAGGTGTTGAACTTTCTCCACTGGACGGTCTTACCGTGGTTGCGGGGCAGAATCTGCTTCTTGCCCAACTGGGTAAAGACCAGCTGAGGACGGGAGTTTTCCAGCAGCTCCGTGTCATAGTAGGTCTTCATGGTGTGGCTCATGCCGTTGTTGGTGGTGGTAGTGCCCTTGTAGGCATCGGAGGTGCCGGTAGTGGTGTTGACCATAGAGCCGCTGTCGGCAAAGAGCTGCAAATCCAGAATATCGTTCATCATAAACATTCTCCTTTTCTTGTGTGACGGTTTGGTTTACGGATGGATGCTGGGGAAGGTGGCACGGCGCAGCCGTGATGGAGAGGACTAGCCTCCCCCTTGGGGGAGGTGGCACGGCGCAGCCGTGACGGAGAGGACTAGCCTCCCCCTTGGGGGAGGTGGCACGGCGTAGCCGTGACGGAGAGGGGATACC
>CAUWEI010000192.1:0-4202 GCA_963557675.1 uncultured Oscillospiraceae bacterium | reverse complement strand
ACTTGTGCGTGAAAAACTGAATCAAAAAAATATCTACTATATGAACCCTGCTTTTGACGATTAAAGTATTGGGGCTGTCTCATCGTCCGTACTTTGAGACAGCCCCAATATTACTATGTTCATTCTTCCGAAGGAACAATTGCAATTTTAATAACCCCATCCAGTTTCTTTTCAAAAACTTCATACGCCTGTTCTATCTTGTTGAGGGGATATACATGCGTAATTAACGGTGTAGTATCAAGTTTTCCTTCCGCAATAAGCCGCAAAACCTCATCGCAATCACAGCCATCCACGCCGCCAAATTTGAATGTCAGGTTCTTTCCATACATATCCGGAAGCGGCAAGGTCTGAGGGCCGTTATAGAGGGCAACCACCGTCACCAAACCATTGGGACGTGCAGATTCCCAAGCCATACGAAATGTTTCTTTCGTACCCGCCACTTCCAGCACAACGTCTGCGCCGCCATTCGGGCAATGACTCTCAAGCGTTTGTTGCAGTTCCTCTGGTGTTGTGACAATGACTTGTGGGTAATGCTCTTTTACAAAAGCACATCTCTGCGGATCTCGCTCGCAAATCATTACACAGGCAGGTTCTTTCAGCAGCACACACAAAAGAGTGCAGATTCCCGTGGGACCCGCTCCCAGAATCAGCACATGGTCCTGCTTCTGAATTTCCGAAATTCTTGCAGCCCAGAATCCCGTTGCCAGCACGTCACCCACAAACAAGGCCTGCTTATCACTAACCCGTTCCGGAATCAAATTCAAGCCCTGATTTGCATAAGGAACTCGTACATAGGCCGCCTGACCACCATCAATTCGGCATCCCAAGGCCCAACCGCCATTGGAATCTGTGCAGTTGTTTACAAATCCACGCTGGCAGAAGAAGCACTCTCCGCAAAAAGTTTCAACATTTACCGTTACCCGGTCACCAGGTCGAACCTTTGTCACCTCAGAGCCGACGGATTCCACCACACCTACCATTTCGTGACCAAGCGTAATTCCGGGCACCGCCCTTGGTACAGAACCTTCCTTAATATGCAGGTCACTGGAGCAGATACTGGACATAGTAACCCGCACCAGCGCATCCTTAGGGTCTTTAATGCTCGGCACTTCCTTCTCCAATAACTGGAACTTTCCCGGTGCCACATATGTATACGCAAGCATGTGATGCCTCCTAAATCAAAATTCCATTGCAGTGGTCCACTTCGTGCTGGATAATCTGAGCCGTCCAGCCTCGAAAGGTGCGGATTCTGGTTTGAAGTTCCATATTTTGATAACGAACCTTCACATACTCATACCGTTTTGTCTTTCGCACTCCCGTCAAAGACAAGCAGCCTTCCTCTGTCTCATACTGGCCTTTGGTCTGAAGAAATTCCGGGTTGAGCATCGCCAAAGGGGTTCCCTCATCATCCACTACAATTACTCGACGCAAAACTCCAATCATGTTGGCCGCAAGACCTACACATCGATCTCGGTTGGCAAGCAGGGTATCTATCAGGTCCTGGGCCACCACAAGATCTTCTTCTGTAGCAGCACTGGACTTCTGCATTAAAAGCACGGGATCTTTGACAATTTCTCTTACCATTGCTTTTCCTCCGCAAGTTTTTGTTGAAGTCGGTTCAAAACTACCCGGTCAGCACCACAAAAATCATATTGCTCAAGCTCATTGATTTTCACCCAACAGATGTCATTGTGTTCCAACTTCTGAGGCTCTCCTTCTACAATCTCCGTCTGATACACAAACAGATGGATGGTCACATCCGGATAGGTATGAACCAGTTCTGTAAACAACGGCCCCACAGACACCGTAATACCCAATTCCTCCCGGCACTCCCGCACCAACGCTTCCGGATTGGTCTCCCCCGGCTCTACTTTGCCGCCAACAAACTCCCAATGCATTTCTCTATCCTTGCCTTTTGGCCGCTGGCAGATCATGCATCGGCCATTTTCCAAAATCAGGGCCGCAACAACCTCTTTCATTCTCCCTCTCCTTCCAGCAACGCAGCCGCTGCCTGATACTTTTCCGCTCGTTTCCGATCTGCGGTTGTTATGCAAGGAAGGCGACTGAGATCACTGTTGTGCCGTAAGTCTGCCAATTTCACCACACGGGCAATCGGATTCTTTCGTATGTCCCTTACATAGTCCATATAGAATTGCGTTTGCCTTCTGGTAAGAAGATCCAGAGCCTCTAATACAGGCTCTGGATACCCTTCTTTTCGCAAATCTTTCAGGCAGAGATCGGTGTCTTCCATCACATCATGAAGAAGTGCCGTTATAGTAGTGTATTCATCCGACATTTGTTCCGCCAGATGAAACGGATGAAATACGTAAGGAGTCCCCGCCTTGTCTACCTGGTCCTTATGGGCCTGATAGCACAAATGCATTGCTTTTCTAGTGAGCGCAGTATATAGCATTACAGAACAGCAATGGCCTCGATCTCACACAGAACATTCTTAGGAAGCTGCTTCACCGCCACACAGCTCCGTGCAGGCTTTCCAACGAAGTACTTGGCATAGACCTCGTTAAAGGTTGCAAAATCGCCCATATCTGCCAAGAAGCAAGTCGTCTTAATCACCTTGCTCAAATCGGTTCCGGCAGCCTCCAAAATGGCACTGACATTCCGACAGCTCATTTCTGCCTGAGCAGCGATTCCCTCCGGTACCTGTCCATTGGCAGGATCAACCGGAATCTGTCCGGAGGTATAAACAAAATCTCCCACCACATAGCCCTGAGAGTAAGGGCCGATTGCACCAGGGGCACGGTCTGTTTCAATTCTAGTCATGATAGCACGTTCCTTTCTTTTATTTGGATTCTCTATCATTATACCACACCTTTCCAGTAGATGCAAAACGTTTCCTCACAGGTATTTGCAGGAAAAGCAGTGGTCTTCTCAATGTGTATAGCAAAAGATAGCCGATTTATAGCCGTGTTGTCCGATACTGAATGGCTTCCGCCAGATGCTGCGGCTGAATCTCCTGTGTGCCGTCCAAATCTGCAATGGTACGAGCTACACGAAGAATCCGGTCATAACTGCGAGCTGTAAGTCCCATAGCACGGAATGCTGACTCCATGAGCTTGACACAGTCCGGCGTCAATGTGCAGATGTTCTGGGTTTGAGCCGGTGTCATCCTGGCATTGCAGTATGTACTGTCTTTTCCAAAACGTTCTAATTGCCGAGCGCGGGCTGCATTCACACGCTTCCGAATGTCTGCCGATGTTTCAGCCGGAGCTCGATTTTGCAAATCCTCAAACTTGACCGATGGCACGTCTACCACAATGTCCACTCGGTCCAATAGTGGCCCAGAGATTCTGCTTTGGTAGTGCTCCACCGATGCCTGCGAGCAAGTACATCTGCCAGAAGGGTCTCCATACCAACCGCATTTGCAAGGATTCATTGCACACACCAGCATAAATTCCGCCGGATAAGTAACTGTCCCGCTGACTCTGGAAATCGTCACAGCTCCCTCTTCCATGGGCTGGCGCATGATGTCCAGAGTATCTTTTTTGAATTCTGGCAGTTCATCCAAAAACAAGACACCCTTGTGCGCCATGGATATTTCACCGGGTCTTGGATTGGAACCGCCGCCGGACAGTCCTGCCATCGAAATGGTATGGTGAGGAGAACGGAACGGCCGTTCCTGAACCAAGGGTCGCTCTTTGGTCAGCAAGCCCAAAACCGAATAGATTTTCGATACTTCCAGCGATTCTTCCCATGTCATGTCTGGTAAAATAGAGGGCAATCGCTTACTAAGCATACTCTTACCGGAACCGGGAGGTCCCATAAGCAAGATATTATGTCCTCCGGCTGCCGCAATTTCCATCGCTCTTTTTACATTTTCCTGTCCTTTCACATCAGCAAAGTCCAAATGATTCATGCTTTCCTGTTTTGGGCTCCAAAGTGGTTCCGGTGGAATCGGGGTTCCGCCGCCTAAGTGCTCTGCCAACTGAGCGAGAGTGTCTACAGGAATTACAACAGGACCACGAGCTAGCGTTGCCTCTGCTGCATTTTCCGCAGGAACAAACAACGTTGAAATGCCAGCCTCCTTCGCCGCCAAAGCCATGGGCAGTACGCCTGAAACCGGGCGAACCTTCCCCTCCAAACTCAGTTCTCCCAGAAATGCCATATCCTCTGTGGGCTTCTTGATAAGCCCTGCCGCTGCAAGGATTCCCAAAAGGATGGGCAAATCGTATAAAGTTCCAGAT
>CAUWEI010000191.1:0-4213 GCA_963557675.1 uncultured Oscillospiraceae bacterium | reverse complement strand
CCGCCAGTCAGATTTCCGAAACACCTGCTGTGGCCCTGCCTCTTCCTGCAATGGATTTGAGCCAGTATGCCGATGGGGATAAATTGGAGGAAACCTATAAAACACTGGTACGGGATGAAATCAAGGGGAGAACAAAATATGTTTGATAATGCTACGTTAAAGCTCAAGGTGGACCCTCTGATCCTGGCAGCTCTGGACGAGGACATCACCAGTGAGGATGTTACCACCAATAGTGTTATGCCCAATCATACCATGGGCGAAGTGGACCTCATCTGTAAGGAAACGGGTGTGCTCTGCGGAATGCAGGTATTCGCCCGTACCTTCCAGCTCCTGGATGAGACAACGGAAATTCAGTCCTTTGCAAAAGACGGAGATGAGATTCAGGCTGGGCAGAAGATTGCAACGGTTCGGGGAGATATTCGGGTTCTTCTCTCCGGTGAGCGTACTGCCCTCAATTATTTGCAGAGAATGTGCGGTGTTGCCACCTATACCCGGAAAGTTGCGGACCTGTTGAAGGGCAGCGGAATCACTCTTCTGGATACCCGGAAAACCACACCGAATAACCGTATTTTTGAGAAATATTCTGTACGCATCGGCGGCGGTAAGAACCATCGTTACAACCTTTCCGACGGCGTATTGCTGAAAGACAACCACATTGGCGCAGCCGGTGGTGTCAAGCAGGCCATTCAGATGGCCAAGGCCTATGCCCCCTTTGTTCGGAAGATTGAGGTAGAGGTGGAGAATATGGACATGGTGAAAGACGCAGTGGACGCCGGTGCGGACATCATCATGTTGGATAATATGAACCATGACCAACTGGCAGAGGCCGTTGCCTATATTGACGGAAGAGCGGAAATTGAGGTGTCCGGCAATGTCACGAAGGAGAATATCAAAGCATTGTGCGATTTGGGCGTAGACTATATTTCCAGCGGTGCATTGACTCACTCCTCCCCAATTTTGGATCTTTCTCTCAAGAATCTCCATGCGATTTAAGAAAAGCCTATGAAAGAAAAGATGAATGCAGAAGAAAGACGAAATAAAGTGCGGCAGCTTCTTTCCAATTTGGAAACGCCCATCAGTGCCTCCAAGCTTGCCTCGGAACTGGGCGTAACACGGCAGGTAATTGTGAATGATGTGGCACTGCTGCGTGCGGCTGGGTGTGAAATTTCGTCTTTTGCAAATGGATATTTGATGGAAAAATCTCACGCCTATAGCCGGGTATTCAAGGTGCAGCATACCGACGAAGATGTAGAGACCGAACTGAATCTGATTGTGGATGCAGGCGGCGTTGCAGAAGATGTGTTTGTTTACCATAAGGTTTATGGTAAAGTCCGTGCGGAAATTGGCATCAAATCACGTCTGCAAGTGAAAAAGTTCCTGGAAGAGATTCAGAATGGAAAGTCCAGTTTGTTAAAGAATGTGACAGCCGGGTATCATTATCACACGATAAGTGCGGACACGCCGGAGACGCTGGATCTCATTGAAGAAGCACTGCGGGCCAAGGGCTTTTTGGCTCCTTTGCAGGAGTATGAACCGATGGAAATGGAGAGCCAATAAAGGGGATACACGTTTCAAAGATGTCGTATTGTGCATGATTTTCAGCAATACAGATGTAGAAGCCTGCTGAAATAAGAGGGGTTAGGTTATTACAAAACACGGGCAGAGCTCCCATAAAAGGAGCTCTGCCCGTGTTTTATTCTTGTGCAATGATAGAATTAAAACGTTTCTTCCAACTGAGCAAGGGCGGCGGCGATAATGCCCTGCCCACAGGGACAGAGGGCCGGGAAACGATCCAGAAGGCTGGAATCGGCATCCGTAGGAATGAAGCTTTCGTCGCCCTCTAAGAGCATACTGAGGTCATTGGTGCCATCTCCGATGCAGACCAGATGGGTTCGGCCCAACATTTGCGCCAGACGGCGGGCAGCACTGCCCTTGGTAGCTCCCTTGCGCTGTACATCCAAAATCCGGGGGGCTCCACGATCTACGTGCAAAATGTCTCCATAGTTGTCCTGAAGCCACTGCTGTGCCTGAACAAATATCGCTTCTTGTTCCGCATTGGTTCTATAAAACTGCTCCACGGTGTTGTCCTCAAAGGAGCCGAAGATGGCAATTTTCAAGAAGGGGTCCGGAACGGCATCGTAGGAAATTTCAAAGCCGGGACGGTGATTTTCCACGCCGAAGGAATGCCACTGAGGAGAGGGCTGGAAAATATAATGGGCCTCCAAGCCCTGTACTTCAACCAAAAGCTGGGGAAACTGCTCCCGCAGAGCGGGGAGAATCTGCGTGGGCTCCAGACCCAGCAGATCTACAAAGAGAATTTCCTGACGGCTTGCGTCATAGGCCATCGCACCATTGTATAGAAGCAGAGGTGCATTTACCGGCACTTCCGGCAGTCGGGACTGAAGCATGGGCAGACTGCGGCCTGTGTTGATGGTAAAGGCACCCCCTGCTCAATAAATCGATTGATTGCATCCACGTTGGCCTGTGGAATTACGCCATGGGTGTCTGTGAGGGTGTGGTCAAAATCTGCCGTCATAAGAACATTAGAAAAATCAGCCATAGAACCTCCATAATATATCGCAGCGAGTAGAAGAAAAGGGGCTGCTTGTTAGCAGCCCCCCAAAAATCAGATGGTTTCCAGCTTGATGATGTTGGTGTTGCCGGGCTTACCGTTGATCTGGCCGCCGGTGAGAACGACCTTGTCACCGGTCTTCAGGTGGCAAACGTTTTTAGCCTGCTGGACGGCGTGATAGAACATTACATCCATGGACTCAAAACGCTCGGTGAGAACGGGAGTAACACCCCAGCTCAGAGCCAGCTTCCGCCATGCCTTCTCGGTGATGGTAACACCCAGAATGTCGGTGGGGCAACGGAACCGGCTAATCATCTGAGCGGTGATACCGGACACGGAGCTGATTACGATGCACTTGGCTTCGATGTCGATGGCCATGGCGCAGGTGGCATGGGACACGGCATCCAGAGTGCTGTCGATCTTGAAGCTGGTGTTGTTGAAGCGACGGACGTAGCTGATGTGCTGCTCGGTGTACTCGGCAATCTCGGCCATGTTCCGAACGGCATCCACAGGGAACTTACCGTTTGCAGTTTCGCCGGAGAGCATGACAGCGGAAGAGCCATCATATACAGCGTTGGCAACGTCGGAGATCTCAGCACGGGTGGGACGGGGATTCTGGATCATGGACTCCAGCATCTCGGTAGCAGTGATGACGGTCTTGCCCAGCAGACGGCACTTGGAGATCAGGAGCTTCTGTACGGCAGGAACTTCCACGAAGGGAATTTCCACGCCCAGATCGCCACGGGCAACCATGATGCCGTTGGCAACTTCGCAGATCTCTTCGATGTTGTCTACACCGGAGCGGTTTTCGATCTTAGCAATGATATCGATGTTCTTACCGCCGTTGTCATCCAGGAACTTACGCATAGCGATGACATCCTTCTTAGTAGATACGAAGGATGCAGCCACAAAGTCTACATCGTTGGCGATACCAAAGAGCAGATCTTCCTTGTCCTGCTTGCTGAGGAATTCCTGAGCCATGACACGGTTTGGGAAGTTCATGCTCTTCTTGTCGGACAGAACGCCGCCGTGGACAACCCGGCAGTAGGCATTAGTGCCTTCCAGACGCTCGACCTCGAAGATTACCAGACCGTTATTAACCATAACGGTATCGCCAACACGCAGGTCCTTAATCAGGCCCTTGTAGGAAACAGAAACCTTAGTCTGGTCACCTACCACATCATCGGTGGTAAAGATGAATTCGTCGCCGTCTTCCAGGGTGATTTTCTTATTTTCAAAGGTCTTGATACGGTACTCGGGACCCTTGGTGTCCAACATGATAGCGATGGGCAGATTAAGCTTTTCCCGAACCTTCTTGACCAGATTGATCTTATTAAGCTGCTCGGCATGATCGCCGTGGGAGAAGTTCATGCGGGCCACATTCATGCCCGCCAAGCACATTTTGGTCAGAGTCTCTTCGTTCTGAGAGGCAGGGCCAATCGTGCAGATAATTTTTGTTTTACGCATATAACGTTTCCTCCATAAAACCACGATTTCACCTTAAATCATATCATAAAATCGACGTTTTGCAAACCTGAGAAATTTGTGGAAAATTACTGCAAATCTCGCTCTATTTTTGTACAAAAAGAAGGGGCTGTACAAAAAGCCCATGCAGGAAGCCCGGCTGTACGCAAATGTACA
>CAUWEI010000190.1:0-4224 GCA_963557675.1 uncultured Oscillospiraceae bacterium | reverse complement strand
GATTTGATTTTTTTGCAGGCGGGAAGGAAGAAAAGAGGAAAAGAACCGTAGAATGCCTACATATCCGAGAAAAGATGGGGCAGAAATGGGAAAACGGGCAAAGAGGGAAAAAGGCAGATAAATAAGAGAATTGTAATTTTCACAAAACCCTCTTTCATCTTTCGGGGAAATTCGATATAATGTCTAAGGTGGAGGTGACCGTGTTGTATAACATTTTAATTTGCGATGACGAAAGTGATATTGTAAATGCACTGAAAATATACCTGTCCCAGGCGGATTATCGGCTCTTCACAGCCTACACCGGCAAAGAGGCGGTGTCTGTGGTGCAGTCGGAGGAAATCCATCTGATTCTCATGGATGTGATGATGCCTCAGATGGACGGAATCGCAGCCACACGGGAGATTCGGAAAATTTCCAACGTACCGATTATTCTGCTCACAGCCAAGAGTGAAAATACAGACAAGGTGCTGGGCCTCAATGCAGGAGCCGACGATTATATTACAAAACCCTTTGTCCCCATGGAGCTGTTGGCCCGTGTGCGGTCTCAGCTCCGGCGATATACCACGCTGGGTGGACGGGAAGAACAGACCGCCCAAATGGTACTGGGAGCCATCCGTCTGGACGATGAAACAAAGACGGTTACAGTGGATGGGGAAGAAGTAAATCTCACGCCGACGGAGTTTTCCATTCTGCGATTCCTTATGAGCCACCCCGGCAAGGTTTTTTCTTCCAAAGCCCTGTATGAAGCCGTGTGGAATGAGGTGTCTTTGGGCAGCGAAGGAGCCGTGGCGGTTCACATTCGCCACCTGCGGGAGAAAATCGAAATCAATCCTTCGGAACCTCGGTACTTAAAGGTTGTCTGGGGACAGGGCTATAAAATGGAAGGGGATTCAGCCAGGTGAACAATCGGTATTATAGCCTGCCGTGTCGGACCGCCATGTTCTTTCTGGCACTGTTTTCCCTGGTGTCCGGTGTCTTTAGCGGCGTGGCCTCCTGTTTTCTGGCCTCCCGGGGAGCCTATACCCTCAGTCAGGAGGATATGCTGACCCAGGGATTTCAGGAAGAAATCGTGAAGCTGGCCCCTCATATTGCGGGAGCCTATGCCCAGGAGATTCGAGGGGCGTTGTTTATTGAGGTGGATGACTACCCCTATTTTTACAATGGCGTGTTTTCCCTCTATCCTCAGTACTACTACACGGACAAGAGCAACTACCGCTATACCATACACAATACCCGTGGAGAGGTGCTGAAAAGCAACTACAAAGGGGAAGAGTATCTGGCCGTTCAGCAAACTCTGGTATCACATCCTGTTTATCTCAGCAAGCATGGCCCGTCCTACTTTGACCAGAAACTGATGGTGACGGGATATGTTTTGCAGGATATGCAGGTAGATGATGACTTTTCCTATTTTTATAAGGTGGTAGATACCTTCTATTCCAACCGAATGGCGTTGATTGTATTAACGCTGATTTGTCTGGTGGTATTTATTTCCACCGAAATCTATTTGATTAACTGGGCCAGCAAACGTCCGTCCATGCCCGGAGCCAAGCCCGGTCTATTGGACCGAATCCCCACGGATTTGTTCTTCCTTGTGGTGGTTGGCACGATTTTGGGACTGTTGGCCCTGTTTTTCAGCTCCACCTGGTGGAAAGCCTGGGTGCAGATTCTGGTTGGTGGTGTGTCTCTGGCAATGGCCGGAACGGTGCTGACTGCATTTTTAATGTCCATTGCCGCAAGATTGCAGTTTGGAAAGAACTATTGGTGGCAACAATCTATTCTTGGATGGTGCTTTCGAGGATTGCGTGCCGGGATGTCCCTGCTGCCACTGATGTGGCGTTGGCTCCTGTCTGGCGTAGGTATTGTGGTGGTGTGTGTTCTCCTTCTGGGAGGCAACCACGCAGGAGCCGGGATTGCTCTTTTGAGCTTGGCACTGCTTGCCGGAACCGGATATTTGGCATGGTCTCTGGGAAGTATCCTGCGGACCATGAAACGGTTGGGCGATGGGGATTTAAGTGCCACACTGGACCCGAAGCAGTTATGTGGTACCTTCCGACAAATGGCCCAGGAGCTGAACAACGTGGGACAGGGAGCCAAGGCTGCCGCAGAGCAACAGCTTCGGGCGGAGCGCATGAAAACAGAGCTGATTACCAATGTATCCCACGACATTAAAACGCCTCTGACCTCTATTGTGAGCTATGTAGATTTACTGCAAAAGCCACACACGGAAGTCCAGGAAAAGGAATATCTGGAGGTTTTGGCCCGGCAGTCTCTGCGGCTGAAAAAACTGACCGAGGATTTAGTCGAGATGTCCAAAGCCGCATCGGGAAATATCACGGTAGATTTGCAGCCCACAGACCCGGTAGAGCTGGTCAATCAGGCCTTGGCAGAATATCAGGAAAAGATGGAAAAGGCCGGACTGACCGTGGTATACAATGCGACGGCTTCTTCGCTCCGAGTTCTGGCAGACGGCAAGCTGTTTTGGCGTGTGATGGATAATCTTTTAGGAAATTGCGTCAAGTATGCCATGCCGGGCACACGAGTCTATTTGAATATTGTAAAATTTGATAAAGAGGTTATGATTTCTCTGAACAATATCTCTCAGACCGAGCTGAATATCCCGCCGGAAGAGCTGATGGGCCGGTTTGTCCGGGCGGAGCGATTCCGCAATACCGAAGGAAGCGGTCTGGGTCTGGACATTGCCAAGACCCTGATGGAGCTTCAGCGGGGAAGTTTGAACCTCGAAATTGACGGGGATTTGTTTAAGGCAATTCTGGGTTTCCGCAGAATTCCCGATACAGAGCAGATACAGAATCCCGTCGAGATTTGTTGAAAAAAAGCTTGTCAAATTCTGGAAAAATGTGATACGATACCATGCAGTTAGGGGGCTGAGCGGTCATGGAGGAAAAAAAGAAAAAAAGGCTGGTTACAATGCTGATTGTCTTGGCCCTGTGTCTCATGGGAGTTGCAACGGTTCTGGTGGGAAAGCCTCTGGTTCAATTTGCGGAGGAGCCGGAACATTTCCGGGCTTGGGTCGAGAGCAAGGGAATCTGGGGACAGATGGCCTTTATGGGTATGGTGATCTTTCAGGTGCTGGTGGCTCTGATTCCCGGTGAGCCTTTGGAGATTGCCGCAGGCTATGCCTTCGGTGCGCTGGAAGGTACGATTTTGTGCATGATCGCTACCACGCTGGGCGGTACGCTGGTCTTTCTTCTGGTGCGTAAATGGGGCACAAGGGTATTGGAGCTGTACTTTTCCAAGGAGAAGATCGAATCCCTGAAATTTATGCAGGATACGCCAAAAGTGAAGATTCTGGCATTTTTTCTCATGTTTTTGCTGGGAACCCCCAAGGATTTAATCAGCTATTTTATGGGTCTGACGAAAATCAAGCTGTGGGAATGGGTGCTGTTGAGTACCGTTGCGAGAATCCCTTCCATTGTGACCTCCACCATTGGGGGAAACGCATTGGGTGGACAGGATTATATCTTGGCTTTGATTGTCTTTGCGGTGACATTGTTCATCAGTGCGGTGGGCATGGCAGTCTACCACCAATACACCAAACGGAACAAGGCAAAACAGTAGAAAACCATAGAGCAAAGGGCTTGTAATCTGAGAAAACAGACCACAAGCCCTTTTGTGTTGCGATTTAGAAAGTTGGAATTTCTGCTTTTACGAAAGCGTTTTGCTGCCGCCCCATTCCACAACTGTGAATCCGGTGCGATTGGGAGCCTCAAAGGTCTGCTCCGGAATTTCGACCTTCTCCTGCATCGGTTTCCAAGCCATAAAGACACGAATCAGGGTGTCCGGCTGCGGTGTGATTTCCAGCTTTGCGTGCTGTGTGTAAGCTTCCGTTTGGAAGGAAATCAGATTGTAGGGATTTTCCTGCATCAGGGGCAGCCAATAGACGATAAACTCGTTGGCTTCTTTCCGGCTCAGGCCCTGCTTTTGGAGGACATCTTCCAAAAATGCAGCGGTATCTTTTCCGGGAACACAGAACCCTTCGGAAAAATCAAAGGAATTGGAAGACAATCCTTCCCAATAAAGATAATTATAAGAAGTGCCATTTGCATCCAGTAAGGTGCCGTCCGGCTTGGCAATCACATTCCAGCCGGTACCGTATTCGGGGTAGGTGCAGGTGAGCTCTCCATCATAGAGAAGGTGAACCGATACCGGCTGCTCTTTTTCGGGATACAAATAAATCACAGGTTTTGCAGCAGGCTTCAGAAC
>CAUWEI010000189.1:0-4295 GCA_963557675.1 uncultured Oscillospiraceae bacterium | reverse complement strand
AGTTATTCTGTACCTGCTGCTCTTCAGCAAAGCGGCCAGACTCTACCGCACCTAAGATAGCACCTAATTTTTCGGCACCGCCTTCCACTCGTACCATGGTGGCACAGTCGGTGGCAATTCTGCCGCTTCCTGCAATGCCGCCTACGTACATAGTGCCATACAGCTCACACTTTGCGCTGTTTTTGCGGAGAAATCCGATGCAGCTGCCCGCAATACCGCCTACATATTCTGCTTCTTCTGCCATCAGGGTTCCGGTATTGGCACAGCTCTTGACAAGGCCCAGAGCCATCCGACCGGCAATACCGCCGGCGTTTTTCTTTTTCACCGTAATGGTGGCGGTGTTTTTGCAATTCAAAACTACGGCCCGAAGCTCACTGTCAAAGTTCAGGGACTCGTCTCCGATGATTTTCCAATCATCTTCCGGGTCTAAATCGTTTTCCATTGCAACAGTACCCACAATGCCGCCAGCGTTCAGGTCCGCATTGACCGGGCCGGAGTTTACACACTGATCCAGCTTGCCATTGAGTTCTTCGTCCGTGTCCTCGTCGGACACATCCTGAAAATTACCGCCCAGATATTCCGCTGCGTTGTTAATGGTCTGGGTCATGGCGTTCAACTGATTTGCAATGTTTTGAATGTCCTGAGACAGGACGGATGCCGCATTTTGTGTGGTGGAAGAAATGTCCTGCATGGCACCCTGCATGGTGTTGATGCTGCTGGTAAGGGTGTTTTTGGCAGCTAGAATCCGGTCCGGATCGGGAAGCTCCGGTTTATCCGGGTTGGGAATCAACTGCTTTACGGCATCTTTGGCAATCTCTGCCTGGTCTTGCAGCACGGAAATCTGACCGCCAATGGCAGAAGCACTGCTCTGGGCATTGGAAGAAGCCTGATTTGCCAGGTCGGAGGTACTGGCCAACTGCTGCTGTAAAATTTGCAGGGTATCGACGGTATATTCAATTTTGGACACCGGCTCCATCTGACCGACGATACCGCCCACGTCTTTTCGACCGGAAATGTCACCAAAGTTCTTACAGCCTACGATATAACCCTTTTGGCTGCCTGCAATGCCGCCGATGTTGTAGCCGATGTGGGGGTATCCAATATCCCCACGATTTTCGCAGTCCCGAATGACACCGCTGCTGGTTCCTGCAATGCCGCCCAGATCGGTGACGGTTTTTGCGGATTCGGTGCCGGAAAGAGATTCCATGGTAACTTCGGACAGGTCCACATTATTGTCGCTTGCGGTGACATTGACCTGAGCGACATTGACCGAGCTGCGGATGGTGCCATAATTTTCGCCCACCAGACCACCTACGAAGTGGTTGCCCTGAATGGAACCGGTGGCACTACAGCTTTGAACGACGCCGGTGACATCGTTGCTGCCCACCAGACCGCCGATCCGGTCATTGCCGGACACCTGACCTTCAAAGCTGCACCCTTCCAGAGTTCCTGCATTCTTACCCACCAAACCGCCGATGGTTTTTCGGGTGCCTTGGGGAAGGACGTCGCCATGAAGAATCAAATTCTGTACGTAAGCGGTTTCGGTGAGATAGCGGAAAAAGCCCTGCACAGAGCCGTCCTGCGTGAGAGAAAATCCACGGATTGTGTGGCGGTTTCCGTAAAGCTTTCCGCAGAAAATGGGAATTCCGGAAAAATTAGTGCCGGTTAAATCAATATCCGAGTCCAGATACACAACCAAATCTTTGCTGTAGTGATCCAGACGGCAGTGTTCGGCAAAGGAGAGAAATTCTTCCAAATTGGTGATGTGAAGCTCCCGAACCGGATCGGGTTCGGTTTCGCTTTCTTCTGCATAGACCGGGAAAACACAGCTCAGGAGGAGGCACAGACAAAGCAGTATGCCAAGGGGTTTTCTCATTTTGTTATTCATCTTTGGTTCCTCCTTCGGTTTCCTTTTCGTCTCCCAGATCTTGAATGGGTTTGTCGGGACTATGTCCATCGGTCAAAATAGAGGCGTTGAATTCGCCGTGCAGGATGCCGTCGATGTCTGCATCCACCACGCCGGAAATATAGCCCCGGACATGGCCCTTCACCTTCATGGTTCCGGCGGAGGACTGGACCTTGCGCTCAATGCCCTTAATCTTGAAACGGGTCTTTTCGATAATGGAGTCACCCAACACCAGAACCGCAGGCAGAACACCAAGGACCAGAATAATGGAAATGATGGTGCCTCGTCCCAGGCAGGTGCCCATGATGGAAATGACAGGCTGGGCGGACAGGTTGCCAATCAGGAGGCCGGCAGAAGCCAATATGCTGCCGGAGGTAAAGATGGTGGGGAAGGAGGCATTCAGTGCATGAACGATGGCTTCCTTGTGGGGCATACTGGTTTTCAGCTCCTGATAGTGGCTGGAAATAACGATGGCGTAGTCAATGTTTGCACCCATCTGAATGGCGTTGACAATCAGATAGCCCAGGAAGTACAAGGGCTGATTGGCGATGGTGGGGAAGGAGAAGTTAATCCAGATACTGCCCTGAATGACAATGATGAGAAGCACCGGAAGTCCCACCGACTGGAAGGTAAAGAGCAGAACCAAAATGACGAACAGAGCGGAAAGAATACTAATCATCAGGTTATCCTTTGCGAAGGAAGAGGCCAAGTCCCGGCAGCTGGTGGAGTTACCAACGACATAATAATCTCCATCATAGTGCTGTGCCAGCATTTCACGAACTTCATCCAGAAAAGCAAAGGTTTCGGGACTTTCTTCCGGCAGATTCAGGAACATGACCATACGGCTGTAGTCATCACTTTGCAGCTGCAACTGTGCGTGTTCCAGCTTTTCAAACAGTTCGTCCAGGGTTTCCTGGGTTTCTCCGGTCAAGGTAATGTTGTGGGTTTGCAGCTGGTCCTTCAAAAACAGGAACATATCAAACAAGGGAATTTCGTAATCGGTGAGGCCTTTTAGAATTTCGCCATACTGGTTATTTTCCAGCGCATAGGCACTATAGAGCATTTGGGCCACTTCGTAGTCCAAATCAATTAACTCTGAAAATTGTCGTGGAGTCAGAGCATCCGTAAGAAGATAGCCGTCCAATGCCTCCATACCGGACAGAGCCAAGGTGCTGGTTACTTCCGGGCGGGTTTCCAGTTCCTTCAAAATGGCCTGTTCTGCCGGATAGTTTCCACTGGGTACCACGAGAGCCACCAGATTATGAGAACCAAAGGTGTCCTTGATTTGGAAGCTTGCTACCTGCTTTTCGGACATTTTAGCGGTTTTGATCTCGTTGTAGCCGTAACAGTAGGGACACTTGTTGGCAAGGAAGCAGGCACCGACCAGAACAAAGGAGAACAGCACCGGCATGACATAGCGGCTGACCACGGCAAATTTGCCGATGGGGGTAATATTGGGCAACAGCTTTTTGTGCTTTGTCCGGTCAATCAGGGGGCTGAACAGCACCAGAAGGCCGGGCATCAGAGTAAAGACGCACAGAAGGCTCAAGAAGATGGATTTAACCAGCACGATTGCCATATCCATGCCGATGGAAAACTTCATAAAGGACAGGGCAATCAGTCCACTGATGGTGGTCAGGGAAGAAGCACTGATTTCTGGAATGGCTTTGGACAGTGCGGCAATACAGGCATCCCGTGCGTTTAAGGTTTCGTGTTCATCGGAAAACCGATGGCACAGAATAATAGCATAGTCAATGGCCAGAGCCAGCTGTAACACAACCGCCACGGAATTGGAAATGAAACTGATTTTTCCACAGAAGAAGTTGGTTCCTTTGTTGAGGATAGCGGCCATACCAAAGGTAATGAGCAGCACCGGAACTTCGGCATAGGCCCGGGAGGTCAGGGTCAGCACCAACAGAATAATCACCACGGCGATGACCAAAATGACGTTCATTTCCTTGGCCAGTTCGGCGGTTTCGTCATAGCCGATGGGGGTATCTACGGACAAATCATAGCCATCTAGTTTTTCATAAATGGTATCCATGGCCTGCAAGCACAGTTCGTCCTCCGCCTCTGCGGAAAAGCTTACGTCAAACAGGGCACAGGCGTCCCGATAATGATTTTCGGTGTCATCAAAGCTTACCAAATCCACACCCTCAATGTCTAAAAGCATTTCGTGGATTTCTTCCGCTTTTTCATAGGTGATATTTGACACCATAATTCGGGCGGATGCGTAGGTGGTAAAATTGTTGTTCATGGTGACAATGCCCTGTCGGGTTTCGGTGTCCTCCGGCAGATAGGTCGTCACGTCGTTTTCTACCTCGACCCAGTTCTGGGAGAACAGGCAGAAAACAAAGGCAAAGATGTACAGCAGAAAAAACAGATACCG
>CAUWEI010000188.1:0-4373 GCA_963557675.1 uncultured Oscillospiraceae bacterium | reverse complement strand
GTACATTTGCGTACAGCCGGGCTTCCTGCATGGGCTTTTTGTACAGCCCCAATTTTTATGCTTGCTTTTTGGAATGACAGAAGAACAGAGCGCACAGGATAGCGGTGACAGGTACAGAAAGAATGACACCGATGGCACTGGCGATACCGCTGACCACTTCCAAAGCCATATAAGGGGAACTCATCAACTCGTGGAAGGGAAGGTCCAGAGAGTACAGGTAAATAATCAGAGTGAAGCCACTACCCAAGAAGGCCAGAATCAGGGTGTTGGTCATGGTGCCGACCATATCCCGGCCGATGTTTCGACCGGAACGCCACAATTCCTTCCAGCCCAAGGCGGGATTTACGGTTTTAACCTCCCATAGAGCGGAGGAAATGGACATAGCTACGTCCATTACAGCACCCAGAGCGGAAATAATGATTCCAGCTACCAACAGACCCCGCAGACCAATGGGGCTTCCGGTCTGACGAAGCTGCAACAAAGGTTCAATATCATTGATTCTCAGACCGTCAATGTGGGTGATTTTCTGCGCCAGAAGGCCAAAGACCATGGCCAGAGCCATGCCTGCAATGGTGCCCAGTGCGGCACAGATGATTTTTTTATTGAGGCCGCCCAAAAGCACAAAGCTGACCACCGCCACATAGGCGCACATCAGGAAGGTGGTGGGAATGGTGGGCCAACCTTTCAAAAGCAGGGGAATGAGAATGGTAAGCAGGACCCCAATGGTGAAAATCAAGCCTAAAATGGACTTAAAACCAGTCTTTCCGCCGACTAAAATGGTGGTCAGGAAGAAAAGACCAATGAGAATGTAGATGGGGACGCTGCGGTCATATTCATAAACCGTAGACTGAATTGTTCCGTCGGCGTAGGTAGAAAGAATCACGGTGATGTGGTCGCCTGCTTCTACCGGTTCTCCATAGAGAGGGCCGACGGCATTGCTGGTCAAATAGGTCTGGCCTTTGTATTGCCCGGACGTGATTTCCACCAGTAGGTTCTGACTGCCTCGGTAGGCGTTTTCGGCGGTAGGGTCTGGCTCGCAGGAGTCGGACAAAACTTCCCGCACAATTCCGCTTTCGTATTCGGCATATTCTTCTGCCGCAATGGAAGGGTCTTGCGATTCGGGGTGCGTGTAGGCGTAAAGCCCTATAAACAGGGCAGCGGCTACCAATAAAACCACCGCAGCACCCCAATTTTTGCGAAGAAAGTCTCTAAAATTTGGCGTTTGAAGCTTCATTATATTATCCTTTCTGTGCCTTCTTGGGATTTCCCCAAAGCCTCCAGACGCTTTTCCAGCGTAGCGGCACTGAATTGGGTGAGGTAGACCCGAAACATTCCGTATTCACTGGTGAGAATAAAGGCTTTTGGAAGATCTTCTGCCGCACTTACCACCTGTCCGTCCTGTTCTGCCATTTGGAGAAATTGACGGGTGTGCTTGGAAGTGGTGGTGTTGTCCATATCAAAGATTCCCACAATGGTTCCGGTTCGCACTGCCATATCGCCGCCAATGGGAAGATACATAGTAATTCCTCCTTTTGAGCTTATTGTACCATTGCAAAGGCAAGGGGTCAACGAAAAAAGGGGCTGTTTCGGATGAAACAGCCCCACTAAAATTATATAAAATTAAGCTTCCAGATTCTCCTTGGTGGCCTTGCTGAACACATGAGCAACGTTGCCGTTGAAGGTGAAGTGAACCGTGGAGCCCATGGTGAAGCTGGCGATCTGGTGACCGGTCATATCCATGGTCTGCACAACGATGACGACGTCCTTGCCGTCGGCCATGGTGGTATGCAGGTGGATAGCGGAACCCATCATCTCGGACACGTCAACCTTGGCAGCAACACCCTTGTCGCTCAGGAGGATGTGCTCGGGACGAACACCCAGAACGATGTCCTGAGGCTCGACCTTGTTGGCAGCCAGAGAAGCCTGCTTTTCGGCAGACAGCTCGACCTTCATGCCGCCCAGCTCAACAACATACTTGCCATTCTCCTTCAGGAGCTTGGTGTCGAAGAAGTTCATCTGGGGGGTGCCGATGAAGCCTGCAACGAACAGGTTATGAGGATGGTTGAACACTTCCTGAGGAGTGCCGATCTGCTGGATGTAGCCATCCTTCATGATAACGATACGATCGCCCAGGGTCATAGCCTCGGTCTGGTCGTGAGTAACGTAGATGAAGGTGGTGTTGATACGCTCACGGAGCTTGATGATCTCAGCACGCATCTGGTTACGGAGCTTTGCGTCCAGGTTGGACAGAGGTTCGTCCATCAGGAAGACCTGAGGATCACGGACCAGAGCACGGCCGATGGCAACACGCTGACGCTGACCACCGGACAGAGCCTTGGGCTTACGGCCCAGGTACTGGGTGATGTCCAGGATCTCAGCGGCCTCCTTGACCTTTCTGTCGATCTCTTCCTTGGGAACCTTACGAAGCTTCAGAGCGAAAGCCATGTTTTCGTAAACAGTCATATGGGGGTACAGAGCATAGTTCTGGAAGACCATGGCAATGTCACGATCCTTAGGTGCAACATCGTTTACCAGACGGTCGCCAATGTACAGCTCGCCACCGGTGATTTCTTCCAGACCGGCAACCATACGCAGGGTGGTGGACTTACCACAGCCGGAAGGACCAACCAGAACGATGAACTCTCTGTCGGCGATTTCCAGATTGAAGTCATGAACCGCAACAACACCCTTATCGGTAACAGTCAGCTGAGCACGATCTTCGTGAGAAACTTCCTCGGCATCCTTTTTCTTCTTCTTGTTCTTCTTAACGTCGTCACCGCTGAAGGGGTAAATCTTCATGATGCCTTTCAGAGATACTTTTGCCATATGCTTACGACTCCGGCCCATGGGCATCCGCGCCAAGTGCCTCGTGGTCACCTCAAACGGTGACACCACATTACGACAGGTCTCCACACTGCCGCACCGTGAGTCAAACGGATATTTCCTCCTTTTTTACTGCAAAACAAGCCTAACGCTCATGCGTGGAGTAGACAGATTTCGCATAGATATGGATATAATACCACAAAACCGATGTCCCTGCAAGAGAAATTACAAAAACTTCAAGAATTTGCAAACTTTATGTACAAAAATACAACAAAAGTGGAGGTTCTTTTGCTTGGAGAGAAAACGGGCTGAGTCCTGTCGGAGAAAAAGACATTGCCGCATACCGGCCCATTCAATTCTGTTGTACATAGAAAGTATAGCGGATGTTCGCAGAAAAAAGCCTCAAAAATCGGTCGCTCCGGATGCAATATGTTTCTGCAAGTTGTTCCAAAAAGAATGAGAATGGTATAAAAAATAGCAAACCGGCAGGAGAATCCTGCCGGCCTGCCGGAAAAGAGGGGAGGTAATTCTGTAATTTGTATGCGAGGAGAGATGAAAGCACCGGGCACTGATGCAATCAAACGCATACGAACGCACAATTACCGATGTTAATATAGCAAATATGTCGAAAAAAAGCAAGTAGGATTTGAGGGAATGTGATAGAAAACCATAATTTTTATGAAGCTCAATTATTTCTTGTAAAAAAGGAGACCTGTTTTTTGGAAAAGAAGAAAGATAAAAAGTACTTTTACTTTGAACAGAACTTATCCTAACGTAACTTGGCTAAAATAGTTGACAAGCCGTGTAGAGTGCGATATACTAACATTATATTAGAATGAAGTAAGAGGAGGAAATTCTTATGACACCCCAAGTCACCGTGATTGTTGCCGGAGTGCTGGCTCTGGCTGCAACCATCGCAGCATTGATCCTGATTGTACCTGCTTCTCGCCGGGAGAAGCTCCATCCCTTCCTGCAGTTTATCCATGATTTGTGCAATTTCAAGTTTTTACTTCTGGAAAAGATTTTGCAGGTTCTCTATGTGCTGTCCACTGCTTTTGTTATTTTCTATGGCTTTTTCCTGCTGTTCGGCCAGAGAATTGATGCCTTCTATGGCTCTCAGTACGTTGCTACATTCGGACAGGGCCTCGTGACGATGCTTCTGGGTCCCATCCTCGTCCGTGTCGTATACGAATCTCTGATGCTGATGTTCCTGGGCGTAAAGAATCTCATTGAGATCAACAAGAAGATGCCCGGCACTGTGGAGCCTGAGCAGAAGCCCACTTACATGAAGAAGACCAACTACGTTTTCTGCAGCCAGTGCGGTACTCGCTATGATGAGAAGCTGAATGAGTGCCCCAGCTGCCACACCACCAAGCAGCAGTAAGCCGGATCGGCAATAAATTTCACGGTAAAATTACATAAAACATCCCCCTTGTGTAGTGATTGTCCTACACAAGGGGGATTTTTCTGTTAAAAAAGCAGACGCAGCCAATACAAACAAAGGGGCTGTACAAAAATGGCCCCGACTAAAATTCAGAGGTCCCGAATCG
>CAUWEI010000187.1:0-4478 GCA_963557675.1 uncultured Oscillospiraceae bacterium | reverse complement strand
GGTTTCAACAGGGCCGTCATTCCGGACCCAAAATCTCCCGACAGTATTTTTCCGGGTCGAAGGGGTCTAAGGCGGCATCCTTACGCAGATACAGGGGATGGTGGGGATGGCCCTTTTTGGAGATCGGCCCAGCGGTGAACCAACGGGCGTGGAAGTCCTGTGCCGCCTGAATCTGGTCTAAGAGACATTGCGCCAAATATCCACGCTTTTCAATGATCGCACCCCATGCGGCCCAGATGTCGGGCTGTGGATTCAGGGAAAGCAGATACCGAAATGCTTCCAGATTTTCTTTGTGGAGCAGGGGATTGCAGGTCCGCTCCATGGAATCGGGATTGGTGGCCCGCTGGGCATAGACATTGAACATGAGAAAGCTGTCGTATCCGTTGTGCAGGGCAATCCGTTCCACGGATTTCAAGGTGTTATCCAAGGCATCCGGGGCGGCGGTGGAGGGATTGATTCCCATACAAATCAAGGGACGCTGTCCACGGGTTCCCAGAATATACCGATATTCACTGTAGCGGTTGGGAACGTAGAGCCAACGGCTTACATCATATTCTTCTGCGGGCTGCAATGCGTCTTCCAATGCGGTTTGAAAGGGGAGAAGCTCCAGAACGCTGGTTTCTCCCTGGGGAATGTGTGCCATGTAGGTACCTCACTTTTCTGCGTCGATGTCGTCGGGGAACCAACGGTGATCGCTGGGATTGTGCCACTCCTGTGCCTCCGGGTCCAGTCCGTTGGCTTTGCAATAGCCCAAATAAGCGGCCTGTAAAAAGGGTTCAAAGCCCTGCATATAGCTGTAAAGCACCACTTCATCCTCTTTGGTGCAAAGAACCAGACAACAGGCCCGTTTGGTGATGGCGACACGCTGATAGGCAATGTCCCCAAAGGCAAATTTCTTGGAAAATTTTCCGTTTTTGAGGAGAAAACCCTGCTCATCATAGGTAATTTTCATATTATGGTAGGCGTAAAGTCCGTAAATTCCAACGCCCAAAAAGCACACGGCGGCGCAGATAAACAGCGGGCTTTTGCTGTGGATGCCGTGGATACCGGCAATCAGGGCGCACAGGAAAGCGCAAACAGACAAAATGGGATAGCGAAGAGGAAGGCGAACCGAATCCCGGCTTTTTGCTTTCTGAAGCAGACGGGCACTGCCTTTGTCCACCGCAAAGCACAGGCCAAAAACCGCAGCGGCAAAAACAAGGAGAAATAAAGCTTTCATTCTTCCGGCACCTCCGCCCAAAGTACCTGATCTACCGGGATGTCGTGGGCATCGGTTTCCAAATGGGGATACATCTGAAAGCCATAGCACAGAGCCAGCGTTTTATGGGAAGGCTCCTGTGCCAGAAATTTGTCGTAGAATCCACCGCCATAGCCGCAGCGGTGCCCCTCCGGGTCGAAGGCCAGACCGGGCATGAGTACCAGAGCGTTGGGGTCGTCGGCCTCCGGTTCGTCTGCAATCGGCTCCGGGATGTTGCAATAGCCCAGCGAAACGGCCTGCAAATCATCCAGCCACAAAAACCGCATGGTGTCACCGAATACCTTGGGGACTGCCACCCGTTTTCCCATTTTCTGCAAAGCCTCCAACAGAGCCATGGTACGTACTTCCTGATTATAGGACAGGTAGCCATAGACGGACGATGCCTGCTGTACCAGAGGAGATTCCAGAGCCATTCGGGTCAGTTCTTTGCTGCAAGCCTCAATTTGATGTTCGGTCATTGCTTGCTTTTTTGCCTTAATTTCACGGCGTAAGGCTTTTTTATCCATGAAAATCAGTTCCTTTCCTGCAAAATTTGAAATACTCGGAGCAATCAGGGAAGCAGATTGGCCTCCATCCGCACCGGGTTGTGGTCAGAGTTTACAAAGCCCAAATCCTGGGTTTCCACCAAAGTGGGCTGGACGTTGGGAGACACCAGAAACCCGTCCAGCACATAGAACTGGTGATTTGGGTTGCTGCGGTCATAGGGCTTGTCCAGAGAGCGGCAGGTGGGCACGGAAGAATCGTAGACGAACTGCCAGCCTTCAGGAAGAATGCCGTTTTCCAGATGGCCGGGCTTCCACAAATCTCCGCCCTGATGGGGGTAGTTCTCCAAACTGCCGGGAAGGGTCTGGTTGAAGTCGCCGCCGGCAATGACATAATTTCCTTTTTCGTACTCGCCTTCCAGAATTTCAAACAGTTTCTTGGTCTGGGCAATTTTGCCTTCCCCGTCGTCATAGGCCTCCAAATGGAGGTTGACCACGACCAGTTTCTTGTCCGTGCCTTCCAAATCGTAGGTGTTCATCAGAACGCATCGCTTCATGTTGGCGACCCGAATGGGCCAGGTGAAGGGACAGGGCAGGCTCAAACGAATGGGGTCTTTTGCGGTTTGGTAGGGAGAGAAGGTGGCGATGCCGGAATCCATCTTTCCAAGGGGCGGGAAGGGGTAAGGGACGAAGAAACAGCGGTAATTTGCACCGTAGGACCAGGGAAGTCCGGTCTGCTCCTCGTAATAGGCGGCCTGATCTACCCGGTCTGTCCGGGAAGAGCTTCGGTCCAGCTCCTGAAGCAGGTAGAAGTCGGCCTCGGTGCCGCTCAGATAGTCCCCGATGGCCTTCATGTTTTCCTGCACGTTGTCTTGACTGGGAGGATCTACCATCTTGCCGCCGTCCATAAAGAAATCGGATTGTTCCCCTAATCCGGCATAGCCGGTGTTCCAGCTCAGAAGCCGAACCTGCTGTCCGGAAAAGACCTGCTGGGGAGAAGTGGTGGAGATTTCAGCCAGAGAACGGTCCTCCGGGCGGTACTCCGTAAGGGTGAGGCAGAGCACAAAAAGAAGGGCGGCTGCCACCAGAATTCCAAGGAAGCTCAGAATCCGCTTGAAAAATTTTATCATCTTGTAAGTTTCGTCCTTTCGGTGGGTTGGTATGGATAAAATCGTGAAAAAAGCTGTCTCACCCGGGGGTGAGGCAGCTTAACATCCACAGGGTTTAGTCCTCGTCTGTGATATACTGCTGACAGTAGCGCATGATGGAACGCCGGGTCACCAGACCGATAAAGGCGTTCTTATCGTCCACCACAGGGACGAAGTTCTGTTCGCTGGCCTGAGAAATCAGGTCGTACATGGTGGTAGTGACGTTGACGGGGACGTTATCCCGACGGCGGGAAATCTCCATAATCCGATGGTTTTCCGTCTGGCGCAAATCCATACCGCACAGATTCTTTACGGCCCACAGCATATCACCTTCGGTGAGGGTGCCGCAGTATTCGCCTTTTTTATTCAGGATGGGAAGGGCGGCATAGCCGATGACCTCCATCCGTTCCAATGCCTGCCGCAAGGTGCAGTCATCATCTAAGTATGAGCACATACTCTTGGGAGTCAGAAAAAACAAAATGTTCATGGGTTGCTCCTTCTATATTTCACAGGCCATACGGCCAATTTGTATATCCTCATTATACCATAAGCCATCCTGGATTTCCATGAATAAACCATGAAGATAATACAAATAAGTGAGAAAAAACAAATACGGAACTGGTAATGTTGCACAACGATGTATGTGAGTTAAGTAAAAGACCCCATGAGAGAAAGAATCTGGTCCTTCTGCGCCAGACCGGGACAAAAGGCGGTAGCGCATCCGGCGGCAGTAGCCAGACGCAGGGAATGGAGGTAGTCACCGGTTTGCAAGTACCCGGCCAGAAAGCCTGCCACCATGGAATCTCCGGCCCCGACGGTGTTCACAGCGTCCCCTTTGGGGCAATGGATTCGGTGGAAGGTTCCGGTCTCGTCCAGTAAAAGAGCACCATCTGCACCCAGCGAAACCAGAACATTTCTGGCCCCACGGGTTTGCAGGATTTTTGCCATGGAGCGAAGCTCGGTTTCGTCTGCGGCTGTTTTTCCCAGAAGGTGTTCCAATTCGTCCAAATTGGGCTTTACCAGAAAGGGCTTGCAGGACAGAGCCTGTTCCAGAAGCGCACCGGAGGCATCCACCACAACCGGGATGTTTTTCGGGGAGACGTGGGCCATAATGGAGCGGTAGGCGTCGGCAGAAAGTCCCGGCGGTACGGAGCCGGAAAGAACCAGAAGGTCGCCGTCCGTCAGCCTGTCGAGCTGCTTATATAGATTGTGTAAGTCCTCCGGGGAAATGGTGCAGCCTCGTCCGTTGATTTCGGACTCCTGGCCGTCTTTGATTTTTACGTTGATTCGGGTGAGGCCGTGGGAGAGGTGAAGAAACTGCGTGGCAAGCCCTTGGGCCTGTAAATTCTGTTCCAAAGCCTCTCCGGTAAATCCAGCCACAAACCCCAAAGCGGTGGTTTCACAGTCCAGAGCCTGCAATACCATGGAGACATTGATGCCTTTGCCGCCAAATTGGCACTGTTCCCAATGGCTGCGGTTGGTTTTGCCCGGCTGGAACGGGGAGGGGAGTCCTACCACGTAGTCAATGGCAGGATTCATGGTGACGGTGTAAATCATGGGGTGTCCTTCCTTATTTGGGATATTCTATAT
>CAUWEI010000186.1:0-4577 GCA_963557675.1 uncultured Oscillospiraceae bacterium | reverse complement strand
ATATTATACTCCTGTTTTGGTTATTTTCTTATTATCAGATTTATTATATCTTATCTACAGAAATTTGTAAAGGAGGAAACAAAACATGGAAAAAACAAGATATGAACTCAACAAAGAACTGGCCCAGATGTTAAAAGGTGGCGTTATTATGGACGTTACCACACCGGAACAGGCAAAAATTGCGGAGTCTGCGGGTGCTTGTGCAGTCATGGCACTGGAACGGATTCCGGCCGACATTCGAGCAGCCGGCGGTGTTTCCAGAATGAGCGACCCCAAAATGATTAAGGGAATTCAGGATGCCGTTTCCATCCCGGTTATGGCCAAATGCCGGATTGGTCACTTTGTAGAAGCACAGATTTTGCAGGCCATTGATATTGACTACATCGATGAAAGCGAAGTTCTTTCCCCTGCGGATGATCGATACCATATCGATAAGACCAAGTTTGATGTCCCCTTTGTCTGTGGTGCAAGAGATCTGGGAGAAGCATTGCGCCGAATCAATGAAGGTGCCACGATGATTCGTACTAAGGGGGAACCTGGTACCGGTGATGTGGTACAGGCCGTGCGGCATATGCGTATGATGCAGTCTGAAATCCGCCGGATTGGTTCCATGGCAGAAGAAGAGCTGTTTGATACCGCAAAGCAGCTTCAGGTTCCCTATGAATTGGTGCAGTATGTACACCAACACAAGAAATTGCCCGTGGTGAATTTTGCTGCCGGTGGTGTGGCAACCCCTGCGGATGCGGCCCTTATGATGCAGCTGGGTGCAGAAGGTGTGTTTGTTGGTTCCGGCATCTTCAAATCCGGAAACCCGGAAAAGAGAGCGGTTGCCATTGTGCAGGCCGTTACGAATTATAATGATGCAAAGATGCTGGCAACCCTGTCCGAAGATTTGGGCGAAGCAATGGTAGGCATCAATGAGCAGGAAATCGAAATTCTGATGGCGGAGCGGGGAAAGTAATATGAGAGTCGGAGTTTTGGCACTGCAAGGTGCCTTTGCCGAACATGCTGCGGTGTTGGAAAAGCTGGGAGTAGAGCACTTTGAAATCCGGCAGAGGAAGGATTTGGAAGCCCCTTTTGACGGGCTGATTCTTCCGGGTGGGGAAAGTACGGTTATGAGAAAGCTGCTCCGGGATTTGGGCTTGTTGGAACCTCTTACTGAACGGATTCGGAATGGACTTCCTGTTTTTGGAACCTGCGCCGGACTGATTCTGCTGGCCAAGGAGATAGACGGTGGAACCCCATGCTTTGCCACCATGGAGATTGCGGTCAAGCGAAATGCCTATGGTCGGCAACTGGGCAGTTTCTATGTGGAAGAACCCTTCCATGGGCTTGGAACCGTGCCCATGACCTTCATCCGTGGGCCGTACATCGAAAGAGTCGGAAAAGACGTGGAGATTCTGGCAACGGTAGACGGAAATATTGTGGCGGCAAGACAAAACCACCAGCTTGTAACAGCGTTTCATCCAGAGTTGAGTGAGGATTTGTCCATACACCGATATTTTTTACAGATGATCGAGCAGCGAACCGACGGACCCATGTATATACCGTCAAGTACATAGCCAGCATCCGTATATAAGAATAAAGGGCATAGGACAAAAGAGACTCCTCACTACCATAACGGTGGTGAGGAGCTTTTTTGAGAGATGGGGGGGCAGACAGAGAAAATTTTATGTTATTTCGTTGTCCACATTACGGGAAGCAGTTCATCTGAAGGAACAGAGACTATGTCTAACTAATTGCTTAAAAGCTGGTAGAATGGAGATGAGAAACAACTGTTCACGTAAAGTATAAAACCTTCTATAATTGACTGAAAAACTCCATGTTTGCCAATATTCCGACCGGAGCTGAGGGTGTGTAGCGATCTTTACCATGATCTAGACGGCTGTTGAGAATGGACTGCCCCATTACCGATACCTGGCCTGGTGCAGAAAACCGCAAGAATCGCTTTCTTGACATCGGATTAGAATAGACGACCTACGATTTCAGGTGTTCACTGGCCCCACTGATCTTGCTTAGACACCATGTTTAGATGTCTCCAATGTGCTGAATTTTTCTGCTGAAGTCTATAAAAATTTGTTGATCTGAAATATTATTGCAGGTACCAGAGGTGTATTTAAGCCGTGAGGCGATCCTAGATTTATATCGCAGAACAATCGGATCTTTTTACACTACATAAGGCTAAATCATATTTTAGTCAGATTGTTGGATGACGGAACATCTTTGCAGCAGTTCCTTTTTTGACTTTTATTAACAGGTCTTGATAATTTCATTGTTGAACAGTACAATATTGTTGAAGAGAGTGTTCTACCTTAATCTTAGAGTGGTATATGGAATCGTCATCAACCTTGAAGATATAAGGATGGACATCATGTGGTATCTTTGATAGGAAAATGTGCTACATGCAGTGGTTAGACTGCACTGACAAGGTGGAGTATATAGTAAATCGAAACAAAGTTGTAGGTGAGTGTGTTGCTTGAAATAGGAATTTGCGATGATCAGCAGGAATGGGCTAATAAACTGTGTGAATTACTACATAGTTATTTGGAAAAGAAAGGCATAGATGCGCGGATTTTAGTTTTTACCAGCGGTAAAAACTTGCTGGCAAGTAATTGGCAAACATTGCAAATCCTGTTTCTGGATGTTGTGATGGACAAACAGAATGGTGTTCAAGTTGCTGCACAAATTCGACGCAAAAACCCGGATATTTCTCTGCTGTTTGTTTCGGCCTTTCTGGATTATGCAACGATGGGATATCAGGTAAAGGCCAATGCATATTTGCTGAAAAGTCAACTGGTGAATAGTCTGGAAAGTGCGATGGATTCTGTACTTATGGAAAGAAAACTCAATCAGGGGGTAATTGAGATAGAAATTGTGGGACAGAAAGTATCGATTCCGCTGAATGAAATTATATATATAGAGAGTCACGGAAGAAACGCTGTTTTTTACGGAAAGAACAAATATCAAACCTATATGCGCTTTGGTGATATAGAATCCATTTTGTCAGGAAAGGGTTTTTTGCGTATTCACAGATGCTATATTATTAACCTTGCACGCTGCATTACAATTAAGAATTACGAAGCAATTTTGGACTCGAACAAGAATCTACCCTGTAGTCGAAAGGAATACCATAATCTGATACAGAGTATGTTGCGCTGGAAAGGAATACACCAATGATTGGAATTGAATTATTGGCATCTGCAACGGAGTTTCTATGTGGAATGCTGGTGATGACAGCTTTCTTTCCGCAAAGAGAGACAAAAAATGGCACAAATGGAGCGCCATCATTTTTTGCGGATTTGTTCATATCTTCTTGTCGATGTTTACAAATGCGTGGTCTCCCATTATCGCAATTGTATTGATACTATCCGATTGGTTTTTGTTATGTGAGCTTTGTTGCTGTGGAGATATTTGGAAAAAAATGCTGGTGATACTTCTCTTTTGGGCGTCAGCTTATGCGATAGATATTTCTATACTGGCAATATGTATGACGATCACAAACCAATCTGCCCAGTTAGCCTTGTCGGCCAGTGCTGGCTATTTGTTTTCCTTGATAAGTGCCAGATCGCTGCTCTTATCTGTTTCATTTGGATGTAGCTATGTTGTAAAACGGCAACAGCAAAATCGGAAAGGGAAAAGCGTTCTATGGGTGTTGTTGATTTTGGTTCCTCTTTATACTATTTTAGGAACAGCGACCATTCTTAGCAATACAATAAAATCTGGAAGGTTGCCCGGCAATGTGATTATTCTCAGTGGTGGGCTGCTATGCATCAATGTTTTGTTATGTTTGGTAGTCAATAAATTAGAGCAGAATCGTCAGGTACAGGAAGAAAAGCAGAGATTGCAGACTGAGGCAGCTTACAACTTGCAGCTAGCAGAAACATATCAAGAGTCTTTTAGCCAGCAAAGAAAAATTACACATGACTTCCGAAATCAGTTGGATGTACTGGGCAGCTTGCTTGTGCAGAAGGAATATGATCGAGCCGCAAAATATGTGCAGCATCTTTTAAGTACTTCTCAGGAGCTTACCCCGCTGATTAACACCAATCATCCAATGATCAATGCAGTCTTGCACCAAAAGTACCAACTGGCAACTGAAAGAGAAATTAGAATGTTGGTGTCTTGCAATGACTTATCTGCGATTCCGATGGAAGATGGTGACCTTGTTACATTGCTGGGAAATATTTTGGATAATGCCATCTCAGCTAGTGAACGATCAAAAGAGAAGTATATCTGGGTTCGTATATGGGAAGAGCAAGGTGTGTATCAGTTGGTTGTACGTAACACTTGTTCGTGTGCCCCCTGCATACCAGTAAGTAGAGAACAGAAATGCAGGATGCACGGATTTGGACAGGGTCTCATACGCTCCGTTTTAGAAAAATATGGATACCCTTTTCATGCGGAGCAAATTGATTCCCTGTATGTTTTTTCGACGATTCTGGGTTAATACCTGTTGTTGGTTACATTTACCTACAGTTCGTGCATAATACATTGACTATTTGTGCAATATGAGCTACTATAGAGTAAGCGTAAATCCTAGCTACGGATTGACAAAAGGTCTGGGTGCAACAGCATCC
>CAUWEI010000185.1:0-4620 GCA_963557675.1 uncultured Oscillospiraceae bacterium | reverse complement strand
AAAGCTGTCCTTTTTTCTTTTCCTAACCTGTAACACATCATTGACAAACCTACATATTCAAAAAATGCAAAATTGGATTCTTATGCAAATATCTTATGTAAACTGTGTTATGTCACCCTTGAAACGCCAAATGAATAATTATTCGTCTTCGTTTATTCAATCTCTCACGTAACCCTGCAATATACTATTTGAACTTATAGTATGCTTTTTTGGTACGCTTCCCACCTTTTGCATGCAGGAGACCTGTTAGGGTACTGCACCCCAATATAACGCCGCTGGAAGCAGCTATGCCGTGATACCCCCCCTGAAACGCAAAGGCCGTCACAGCAAAAAGCACCAGCAGATATACCATTCCAGACAGCAAGCAAACAACCATCTGCTGCTTCTTTGCAAGACCGCCTGCAATCCAAGTGCCAACCAGGCAGGACACGCCCGTGAGAATCAATGGCAATTTTTTTAACATCTCATAGGGCAGGGTTTGCTTGTCCACCAGAAGTGCCACAAAGGCGCAAAGTCCAAGCGTTGTCAAAATGCTGACAGCACTTCCAAGGGCAAGCGCCCTTCCTGTTCCCCCCACATTGTTTGTAACCGCATGTTTTTTGGTCATACTCCTCTCCCCTTTCGGTACAAGCGTATGACAGAGCGAGAAGCAGAAGAACCATTTTCGCAAACAAAAAAGAGCCGCTCTTTTAAACTTCATCAAGTTCAAAAGAACAGCTCTTTTTCAGTAAGTCTTATACTTCCTCAATGATGGGAGAGGAGGCACGCTCCTGGGGGTTAACCAGCTTGCGGAAGCGGCCACGGGTCTCACGAACCTGAGCCAATGCCTCAGCAATGGCATCTTCCGTGCTCTTGAGGCTATCATCCACATAGTCGTTTGTGACCTGCTTCAGTTCCTTGATTTTGTTCTGTGCGTTTGCAATCATTTCCTCAACCTGCACCTGAGCTTCCTTGTATATCTCTTCCTGAGAGATCATCTGACGAGCTCTGGCCTGAGCCTGACGCTGAATCCCTTCTGCCTCACGCTTGGCTTTGGCAATGAGTTCATTCCGGGAGTCTACCACAGTCTTTGCCTGCTTCAGTTCAGCAGGCATGAGGTTGCTGATTTCGTCCAGCATATCCAGGACCTTGTCCCGTTCAATGATGCACTTATCGGCGCCCAGAGGCAATGAACGTGCATCCTGCACCATATCGTATAATTTCGTAATCAGTTCTTCAATGCCGTTGTCATGCATGGCTTTGTTCCTCCCAATTATTTCATGTCTTGAATTCTGCGTTTCACATCGGGGATAATCTCTTCCGGCAGGAAGTCCCGCAGTTCCACGCCATAGCTAGCCAATTCCTTTACGGTACTGGAGCTGAGGTACATATACTGATGCTCCGAGGTTAGGAACATCGTGTCCAGACTTGGATTGATTTTGTGATTGATCAGTGCCATCTGAAACTCGTTCTCAAAGTCAGAAGTGGCACGCAATCCTTTCACGATCACGCATCCTCCACGCCGCTTGGCATAGGTAGCAAGGAGTTCGTCTGCATAGTCTACCTCTACGTTAGGAAGTTCTCGTGTTACTCTGCGCAAAAGCTCTGTACGTTCTTCCAGAGTAAACATCGGATGCTTGCCTGCATTTACCATAACACAGACAATCAGCTTATCGAAAATATTGGCAGCGCGGCGAATGATGTTCAAGTGACCATTGGTCACCGGGTCGAAGCTACCGGGATAAATTGCTATTTTCATTCTACATCCTTGGTCGAGACGTTCCGGAAAATGGTAATTAGTGTATTCCCGTACTTATAGTCCCGCGACCTTTCTAAACTTGGAAAATCGCCCAACAGCTCTTTTCCTATAGGCCGTTCAGTAACTATTATACCACCATTAGCCAAAATGTCAATTTCTGATATGTGTTTTAGTGCAGTTTCAAGAAAAACTTCTGCATATGGGGGGTCTAAAAAGATAATATCAAAGGGGCCTTTGGCTCTTTTCAGATAACTCAGGTAGTCAGACTGGACGACGGTTCCCTTCTCTGTCAGGTTGGTCTTTCGCAAATTTTCCTGCACCAACTGGCAGGCATCCCGGCGAAGATCGACAAAAACACCTTTTTGTGCCCCACGGCTAAGGGCTTCGATTCCCAACTGACCCGTACCTGCGAACAAATCCAACACCCGGGCATTGGGAAGATCAAATTGAATGGCACTGAAAAGTGCTTCTTTCACACGATCTGAGGTAGGGCGGGTTTGCATTCCCTCAGGTGTTTTCAAGCTTACACCTTTCGCAGTTCCAGTTATGACTCGCATTGCGATTCCTCCTTGTGAAAATGTGCATATACCGCAAGTGATGCATCTTTAGGCAGAATTTGCTCCAGTTCAGAAAGTTCTGCCTGTTCAATGGCACTCAGCGAACCAAATCGCTTTAGAAGCTCCGCTTTCCGTTTTGGGCCAATGCCCGGAATTTGATCCAACGCAGAATAGCGCAAGCGTTTGCTTCGCAACGTTCGGTTGTAGGTAATGGCAAATCTATGCGTTTCTTCCTGAATGGTACCAATGAGCGCAAATACTGCCGGTGTACCATCCAGAGCGATTTCATCACCGTCCGGGGTCACCAGAGCTCTGGTGCGATGTCTTGCATCCTTGACCATGCCAAACACAGGAAAGCACAGCCCCAGACGTTCCAGAGCACTCCTTGCAATTTGAGCGTGAGCAATGCCGCCATCAATCAGCAGAACATCCGGAGCTTCCTCAAACCCCACATCCTGTTCCTTGTAGTGGCGAAAACGGCGAGTCACTACCTGCTCCATAGACGCATAATCATCTTGATCTACAAGGCCCTCAACCTTAAAACGCTTGTAATTTTTCTTGCTTGGCTTTCCATCTATAAATGTCACCATAGAAGCAACAATGTCCGTCCCTGCCAGATTTGAAATATCAAAGGATTCCACTCGTCTTGGAGGCTTCGGTAAGGAAAGCATTTTTCCAAGGAGCTGCAACGTACCAGAGATTCGTTCTTCCCTGCTGGTGACTCGCTCTGCCTCCTGTAAGGCGTTTTCCTGCGCCAGCTCCACGAGATGTGCATTGTCTCCACGCTGCGGAACACGGAAATGTGTCCTGCGGCCGGTATTTTGCAGCAACAGGTCCGAAAATAGTTCCTGATCTTCCATAGCCACTGGAAGTAGGACAATCTTCGGCGCAATGCCACGGGATAGATAATATTGCTTCACTAAGCTGGAAACCGCAGCTTCCGAACTATCCTGTACCGGTAAGACTTCGTATTCCTTATCCAGAAGATTTCCGCTGGAGTAATGCAGCACCACAAAGCAGCTCTTTGCGGCCGTCTGGGCAAATCCAATCACATCAGTATCCGCCAGAGAACCTGCCGTGACAAGCTGCTTCTGTCCCAGAATTTCTACTGCCTTCATCCGGTCTCGAAGTTCTGCGGCCTGCTCAAATTCCAGTTTCTCAGAAGCGTCCAGCATTTGCTGTTCTAATGTCTTTACAAGCTCCTTATAGTGTCCGGAGAGCAAAAGTTTTGCCTGCTCGATGGCTTCCCGATACGCTTCTTGCGACTGAGATTCCTGGCACCATCCCCGACATTGGTTCATGTGGTAATTGAGACAAGGACGTTCTTTGCCGATATCCCTGGGGAATTGCTTGCTGCATCCCGGAAGTTTCAGCGTCAAACGGATCGTATCAATCACCTGTTGGGTCAGGCTTCGGCTTCCGTAGGGGCCAAAATAATCAGCTCCATCTCGCTCTAACTTGTTGACCATAGTAATTTTGGGATAAGCTTCCTTCATATTTAGCCTAAGATACGGATACCCCTTATCATCTTTTAAGAGAATGTTATATCGGGGCATATGCCGTTTAATGAGAGAGCATTCCAAAACCAGAGCTTCAAACTCCGAGGCAGCAACAATTACATCAAACTGTGCCACCTTAGAAACCATGGTTCTTGTTTTTAATGTGTGGGAACCAGAATCCTGAAAATACTGACTTACCCGGTTTTTTAGCTTTTTTGCCTTTCCAACGTAAATCACTTTTCCATTCTTGTCCCGCATAATATAAACACCAGGGGCATATGGAAGCGACAGAGCTTTATCTTTTAATTCTTCAAACGTCATAGAATCACACACCCCCATAGGAAAAAAGCCTCAGGGCCTACCACGCGGCAGCGCCCTGAGGCAGATATGGACTGGTTTTAAAAAAGATCTCTCTGCAACATCTCGCACAGAGCGGTAACTGCTTCGGTCTCATCTGTACCATCTGCAGAGACGGTCACTTCGGTTCCGGTACCGATGCACATAGACATAATGCCCAAAAGACTCTTGGCATTCATCTTCTTGCTACCGCACTCCAGCCAAATGTTGGAGCGGAATTCGTTGGCCTTCTGCACAAAGTAGGTAACCTGCTCGTTATACAGGCCAGCGTCACACTTTACAATAGTCTGCTGTTTATACATTGTCGACACACTCCTTAAGATGCAGTGAAGTGTCACCACCGCACGTTGCTCTTAGTATCATACCAAATTTACAGCAAAAGTCAACCAAATTCTGCAATCGTAACACCATCTTCTGTAGGTTTGTCAATGATGTGTTACAGGTTAGGAAAAGAAAAAAGGACAGCTTT
>CAUWEI010000184.1:0-4722 GCA_963557675.1 uncultured Oscillospiraceae bacterium | reverse complement strand
CCGATTCGGGACCTCTGAATTTTAGTCGGGGCCATTTTTGTACAGCCCCTTTCTCCACTTATATACTATATGATATTAGTAATTGCTGGTGGTGTCTACCTTGGTAAGTGCCAGAGCGTCATAATTGAACTCATGGGGATACTTTTCCAGAAGTCCCGTAATAACCTTTTCCAGTTCTTCTGCAAGGTACATTTCCTTGCCAACTGCATACCACTGTTTTTCCTCGCTGGCATTGACGAAGTACATGATATGGAAGCCGTAGGGGGTTTCTACCAAATCCACGTCTCCTGCCTTGCGTGCAGGATCAAAGCACCAGGCATCAAATTCCTGAACCATCTGGCCCTTGCGTACATTATTGTACAGGCCACCAGCTTCCTTCGAGCCGGGATCTTCTGTATGTTCCTTGGCCAGCGCACCAAAGCTCTCCTCGGTAGCCTTTCCAGCCTTCCACTGATCCAGAATGTCCTGCGCCTTGGCACGAGCCGCTTCCTTCTGCTCATCCGTGGGGCCTTCTGCACCTTCGGTAACTTCCGGCTTAATGAGAATATGACGCACATTTACAAAAGCAGGAGTCTCGTCCTTTTTCACATTGTATTGATCGAACTTTTCGGTATTTTCGTCATAGTACTGTGCCAGCTGCTCCTCGGTCAAAGAAGCCTGCTTCTCCTGGGACAGTTTATTGTAGTATTCGCTGGCCAGAAGAATGGTGTTTACATACTTCTTGTACTCTTCCAGAGTAATGCCCTTGCCGAAGTCATTTTCAATCATCTGCTGGGCATCGGCAAAGCCAGCCTTTTTAGCTGCTTCGTTCATATCCTTTTCCATGGAATCCAACTGCTTCTGGCCTTCCTCGCTCAGTGTCACGCCATTGGCCTGAGCCTCCAGACACAGGGCCTGGTAACGAGTCCAGCTCATAATGGCCTGTTCCAGGAACATCTGCTGCCAGGTCATTTCCTTGTCTTCCGCTCCATAGAGCTGCTGATCCAGCTCTTTCTTGGGGTCCAGACCCATGTAGGTGGCATAGGCACCATACTGATTCAGGAACTCATAGTAAGAGCTCCAATACCAGACATTCATCCACGCATTTGTAACTTCTACATCTCCCATGGTGGCAACCACCTTGGGCAGCTCGGCAGAAATGTCCTCTCCCTTAAAGGTATAGGAGGGCAGATCCTTGGGGACAGTAACGTCAGTAGTGCCAGTGCCTTCGGTAGTATCCGTGCCTTCGGTGCTGCCCGTACCTTCTGTAGCTGCGGTGGTCTCGGTAGCCTTGGTGGAATCTGTGGAGTCATTCTTGCCGTTCTTGGTGAGCAGGACCACCAGGCCAACCACAATGGCCAGCACCACAACTGCACTGACAATTACAAGGGCCAGCTTCTTCTTGTTTACACTCCGGTTGTCAAAGCCGCACTGCGGGCAAACGGTAACGCCCTCATCCAGAGGGGCCTGACATTTTTTGCAATTCATGAAGTAACCTCATTTCTTCCTCCGGCAATTTGCTCCGGAGCATAATTGCTTCCAGTTTATCACGAATGTCGGTCTAATGCAAGGTCAAACCAGCGGCAGGATGTGTCAAAACTGTAAATTATTCTTACGGTGCTGAAACAGATCCTTTCTTTGCATATTCTTTACCAAACCTTTGGCAACAATTTGGCAAAACTGGTCAAAAGTCCCCATCTGTACTCTTGCTATTTCTGAAAAAATCTGCTATCATAGAGTCAATGAAAAATTGAGGGCCGTTGCGGTCCACCCATGGGGGAGTAGTTGCACCGGATGTTCCGGTGTGTCAAGTCAACATACATGGCGCTTTGCGTCTGGCTTGGCAGGTCTCAACGAGACTCATGTGCAGTTGTCACTGTGCATGGGCCTCTTTTTTTCTACCAAAATATCTATTTGAAGAAAGGAAGATCAGTTTGCGCTACTACGATGAATCCACAACCCACGTTCTTAAAAGCGTGAACTCCACCGAACAGGGCCTTACTCATGCAGAAGCCCAGGCCCGGTTGGAGAAAAACGGAAAGAACCAGCTGGCTCAGGAGAAAAAGGACAGCCTCCTGAAGCGGTTCTTCCTGCAAATGGCCGACCCCATGATTCTCATTCTTCTGGCTGCCGCCGCCATCAGCGGTGCGCTGGCGGTTTATGAGAACGAAAGCTTTACCGATGTCATTATTATTCTGTTTGTTGTCATTGTCAACGCCATTCTGGGTGTATATCAGGAGAACAAGGCAGAAAAAGCCATTGAAGCACTACAGGAAATGGCCGCCGCCACCTCGAAAGTCATTCGGGACGGCAAGCTTACCACCGTCCGCAGTGAGGATCTGGTGGTTGGTGACGTGGTGGTTCTGGAAGCCGGCGATGCGGTCCCTGCAGATGGCCGTCTTTTGGAAAGTGCCAGTCTGAAAATCGAAGAAGCCGCCCTTACCGGTGAGTCTGTGCCGGTCACCAAGTTTATTGACATTATCAATCTTCGGGAAGGCGGAAAGGATGTTCCTCTGGGCGACCGGAAGAACATGGTCTACATGGGTTCCACCGTATCCTATGGTCGTGGCGTGGCTGTCATCACCGGAACCGGTATGAATACCGAAATGGGTAAGATTGCCGGTGCTCTGGCTGCTGCCAAAGATGGGCAGACTCCTCTGCAAAGAAAGCTGAGTCAGCTCTCTAAGATTCTGACCTGGCTGGTTCTGGGCATCTGTGCGGTGATTTTTGGTGTTCAGCTCCTGCAAGCCGGCTCCTTCTCCGCCGATGTGATTGTCCATTCCTTCATGGTTGCCGTGTCTCTGGCTGTTGCAGCCATCCCGGAAGGTCTGGCTGCGGTGGTCACCGTGGTGCTTTCCATTGGTGTCACCAATATGTCGAAGCGAAACGCCATTATCCGTAAGCTTACCGCTGTAGAAACTCTGGGCTGTGCCCGGGTTATCTGCTCCGATAAGACCGGTACCTTGACCCAAAACAAGATGACCGTGGTGGAACACTTCGGTCCCATGGAGCAGACCGCCCGTGCTATGGCTCTGTGCTCCGATGCCAAGCTGATCGACGGCGAAGCCGTAGGCGAACCTACCGAAGCCGCTCTGGTGGCTTGGGCTGCCAAAAAAGATATGCCCAAGGGCGAAATGGAGCAGCTCTTCCCCCGTGTGGCAGAAGCTCCCTTCGATTCCGGCAGAAAAATGATGTCTACCATCCATCAAAATGGCAGCAATGTGATTCAGTTCACCAAGGGTGCTCCCGATGAAGTTCTTCGCCGGTGTACCCATATCGAGGAAAACGGCAAGAGAGTCCCCCTCACCGAGCAGAAACGGAGTGAAATTCTCGCCGCCAACAAGGCAATGGCAGACAAGGCTCTGCGTGTATTGTGTGCCGCCTGCCGTACCTGGCCCGCCGTTCCGGAAGACTCTTCTCCTGAAAATCTGGAACAGGATCTCACGTTCCTGGGTCTTGCCGGTATGATTGATCCCGTTCGTCCCGAAGTTAAGGCCGCTATTGAAGAATGTCGGGCCGCTGGTATTCGTCCCATTATGATTACAGGCGACCATGTGGACACCGCCGTGGCCATTGCCAAGGAATTGGGAATTCTGGAAGGCGATTACAAAGCCATTACCGGTTCTATGCTGGATGACATGGACGACGAAACCTTCCGGAAGGAATTCCAGAACATTTCCGTCTATGCTCGTGTACAGCCGGAACACAAAACCCGTATTGTCTCCGCTTGGCAGAGCATTGGCTGTGTCACCGCTATGACCGGTGACGGTGTCAACGACGCTCCCTCTATTAAGACCGCCGACATTGGCGTTGGCATGGGTATCACCGGTACCGATGTTACCAAGAACGTAGCGGACATGGTTCTGGCAGACGACAACTTCGCCACCATTGTAGGTGCCGTGGAGGAAGGCCGCCGAATCTATGACAACATCCGTAAGTCCATCCAGTTCCTCCTTGGCTCCAATATGTCCGAGGTCATCAGTATTTTTATTGCCACCTTGTTGGGCTTCACCATTTTGGAACCGGTCCATCTGCTTTGGATTAACCTGATTACCGATACATTCCCCGCACTGGCTCTGGGCATGGAGCGTGGCGAACCCGACATCATGCGCCGGAAGCCTCGGGATGCCAAGGCCGGAATCTTCTCCGGTGGTCTGGGCTTCGATGCCATGTATCAGGGTCTGGCGGTATCGGTTCTCACTTTGGCCTCCTTCTTTATCGGTCATTTCCTGGAGTTCGGTACTCTGGGCTTTGCAAACTCTCCCCACGGCGTAACCATGGCATTCCTCACCCTGTCTATGGCGGAGATCGTTCACAGCTTTAACATGCGTAGCCAGCGTGGCAGTATCTTCTCTCTGCACAGCCAGAACATGGTGCTCAATCTGGCCGGCATTGCTTCTTTGATTCTCACCACCGTAGTGATTGAGGTGCCCTTCCTGGCCAATGCCTTTGGCTTTACCCCCATCGGCCTTCAGGAATACAGCATTGCACTGGCTCTTGCTCTTGTTATGCTGCCTCTGGTAGAGTTGGTCAAGTTCATTCAGAGAAAGCTTACCAAATAAACTCTTGAACAAAACAAAGGGGCCTTTTCCAGAACAGTATTTGAAAATTGCTCGGCAAAAATTTGCCTCTTTGGGTTTAGCAATTTTGCAGGAGCAAGAGATTTTGGAACAGGACGGCTGTATTCCAGGTCAAATCCACCGTTTTCTTCTGGTTGCAAAGAAATAATACATTATATATGGT